>JBBSAP010000046.1:0-24954 GCA_038252165.1 Bacteroidales bacterium | reverse complement strand
GTAAGACTATTACTATTTATGAAAAGGAAGTCACCTTAACAAAAAAAGAATATGATCTTCTGTTGTTTTTTATTATTAACAAAAACAGAGTTTTAACAAAAGAAGCTATTGCCGAACATCTTTGGGAAGACAACATTGATCTGTCTGACAGCTTCGACTTTATTTATACCCATTTAAATAATATACGGAGAAAGATAAGAATTGCCGGGGGCAACGACTACATAAAAACTATATATGGCATGGGATATAAATTTACTGATAAATGAAATTTTTAACAAGAATAAACCGTAATTACTTAATCCTCTTTTCCATCACCCTGATGGGAGTTACGATTGGCGGATATTTTATTTTACATCTAATTATCCTGCGAGGGTCTGAAGAGAATCTTTTATCGAAAGAATATCTTATCGAAAAGCAGATCAGGGATACCGGCACATTACCCAATTTTCTCCCACTAATTGAAGTGACAAAGACTGACGAACGCACATTGGTAAAACCTTCGTTCAATGAAGTTATAATCTATAACGAACTGGAAAAAGAAAATGAAGTTTTCCTGGAATATTCGAATACGATTGTTATAAATAATATTTATTACCTGATTAAAATCCGCCAGTTTTCTTTTGAACATGAGGACCTGGTATTAGCATTAGCAATGACCCTGTTCATTTTGTTACTATTTGCATTCATCATCTCGTATTTAATAACAAAAATAATGAACAGAATAGTATGGGCCGATTTTGAACATAATCTGAAGGTAATAGAAAATTTCAGCTTCCGCATAAATAAAGGTATCTCATTAAAACATTCAGACACGGAAGAGTTTGAACGACTAAACAAAGTAATTACGGATTTTACTGATAAATTGAAGTCCGACTACACCCTGCTTAAAGAATTTACAGAAAATGCCTCTCATGAAATTCAAACCCCGCTTTCAATTGTCTTGCTTAACCTGGAAGAAATTCTGCAGGAAGACCTGAAAGAAGAAACTTTTCGAAAAGTAGCATCTTCTATAAGTGCTGTTAAAAAACTTTCGACCTTGAATAATAGTCTTATACTACTTACTAAGCTTGAAAACAGGCAGTTTAATCCTGATAATGCCATTTCATTTAAAGAGCTTATATCTCAAAAAATTCAGGAATTTTCAATTCTCTTTGAATCAAAAAAGCTGGAAATCACTCTAAAAATTGAACAGGATTTTGTGCATGGGATAAATGAACAACTTGCTGGCATTTTGATAAACAACTTGTTTTCCAACGCAGCAAACCATAATTTCCTTAATGGCAGTATTCATATCTTTATCAATAGAGAGTATCTTAAAATATGTAATTCAGGTGAGGAAAATTCATTAACCGATAATGATATTTTTAACCGGTTCTCCCGCGGTAATTCAAAATCATTTGGCCTGGGATTAGCAATTGCAAAGAAAATTTGCGAGACCAGTAACCTGGATATCAGATATATCAAAAGTGAGCTTCATTGTTTTATTATACAACCCCAAATTTAATTTTTATAAATTGAAAACTTATTGTGCTTCAATCCTGTTACTGATTATATCTGGAGTCCTGAATGCTCAGCAACGGGATCTGGATTTTTTCATTAATCAGGGTCTTGTTTATAGTCCGCTATTAAAGGATATAGACAACCAGGTGAATTCAAACACGATTGACAGTCTTCTTCTTAAAGCAGGCCAAAAACCACAGGTGAGCTTTAACGGATTATTGTATTATGCACCAGTTATGAATGGTGTGGGATATAGCGAAGTAATTACAAACATCAGTAACATATCATCACAGGCTTATGTTACACAGCGCATCTTCAACAAAAAAACCATTGATGCTTTGTATTCAAAATCGGCGATACAGAATCAATCACTCAGAGTTTCATATAAAATTTCTGAAAATGATTTACGAAGAGCTATTTCACTACAATATCTGGCTGCCTGTTCTGTTTCAAATGACCTTACTTTTAACATGGAATTACTTAAGTCATCAAGAGAGCAGGAGAAAATACTTGTTCATCTGGTTGAAAAAGGATTATACCGGCAGGTCGATTACTCTTCGTTTTTAGTTGAACTTAAAGGACAAGAACTTCTGGTTAATGATTTAATTATACAATACCAGAAAGAAGTCTCCTCTTTACATATTCTTTGTGGATTGCCTGAAACAGATTATGAACAATTGGTTTTACCTGATATTAAGCTGAATTCCAATGTGAATGAAGCTAAGTCACCATTCTTTTCCAGGTTTGTCGTTGATAGTTTGAGAATCCAAAACGAAAAACTTCTAATTGACCGAAACTACAAGCCTTCTGTAAACTGGTTTTCCGATGCCGGAGTAGTGAACAATATTCCTCGTGAAATACCAAAAAATATAGGTTTCAGTGTGGGAATAAATCTTTCAATTCCAATATATGACGGACAGCAACGAAAATTGAAGTATGAAAAGTTAAAAATTGCTGAGAACAGTCGAACAAATTATTCAGGATTTTTTAAACAGCAGTTCAGTCAGCAACTTCAACAACTCTATAAGGAGTTGAAGATGACTGAAGAAATAATTCCGCAAGTAAATGAGCAACTTGATCTCGAAGAATCTGTTATTAAACAGCAGAAAAGCCTGATTAATATGGGGGATATCTCTATAACAGATTATGTGACTACTCTAAAAAACTACATTACGATTAAAAGAAGTGTTAACCAATATCAACTCAAAATGCTTCAGATCATTACAGAAATTAATTACTGGAATCAATAATTTTCATTATGAACCGAATAATATTAAAATGCTTATGTACAGGTATCCTGGGCTTAATTTTTATTACCGGATGCCATCAGATAGTCAACAATTCAGAGAAAGCTACACCAACAGCCGTACCGGCAGCAGTATCTCAATTACATAACGGAAGGATGTCGAGTTATATTGATTTAAGTGCAACATCGGCATTTTTATTTAAAGCTGCCGTCAAAGCGCCAGTTACCGGATATATTGAAAGTATGCATATAGGCCAGGGAGATGCTGTTGAAAATAGCAGATTGTTATTCACAATTAAGACGAAAGAAGCATCGGCCATCATGAATGATTCAGTAAGTAGTCTTAAATTCAAAGGCATAGTAAATGTCAACGCTGCTGTTGCAGGTCTTATCTCATCCATTGAGCATCCAAAAGGGGATTATGTGGCCGAGGGAGACCAGCTTTGCCAGATAGCCGTTCCCGGAAGTTTTGTATTTATTCTCGATATACCGTACGAACTTTCCAGCTCTATAAAACTTAATACCAGGTGTGAAATTGTTCTCCCTGACGGTCATTCAGTAAATGGAATAATCAAATCACGGTTCCCTTCAATGGAAAGCAGTTCGCAAACTGAACGGTTTATCGTAAAGCTGACTGAATCCCTCAGCCTTCCGGAAAATCTAATTGCGAAAGTCAGGATTATAAAAGAGACTGTTGACAAGGCTGTTAGTCTTCCAAAATCATCAATTCTTGCCGATGAAACCATGCAGAATTTCTGGGTTATGAAACTTATAAATGATTCCACTGCAGTTAAAGTGCCAGTTACGACTGGAATCATTGAAAAGGATAATGTTCAGATTAAAATGCCGCTATTTAAGGATACTGATTTATTTCTCTCTTCCGGCAATTACGGATTAGGTGATACAGCTAATGTTAAGGTCATTAAAACATTAAGCAATGAACAATAAAAGCTTATACAGGGTCTTCCTTAAACCAATCTTGTTTGTTCTTTTGGCTTTTCTCCTTTGGGGAATCTATTCTTACACAAAAATGCAAACATCGCTTTTCCCCGATGTGACCTTCCCAAAAATAACCATAATTGCAGATAACGGAGAGCAACCCGTCGACAAAATGATGATAACTGTTACCAAGCCTCTTGAAGTAGCAATTAAAAGAGTTAACGGAATTACAACCGTTAGGAGCAGCACAAACCGAGGAAGTTGTACAATAGATGCTTATTTTAATTGGAATGTGGACATAAATCTTGCTAAAACTCAGTTAAATGAACGAATTAATGAAATAAAAAACTCGCTGCCTTCAACAGTTAACATTGTGGTGGAAGCAATGAGCCAGTCAATTTATCCGGTGATTGGATATACAATTGAAAGCGATAAATATGGTCAGATAGAACTGAAAAACCTGGCTCTTTTTAACATCAGACCACAGTTCTCACAAATACCGGGTATCTCCAATGTAATTATCAGGGGTGGAAAAACCAAAGAATTTATTATTTCCCCTATACCTCAAAAAATGATCTCTTTAGGACTAACCCCGCAGGATATTATTGTTGCATTCGGAAATTCCAATTTCATAGAATCCAGTGGACTACTTTCCGATTACCGTCGTTTGTACCTGTCGCTCACCGATACAAGATTTAAAAATATTGATGAACTAAATGAGATTGTAATTAAACATGATGGTCACCGGATAGTGAGGCTCCGTGATGTGGCTCTGGTTGATGCACAGGAGCAGCAGGAATTTATCAGGATTAACGCAAACGGGCATGATGCAGTGCTTATTGACCTTGTGAAGCAGAAAGGTGTAAATCTGTTGGATTTTTCAAAAGATGTGAATACAAGGGCATCTGAAATTCAAAAACAATTACCATCGGGGATAACGATGAAGCCATATTATAACCAATCGGCATTCGTAACAAACTCTATTGATAGTGTTCTGGAAACTATTTATGTAGGTTTATTACTTGCCATAATTGTTGTTATATTGTTTTTACGGTCATTCAGGGCAAGCCTGAACATTATTCTCATATTACCTGTAACAATTGCGCTCACGGTTACAGTACTGCACTTTGCAAATATCACTTTAAATATTATGTCTCTTGGAGCAATAGCAGCATCTATCGGGCTGATTATTGATGACGCTATTGTAATAATCGAACAGCTTCACCGTGTACATGAAGAAAACCCAGGAAAAGATAAAAATGATGTTGTTCGTGAATCAATGAAAATGTTCCTACCGGCGATGGTAGGATCTTCTTTAAGCACTATTGTGATCTTTCTGCCTTTTGTAATGATGAGCGGAGTGGCAGGCAGCTTTTTTAAAGAGCTTACTCTAACAATGGAAATAACACTCGTTTGTTCTTTCATTGCCACATGGATCGGACTACCTGCTCTGCATTTGGTTTTTGGATATAAACCACATAAAAAGTTTTCCGATAATTCAGATCAGGTAGTTGGCAGTAAAAAGGAAAGGCTATGGTGGCTGGTCTGGTTTTTTAATAAACCATGGTTTGCCATTGCTTTTATAATACTTCTGGCCATTTCTTCTGTTTTCCTGATTAACAGGCTGAAAACCGGTTTCTTACCCGAGCTTGATGAAGGTTCAATCGTACTCGATTATATTGCTCCTTCTGGAACGACCCTAGATGCTTCTGATGCAATCTTAGAAGAAGTAG
Organism: Bacteroidales bacterium; assembly: GCA_038252165.1. Lineage (GTDB taxonomy): Bacteria > Bacteroidota > Bacteroidia > Bacteroidales > VadinHA17 > LD21. Next base: position 19,536 of record JBBSAP010000046.1, on the reverse strand, counting down.
ACAAAGTTGTATTAAATCATCCCGATGTTGAAACCTACATGAGAAGAACCGGGACTAACATGATCTCAGGGATAAGCATGGCATCCGGAGTAATACCACCAAACTATGGGGATTATCTGATTCAGCTGAAGCCAGGTACAAAAAGAAAAACAGAAGATGTGATTTCAGAACTTCGCGAAAGTGCCACTGCTGTCGCTCCTGCTCTTGAAATAGAATTTGGACAGAGAATAGCTGATCTCCTGGGTGATCTTATAGGACGCCCACAACCTGTTGTTATTAAAATATTTGGTGATAATCGAGCTACTCTTCAGGAATTAGCACTTAAGGTGCAAGAAAACCTTAATACTATAAACGGTGTTACCGATGTTATGAATGGAATTATTTATGATGGCCCTTCAGTTACTGTTATTCCCGATCAGGGAAAGCTGGCACAGTACAACATTACTCCTTCAGGTTTTCATACACAACTATTAGTTTATAATGAAGGGGTTCCGGTTGGACAGGTACAAGAAGGTGAACAAATGCTAACAATCCTCCTGAGAAATACAAACTTCAAAAACAATAGTATTGATCTAATCAAAAACCAACCTGTTTTTGCACCGGATGGAACCTACAAACCTTTACAGAACTATGCTGATGTTGAATTATCTTCCGGTGACCCCGAGCTTACCCGTGAGGATCTTAAATCGAATATTGAAGTCACTGCAAGACTAGAAAACCGTGATATTGGAAGTGCTATCAACGAAATTAAGGAGGTTATATCAAAAAATATTTTGCTGCCCCCGGGTTATTATATTGAATATGGTGGCACCTTTCAGCAGCAACAAGCTTCCTTCAGAGAACTTTTGCTTATATTAATGACAGCTATAATATTGGTATTTACTGTTCTTTTATTCTTGTTCCGTGATCTTCGTTTGGCCTTGCTTATCATATTTATTTCCGTTCTGGGAATAGGGGGATGCATCTGGGCATTATACATTACCGATATCCAACTTAATGTGGGAAGCTATACAGGGATAATTATGATTGTAGGTATTATAGCGGAGAATGCAATTTTTACAGTCAACCAGTTTCTTTCAACATATAAGGCAACATCAGATATTGATAAATCAATCAATTATGCCATTTCACTTCGCATACGACCAAAGCTTATGACCGCTATCGGTGCAATTCTGGCTCTTACTCCTTTAGCTCTGGGAATTGGTGTGGGTGCCCAGATGCAGCAACCGCTTGCTATAGCAGTAATAGGAGGTTTTATAATTGCAATGCCTCTCTTACTTATGGTTTTTCCATCACTTCTGAGATTGTTATACAGAAAACCGGCAATTGATGAATAAATCTGACAATAAGATAATAACTTAAAGCCATATATTGGTGCAAATGAGATTTTTATACATTCTTTTATTTTTATTATTCCCTCTTTTTGTAAAAGCTCAGGATGATTCAACGACAATAATTAAGAAAAAGGTCTGGAAAAATTCCTCGTTACAGGCGGTATATCAAAATGGCTATGTTTTTGCAACAAACGATTTTTTAAGAGGAAGTAATGTTGAAGCGACACGAATAAATGCTTTTCAGACATTTTCATTGAAACTTTCTAAACAGACAACTGGGGATAAACTTTGGGAACAATTGTATAAATATCCAAACTGGGGGATTAGTTTTTATGTTGCTGATTTTCACAACCCTGAGGAAGTCGGTATTCCAATTGCAGTATACGGATTTTTAAATGCTCCATTTAAAAGATGGAATAAGTTGCGTTTAAACTACGATTTGGGTTTTGGAGCTTCATTCAACTGGAAGTCATTTAATCCACTCACAAATAAATATAATGTTGCAATTGGCGCCGGTGAATCATTTCTTATTGACGCCGGACTAAATCTGCAGTACGATCTGACTGGCAGGATAGAATTAGTTTCAGGTTTCAGTCTTACCCATTTTTCAAACGGAGCTCTAAAAAAACCAAATTTCGGAATTAACACAATTGCTCCTGAAATTGGAATAAAATACAATTTTTATACTAGTCCGGTTTTCAGCAAACAGGAAGTTCCAATATTTTCCAAAGAAAATGAATGGCTTTTTTCAGCTTTTGGAGGTACAAAAAATGTGATTTTTGATTCAATAAATATTGATATCATCGAAAAATACGAAGGTCTGTTTTTCCCGGTATTTGGTATTTCAACTGGTTATAACAGGCAGATAAGCTATATGTCAAAAATCGGGATTGGGATGACATTTTCATATGACGGTTCTGTTAATGCCCAGGTAGCAATTGATAATAACGAGTTAGATATGGTGGATGGCGCTCTGAGTGATAAAATCCAAATCAGCATCTACCCATCATATGAGTTGGTTATAAATAAAGTATCCTTAATCCTTCAGCCGGCATTCTATATTTACCGCAGAAAGCTAAAGAACCAATTGCCTGTTTTTCACCAGAGAATAGGGTTTAAATACAATCTTACGGATAAAGTTTTTGTCGGAATAACACTCCGGGATTATGCTTTTCATGTTTCAGACTTTATTGAATGGAACATAGGTTTCCGGATTATCACTCATTAAGTAAAATTCAGGATTCCTTGAGAATCTGCTTTTAATTTTGCTTATGTAATTTAAATCAACAATTAATAACTAAGTAAAATGAAAGCACTTTTTTTAATGATCGCCACTGCTGTACTGATCAGCTCAAACGCTTTTGCTCAAAATCCTAAAGATTTACCTGCAAAGGTTAAAACCTCATTTGATCAGAAATTTCCCAATGCCCAGAAAACAACATGGGGAAAGGAAAACGCAAAAGAATGGGAAGTTGAGTTTACCATGAACAATAAAGATTATTCCGCAAATTTCAACACCGGGGGAACTTGGCTGGAAACCGAATATAAAATCGGTGTGGAGGAAATCCCGGCTGCTGTTACAAATACGCTCGGAAAAGAATTTCCCGGGTACAAAATTGAAACATCAGAAATATCTGAAACCTCAAAAGGGAAAGTGTATGAGCTTGAGATCACCACCGGAAAAGCTAAAAAGGAAGTTGCCTTACATGCCGACGGGACACTCATAAAATAAAAAGCAAAAAAAGGTAGAGATAAAGGCGAATCTATTTCGACGTATCCTCTTCAACGTTCATGGTTATGTCTATACCATGAACGCTTTTTGTGAGAAACAAATCATTACTAATGATAAGTAATAACTGATGAAATTCACCGGGGAATGTGTGAATAATGTAACTCTTTTCAAAAGTTTTGTAATTACTTACCGGATAAAGATGCTCACCTTTGCTCTATCAGGGAGCATTAACCGGAATTCAACAAACTCCTCTATGCTAAGAAATAAAACATATTCGAATTTGGATAATTTTTCTGAGGGGACAAACTAATCTGATAATCAGTTGTTAGTCTGGTAAGATTCTAAATGTACCCCGCCGACCCTGGGAGGCCAGCGGAACCAGCGGCATGAAAGTGCTGATAAACGGAAGCATTAACCTTAAACTTATGGAAAATTTGAAATCGAAAAAAAAGACTAAGGACAAATTAATTCCAATCACAACATTGTTTTTAGATATTGGTGGCGTCATGCTTAGCAACGGTTGGGGACACGAATCACGCCAGGCAGCTGCCGGCTGCTTTAAGATAGACTTCGAAAATATGGATGAGAGGCATCATCTTACTTTCGCTACATACGAGTCAGGAAAGCTCACCCTTGATGAATACCTTAACCGGGTGATCTTTTACGAGAAACGTTCTTTTACGCCTGTTCAGTTTCAGAAATATATGTTTGATCAAACCATTCCTTACCCGGAGATGATTGAGTATATACAACGTTTAAAAAAACAATACAAGCTAAAAATAGTAGTTGTGAATAACGAAGCCAGGGAGTTGAATGAATATAGGATAAAGAAGTTTCATCTTGATCAGTTTGTCGATTTTTTCATATCCTCATGCTTCGTTCATTTTCGGAAACCCGATGCTGACATCTATCGGATAGCCCTTGACATTGCTCAGGTGCCCGTCGAACAGGTTGTGTATTTAGATGACAGGCAAATGTTTGTTGATGTTGCCAGTGGTTTGGGAATTCGAAGTATCCGGCATAAAGATTATGTGTCAACTTCGTCAGAATTAGCCTCTATGGGACTAAAAAACAGTTATTAACACGGTCAGGTCAAGACAAAAATACCAAAACAAAATTCAATAAAAATGGGTACTCAAAAAACATGGCACGAAAGACATCATGCAACATTAAGTTTTGGAGGTCGTGTATCTGATGCTGTAGCAAAGGGCATGGGTTCATGGAAGTTTATTATCCTTCAAACGGTTTTAGTTATTCTTTGGATGGGATTAAACCTTGTTGGATTTATGTTTCATTGGGATGTCTATCCATTCATATTGCTCAATCTTCTTTTTTCGACACAGGCGGCTTATGCAGCGCCCATTATCATGATGTCTCAAAACCGGCAAAACGAACGTGACAGGTTGCATGCTGAGCAGGATTACAAGACAAACAAAGAGGCAAAACAAGAAATAGAAGCTTTGGCCATAAAGTTGAAGTCGATTGAAGTGGATAAATTAGATAAAATCATTGAATTGCTTCAGGAGCAGAAAACCAATTCACAGATTAAGAACAATCACACTTAAAATCAAAGATCATAACAATGAGATAAATAAATTCACAAACCAGGATAATCGAAACTCTTTCCCTGCAACTTAACCTGGTTTTTTAAAAACTTATAAAAAGATGAAAAAGAAAATCAAAAAGTTAAACCCGCCTGAAAGTCAGGCTGGGAATAAAAAGAAAGATGATCTGCCGGGTTACCCCCTTTATCCTGACAGCGAAGATATTTATAAAAACTTTGAGGAAGAAGAGGACATCAATCCGGAAGACATTTCTAAAACAAAAGTACCAAACAGCACCAATGCTTTAAGACGAAAAGATCCGGATGATGAACCTGGTGAAAAAGACCTGGATATCCCCGGTTCAGAATTAGATGATCTTCAGGAAGATATTGGCAGTGAAGATGAGGAGAACAACTATTACAGTTTAGGCGGCGACCGCCATGTAGATTTAGAAGAGGATCAGGGGATTTGAATTAAGAAAGGATAAAACTCATGAATGAAAGATTTAAGTCCCTTGTGCCCCGGGCGCTGACATTTTGATCGTTTTTACAAAGTACCTGTCCCGGAATTTCAATGCTACATTAACCAGCAGAATTAACACCGGTACCTCAACCAAGGGTCCGATAACTGCCGCAAATGCTTCGCCTGAATTGATGCCGAATACTGCTACCGCGACTGCAATTGCCAGCTCGAAGTTATTACTTGCTGCCGTAAACGAGATGGTTGCAGTTTTTGAATAATCAGCTCCGATTTTCCGTCCCATGTAAAACGAAACCAGGAACATAACAACAAAATAAATAATCAGAGGTATTGCAATTCGAACAACATCAAGTGGTATCTTAACAATGTATTCACCCTTCAGAGAGAACATTACGAAAATAGTAAAGAGAAGGGCGATCAGTGTTAATGGACTGATTTTCGGTATAAACTTTTTCTCATACCACTCTTTAGTTTTTACTTTCAGCAGCAGAAAACGGGTTAGCATTCCGGCAATGAATGGAATTCCCAAATAAATAAACACACTCTTTGCGATCTGTCCGATTGTAATATGAACAGCAAATGACTTCAGTCCAAGCCACGAAGGTATAAGAGTTATAAATAAATAGGCATACAGGGAGAAAAAGAGCACCTGAAACACTGAGTTAAATGCCACCAGTCCTGCTGCGTACTGACTATCTCCTTTTGCCAGCTCATTCCATACAATAACCATTGCGATGCACCTCGCAAGACCGATCATTATAAGTCCGGTCATATATTCAGGATAATTATGAAGGAATATGACAGCCAGCACGAACATCAGTATTGGGCCGATAATCCAGTTCTGAACCAGCGAAAGTGTAAGTATTTTTGTATCACGGAAGACATCCCCCAGTTCCTCATATTTAACTTTGGCAAGGGGTGGGTACATCATTAAAATTAAACCTATGGCAATTGGTATATTAGTTGTACTGGATGGTGATGATTTTAATGAATCCCAGAAAACAGCAACAGACGGGAACAGGTATCCGGATAATACTCCGGCAAACATTGCCAGAAAAATCCAGAGAGTCAGATAGCGGTCGAGAAATCTTAACCGGGTTTTCATTTTTTCAGGTTTATAGTATAGAATTTATAAAAATGATCCTTTATTTCGTCTCTTATCCTTCGAAACTCACTCAATATATATTCATCTGTACCGATAGTTTTGGAAGGATCTTTAAAACCAAGATGCAAGCGGTTCGTTACTTTACCAAAAAAGACCGGACAGGTTTCGTTCGCATCGTCACAAACGGTAATAATATAATCCCAAACATCATTCAAATAGACTTCTACATTCCGGGGTTGATTTTGACTGAGGTCTATTCCAACCTCTTTCATCACCTTTACGGCGGTTTGATTAACTTGTTTAGCAGGTTCTGTTCCGGCAGAGTGAACCTCCAGATTGCTATCGAATGACTGCAAAAAACCTTGAGCCATCTGACTTCGACAACTGTTACCAGTACAAAGAATTAGTATTTTCATACTCAGGGTTTAATTTTCTGATATAAACCATTTAAGCAGGTCTTGTAAAACTCTTTGACTGTACTCTCATGTTCTGCCATTGGTTTCACAGGAACAAGGTCAACCACTTTATCATAATTCAATCCGGAATTGAAAAGCGTCTCGGTTGTTCCCCAAAGCATCGCAGAAATTGTTTCGTTTGCTTCGTTCTCCGATAAACCATATGAAAGACCAAGTTCTTTAAGTTGCTGCAGCTGATACCAGAAATAAGTGTGTCCCATTGCGCTTATCATTGCGTATGCTTCAATATGATTCTCTGGTACAACAGGGACTTTCCCCAGTTTCTCAAAGACTTCAAGGAATCCTTTAATTACCGTCTTATCTGTATTTTTCGCAAAACACACGGGATTATAACCCTTATTTACATACGTCCCCGCATTGGGATTAATACGGGCAAGATTTGACACACCTGGCAAAACAGCCTGAATTTTGTCAAGCGTAATCCTGGGTGCTAATGATACAATCAGCGCATCTTTTTTAATCCAATTTTTAATTGCATTCAATGCTTCAATCAATACCGGGGGATGCAGGGCAATGAACACCCAGTCTGAGGATGCAGCCTTCGAAGAGTCCGTGCCCGAAGTTTCAATTTGAGGGTAATCTGTCTTCAAAGCACTTAATACAGTTTCATTAGTTTCGTAGACATAAGTCTTTCCGAACGAAACACTGGCATTTTTGAATCCATTAAGCAGGATTCGGGTAATGCGTCCACCACCAATAAAACCTAGTGTTATCATGAGAGGGAGTTTTTAAAAGTTATGGGATTCATTACATTATTGCATTAAAAAGAAAACCTACCAGCATTATTCCAACTGCCATTATACCTGCAAATGTCAGTATGAACGGAAGTTTCAGGACTTTTTTCAGGATAATCATTTCCGGAAGCGAGAGACCTATAACAGCCATCATAAATGCCAGTGCAGTACCGAGGGAAGCACCTTTTTCAATCAGTACCGAAACAATCGGAATGATTCCGGCAGCGTTTGAATATAATGGGACACCAATAATAACAGATAACGGTACACTATACCAGGCCGACTTGCCCATCAATGAAGCCATGAAATCCTCCGGGACATATCCATGTGCCCCTGCTCCCACTGCTATACCGATAACTACGTATATCCAGACTTTGCCGACTATTTCCCTGACTGCATTATAACCATACTGCATGCGGTCACCTAATTTCAGTTTTTCACCTTCTGAATCAGAGTTGCCAAACTGAGACTGGTAAACCCAATCCTGAACCCAGTGACGAAGGTTCAGTTTGCCTATAACCCAGCCTGCAATTATTGCAATAAATAATCCCGACACAATATATATTGCTGCCGTCTTCCAGCCAAACATGCCAAAAAGAAGCACCACAGCAACCTCGTTAATCATCGGGGAAGCAATAAGGAATGAAAATGTAACTCCAATTGGTATGCCTGCTTCAACGAATCCAAGAAACAGGGGGATAGCAGAACATGAACAGAATGGTGTGACGATACCAAGCATTGACGCCATAACATTTCCTGTAAAAAGTGATTTCCCTTCAAGTACTTTACGTGTTTTCTCTGGTGAAAAATATGAACGGACAATTCCGACCAGAAAAATAATCAGCGTTAGCAGTAACAAAACCTTTGGAACTTCGAACACAAAAAATCTCAACGCTTCTGTCAGGTGAGAACCCGCAGTCATGCCCAATACATTATCAATAAACCAGTCCGTAACAGGTTTAAGAAAATGATAAATCAAGAACCATACTGGCAGCAAGAGCAGGGGTGTAATTATTTTCTTGTTTATACTTATTGTTTGACTCATCTTATTCATTTAATAACAACACATAACTTAATTCCCCACGAATATCCTGATTAAATAATACAGACCAACCCCAACAAAAAGCACAGCAACCACACGCCTGAACCATAGTTCAAAAGTTTTAATATGATTGTAAATTTTACCAATACTTCCAACGGAATAAGCAAGTAGCCACGCAAATATTATAACTGGAAGTCCTGTTGCAATTGCAAACACAATGGGAAGATAAAGTCCGCTTGCACTTGCAATTGTAATCGGAATAAGCATAGCGAAATACAATACCCCGCTATATGGGCAAAACGCCAAGGCAAATACAATCCCCAGCAGGAGTGTACTCCAGTAACTTCCTTTGCCTTCTTTCCCGATTTTTTCTGTTAATCCGGAAAACCCCGGAAATCTTATTTTAAGCACATCCAGCATTAATAGTCCTATTATAATCAGCAGTGGAGCAAGTAATTTTTCCCCCCAACCCTGAAATAACCTTGATATGTTCATCTGACTTGCTCCAAAATACAGGATTAATGCTAGGCCTGTATAACTGATTGCACGTCCCAGAGTATAAATCAAACCGTTGATAAACACTCTTTTCCGGTTATCAATATCACGGCTTATGAAACCCATTGCAGATATATTTGTAGCCAACGGACATGGACTTATTGCTGTCATAAGTCCAAGAATCAGTGCAGTGACAACTGAATACTGTGAATTCTCAAGTATATTTCTTAAAAACTCCATACTGCTTAAAACAGAACTTTGTCGATACCTGATTTTATTTCTACCTTCATTTTATCAGGGTCATGCGCAGCGAGCCATGCTGCACTTGTAATATCAATCTTCTTATCTCCACGAACTACCAGCAGGGATTGTCCACCAACTCCTAATTTATCTGCCATTCCCTTTGCACTGGCTTCGTCAAGGTTCAGAGAAGTGAACGAATATTCGCCTGTCTTAACCTCATTCGGATATAATGCTTCAACTGCTTTACGTGCATTTTCTTCAACTGCCATGCATGTTGCACACCTGCGGGTGAAATGGAAGTAATAGACATTCACGTCTTGTGAATTTATTGCCAATGCAGTCTCTTTCTTATTACCTTGACTATTACAGGAAATACTGGTCAAAAATATAGCCAGTACGGACACCAATAATGTAAATTGTTTCATGATTTGCCAGATTTAATATTTTGATAAAACTTCTTTAATCTCCGATGCAGACGGCACACGTCCCTTTATTTCAACTTTCTCGTTCACAACAAGTGCGGGAGTAGCCATGATGTGATATTTCATTATTTCAGTAATGTCATCCACCTTTGTTATGGTGGCTTGAATTCCATTTTTTTCAACTACCTCACGAGTTAGTTTCTCCAGTGATTTGCATTTTGCACATCCTGTGCCTAAAATTTTAATTTCCATATTATTCTCCTTTAATCATTTCGGGAACACCCGAAACATATAGTTAAATTTTTTTACTTCCTGAAAAATTTAGCGAATATCAGCCTTGCTTCTTCCCAGTTCTCAGGATTAATGCAATACTTTATGTATGGCGGATTAATTTCACCCTGAATCAGTCCTGCCTTTTTTAATTCTTTCAGGTGTTCGGAAAGTGTTGAACGGGCAATCGGTAATTCCTCAGCCATATCACCGCTATAACAGCATTTATTGAGATTATTTGTCAGATATTCAAGGATGAAAACACGGATTGGGTTTGAAAGTGCCTTTCCATACCGTGCTATCTTCTCCTGATTATCTGTTATTGGTTTTTCCTTCTTAGCCATTATGAATTCATTTCGGATATTCCCGAAACAAAATTAATCATTTTTAAATTCCCCCACTGTGTAGTGAGATAAATTTTTAATATTTAAGTCTTTTTTATCACTATTGTCCGGAAAATGACTACAAATGATTGAGAGATTACCTTCGGTGAGCTCGTCCCGCCAGCGGGACTCGGTTCTTCGCTTCACTCCCTTTGACTTCTTAAAATATTGCCATTCCGAATGAAGCCAAACCCTAGCCAGCTAAGGATTGACGAAATAAGGACACATTCAGATACCCTTAAAGTCAGTTCAGTTTGTGGCAATACGACTGATCTCACCTTTTCCAGTCTCGGATGATGATCCTGTCCTGGTAGAGCTTGACCTCCAGCTTCTGTTTGCTGCGCCATTTCATTTTCCTGATATATTCCATCGGTATGGTCACTGCATAACTCGTGCCACCCGACACCTTTGTGAGACTGCGGATGTGGCTCTCTTCATTTTTCCTTCGTGTCATAGTCTTAGATATTTCAACGTATTAAAATACGTTTTTTAATACGTTGATGCAAATAATTTGACAGTGATTATTCTGACTCCTTTTCCGCGTGTTGTCATCCCTATTAAACATCTATCTTTGGATCTTTTATAAACAGTGGATATAACTGAAAGGCTGACATACCGGAGGATCTTTCTTTTCTGGGGGCCGCTGGCACTTACCTGGCTGATGATGGCTATTGAGCAGCCATTCCTCATTGCCTTTATCGCCCGGTTGAATGATGCAAAATTCAACCTTGCTGCCTTCGGTATAGCAGGATCGTTTGCCATGATAATCGAATCTCCCATAATAATGCTGATGAGTGCCTCCACAGCCCTTGTCACCGGGCACAATTCCTATAAGAAGCTAAAAAGATTTACAGATATACTTAATGCCGGCATTACCGGGATCCAGCTTATAATCCTTATTCCGCCGGTATTCAACTACATTGTTATTGGTCTCATGGAGGTGCCCGAAGAGATTGCAAGGCTTGCCCACATTGCACTCATTATTTTTATTCCATGGGCTGCATCAATAGGTTACAGAAGGTTCTACCAGGGTATCCTTATCAGGAATAACCTTACACGACGGGTAACTTACGGGACTATGGTCCGGCTTTCGGTTATTGTGATTACGGGACTGCTTCTTTATGCAGCAGGAGTGAATGGGGCTTATGTTGGTGCGGGGGCAATGTCGCTTGCCGTCGTTTGTGAAGCAATAGCAACCAGGATTATGGTTTCCGGGACTCTCAAGGCTCTGCTTCAGAAGGAAGATACTGAAAACGGCAATCTTAGCTTACGATCAATTACAAAGTTCTATTATCCACTGGCGCTGACCTCAATACTATCGCTTGGAGTGAATCCGTTCGTTACATTCTTCCTGGGCAGGAGCTATATGGCAGTGGAGTCGCTGGCTGTTCTACCTGTTGTGAGTTCGCTGGTATTTATTTTCAGAAGTATGGGACTATCATACCAGGAGGTGAATATTGCTCTGATAGGAAAGGAAAAACAGAACTACATAGTATTAAGGAACTTTGCCGTGTACCTTGGATTAATTGTGACAGTTCTCATATCAGTTCTGGCTTTCACTCCACTTGCTGATTTATGGTTTATAAACGTCTCCGGACTGAGTACTGAACTTGCATGTCTGTCAAATCTTCCGCTTAAAATAATGATACTTTTACCAGCGCTTACGGTCCTGCTGAACTTCCAGAGATCATCATTTATAATAAACGGTACTACGGGCCCGATCTCAATAGCGACAGCTGTGGAGCTTATCGGGATAATTGTGGTACTGCTCGTTTGTGTGGTATTTCTCAACCTTATCGGCGTGGTTGCTGCCTCTATCGCTTTTGTAGCCGGCAAAGCCATGTCAAACATCTACCTGATTCCAAAACAGGTGGCTGTCGTAAAAGGATGGAATCGTAGAACCTGACTATATATTCATGAACGGCTAAATAATTAAATATGGCCAGTGCAAGGACTTCGCGCTATTTCACAGGGCTGGCTCCCTCCCATCCGGGGAGCGGCAGTCGGAGTGCTGCATTTTACAACAATTTATACCTGGTTTTAAACATTTTATTTAACTGCGAGTCTTAGGTACTTATTTATTGTAAATTGACGCTTAGTTTTAAACTGGTCTACTTAAGAAGGATTTAAATGAAGATAAAACAATTAAATACAAAGTACGTGTTAATTCAAATTAAAAGACAAATCTCTGTTTGTATGAAAACCAGTTATAAAATAATAATCCTGTTTTTTCTGTTAGGTGGATGTAAATCGACAACTTCTAAAAATATAAGTTCAGTCTCCAAGCTGGTAAAGTCGGAGTTTCCACGCGAATTGGTTGATTTTATTTCTTATGATAAAAATCCCGTTTTTACCGGGTCAGGTACAAATACCTGGGACAATATGATCCGTGAAAGGGGCTATATTCTGAAGGAGGACGGGGTCTACCATATGTGGTATACAGGTTATCGTGAAGGCCCGAACGAGACAATGCATCTTGGGTATGCTTCCTCAGCAGATGGACTTGTATGGACCAGGTATAAAGATAATCCCATTAATGAATCAGTCTGGATTGAGGACATGATGGTTGTTAAATCAGACAACACCTATTACATGTTCGCAGAAGGCAAGGATGATATTGCCCATATGTTAACTTCAACAGACCGGATAAATTGGAAAGAGCATGGCCCTCTTGACATACGTTACAGTAACGGGAAGCCGCTGACAGAAGGTCCGTACGGGACCCCCACCGTATGGATCGAAGATGGCAAATGGTATCTTTTTTATGAGCGGGATGATCTTGGAATATGGCTGGCTGAATCCAGCGATCTCAGGGTCTGGACTAATAAGCAGGACGATCCTGTTATAAAAATGGGTCCTGAAACATATGATCAGTATGCTGTTGCTGTTGACCAGGTTATTAAGTATAACGGGAAGTATTATGCCTACTACCATGCGTCGGAATATAAAGACTGGCATGAGTGGACGAGCTGTGTTGCAATGTCAGATGATTTAATACATTGGGAAAAGTTCATCGGCAATCCCTTCCTGAGGGAAAACAAATCAAGTCCTGTCGTGGTATTTGATGGCGAAAAGTACTCTCTTTACTCTATGCATCCTGAAGTTTGTGTGCACTTCCCAAAAAACTGATTGATGAATATAAAAGCAGATAAAAAATGAGAAAAGTTCTGATTCTTATCAATGATGCTCCTTATGGAACAGAGAAAGCCTACAATGCTTTACATTTGGCAATGCAGATTCAGAAAGATTATGAAAACATAGCGTATCATGTGCTGATGCTCGCGGACTTAAAGAAATAAAACTTGTCGAAGGGTCAGAATTAAGTACAATGAAAGAACTAACACAGTTAACGATGGATAGCGATAGAATGATAACATTCTAAACACTTTACTATTTCCATTGTTACTGTAGTTAAACCTGTATTAATTGTTCGCCTTGAAAAGAGAAGTGTAAAACAAAGTCTTCAGAATCCTTGAACAGGAATTTTACCCCCTTAACAGGTTGAAAATTGTCTCCTGCTCCCTGGCGGCTCACCATTATTTGGGATAATTCTATTCATACATATTAATATAATATATAACTGTCCTGTTTTCAGCGTTTCAACACCCAAATAATAATCCCAAATTGAAAACGGCTATAATGGATTTAGGGCATGTAGTAAAATAATGGCATGAATATTGCGCATTTTACTATGACCCAAGACCTAAGCTTATGAGAAAATATTTGTTTCCAGCCATCAGTGTGATATAATTACTAATATCTTATCAATGAATAGATTCATTAAAATATTTTTAATTATACTTCTGGCATCAATAGTCCCATTTTTTTCATTATGTACAAAAGAACAAAAAAACTATCCGTTATTTGATACCGAATGGGAAGTATCGAGTATTTCTTTGCCCCATTTTAGCTACTTACTGGAATCTCCGACTCCATATCAAGTTGATTTTCATAAAGATAAAATCTTCAATATAAAACTGGATGTTAACTCCTGTGGGAGTACTTATAGTCTTGAGAGTGAAAACATAATTCATATTGCTCCTTTATATTGCACAGAAGTTTGTTGTGACAAGGAATTTGCCAATATGCTTATCAATGTTTTGAAAGATGTAAGAAGCTATAAAATTGAAGGCGAAGAATTAGAACTTTTTGCTAACGACACTATTATATATCTCAGTAGAGTTAAGAAGGACAACTAATTGGTATTGATTTAAAGTCATACTATTTTAATAATGTATCTTAATCGAATTGAAACCAGACCTCTCTTATCATGAAAGCCGCTCTTCCAAAATATGTATTGTTCCCGATTTTAGCTTTAATATTTAGTTGCCAGAAAGATGACAAAACTGTTTCTGAACTAATCATTGGCAAATGGGAATGGGTTAAAACAATAATTCCATATGGTGGACAGGTATCAAATCCTCGAACTTCTGGAAATTCAAAAACTCTTGAAATTTCAAGCAATGGTACAATGAAAGAATATAAGAATGACCTGCTTATTAATACATCAAATTATATTATAGAAGAAGACCGTAGTAATCCTAATAACGGCTACGTATTCAGTAGTACGATAATTACTTCGCACTTTTCTTTTGTAAATGACACTTTGATTTTCAACGAGGCTTATGTCGATGGAGAGGTTTCTTATTATTCAAGAAAAAAATAAGTCTCCAGATGCTTAATTAGTTATAAATAGAATATATGAAAATCCTAAGAATAGTCTTTCTTGTCTTTGTAATGATGGCTTGTACCAAAGAAAATGATAACTACAGGTCAGTCGGAATTATAACTGGTATTGACGGCACTATGTGTGGATGTTCACAAGAAACATTTCCGATTACAGTTAAACTTGACTGGCAATTGGTTAATAATGGATGTCGTACCTTTAACAGAATAACAGTACAAAGGATTAAAAAAATATAGAGAATAAACTGATACCTAAACCATGAAATATTAACACGAAAAGTAATATCATGAAAAAGATAGTATTGACGTTTGCCCTTTCTCTGTTTTTCTTTTCCTGCGAGAAAGACTATTTAATTCCCGATAAAGAAGTTCCTGAATGGCTGAAGACAAGAATTAATCAAGATGAACAAATAATAAAAGATTCACCTCAATTAATGAATGCCTACGGTGCTTGGTTGCGTTATGAATGGCAAAATGAATATTATTTTGAATATCACAATGAATTAAGTTCATCTTCACCCAGAGCAATTTCAGCAAAGGGTGACACCCTTCAGTTTCCTGCCAATTATGCTAACTCAGACTATTACAAAGAAAAATGTTGCAGGCAATTAGTGTGGAAAGCACCTAAGTATAAAGATTCGCCATGGTAATAACTTTATTCAAGAATTTTATGATATACGAAATTACTTACTCCAATATAACCAACTCCTCAAGTTCAACATCATGAAAAAATTTGCATTGATGTTCTTGTTATCAATCGCACTATTTTCTTGTGAGAGAGCACTTCCTGACGTTCCTGAAAGCGAAATTCCTGACTGGTTAAAAACAAGAATAAGTCTTGATGAACAGAGAATCGAAGTATCTCCAAAAACCATGTCAGCCTGGGGTGCGTGGATACGTTATAAATGGCAAAATGAATTTTATTTTGAATATAACAATGTCTTGAGTTCAACAACTATAGTTCCCATTTCAGAAAAAGGGGATAGTCTCTATAAAAATGCTAATGAAACAAACATGAAGTATTACAACGAAAAATGCTGCAAACAATATGTTTGGACAGCACCTAAATACAAAGAATATTAATTCAATTATGAAAACAAGAATCCTGTTTCTTCTGATGGGCATCATCACTTTACTAATTCTATCATGTGATAAGAAAGAAAATGATAATTATATTGCCCCGTGTGGTAAAATAATAGACTTCAATGCATGTGGTATTGAAGATATCGGCAACAATTTAAAATGGTTAAATGATATCATTACTATCTCAAAAACAGACAAAACGGGAAATTATATAGGTACAATATGGTTTAAAAAATATAATCATCAAGATTATATAGTTACAAATATGATGCTTGGCTCTGGAGGACTCGCTTATCATACATTTAATTGTTCGGGTGAATCTTACCCAGTAGATGATACAAGTTTTTACAATTCGCTGTCTGAGTATGATATACTTTATACAAGTATCTGCATTGATTGACAAAAAACATAATGCCTAAAAGTAATATAATGAAAAAATCAATATTAAGCTTTTTCCTTATTCCTGTATTCGTTGGTGGATTTTTATTACTATGTTCTATCCCGTTCCAAAGTTGTGAACCTGAGCCAGATGAAGAAGAATATGAGTGTGACACTTGTATCAGAGCCTTAAAGCCGAATATTTACATCTATCCTGCAGAAAATTCGATCCTGAGTGTGTCTTTGAAGTTCCCATCAGGTGGTAAAATTATCACTTCAATTCCTGATTATAAAAGTGGTTGGCTTGTAAATGTTGATACAAATGGAATCATTAATAACAAATATGAATATTTATTCTATGAAAGTGAACAACCTGACGTCTGGCAACTAAATAAAGGATGGATTATTAGAAAGACTGAATTAGAACAATTTTTCTCCGAAAATTTATCAAAGTACGGATTTAAGGGTAGAGAAATAAAAGACTTTCTGGATTATTGGATTCCACGATTAAAAGATTTTGAGTTCTATGAAATTTATCCTCAGGAATCATCAATAATAGAGACTGTTATTAAACTTGAAATTTCTAAAACCCCTGATAACATTTTAAGACTTTTTTATTTAATCAGGGGAACTGACAACAACACTAATGATAATATTATCATTCCAAACAATATCATCCAATTTAAAAGAACAGGATTCTGTATTACCGAATGGGGCGTAATTCTTAAATAAAATCATAATTATTAATAATCAGAGTGATAGCAGAAATAAAAACAATAATCCAACCATGAAAAAGATAACATTCCTTCTTGTAATCATTGTATGCTGTTATGGTTGCAAAAAGGATACTCCTGAAATAAATAGAGTAGTTGTCAATCTAATTGCATTAGAGGACCCGAATATTTTTAAGAAATCAGTTATTCTTTTTGACGATAGAAATTATCTGATTAAAACACCCTTGGGCACTTTCATTTTAGGCTATCCATTCAAATATCTCCATGGGTATGATGATATGAAAGCAAAAGCAGTAAATGATGGTACTTTAAAAGATATTCTGGTCGTCTCTGATTATATGAAATACAAAGGAGATAGTATTTACACATTAGCCTATTATCTGGAAACTGGTAAGTGCTATTTATTTGATAAACAATTAAAAGAAAGCATAAGGACAATTCTGGTAGAAACCTATATGGAAGGCGAACCAATGATGTTTACCGGGGGAAGAAGATTTTATGTAAAAAACAAGTTGTTCCTCGAAACGGTAGATATGATAAGTAAATAGACATATACAGCAATGCATATGAAGCCCAAAAGTTTTTTCTGTAGACACAATTTATTACTAACAGTTAAGCTCCTATTTATCATAGGATTGGCAGGATGTATTGTAACTTGCACAAAAGAAACAACATATGAGGAATCCCTTATACAGGTAGACAGTCTTGCTATTAGTTATCCCACGACACTTTTACAAAGTGGATTATTCGAGATTAATCTTTATGGAACAATCAGTCCCAATGGATGCTCCAGTTTCAGCCATTTTAATGTTTCCAGACAATATCAGGATGTAATCATTGAAGCTTGGAAGAATGTACAAGTTAATGCAATTGCATGTCCTACTGTTATGGTATATCTGAACCATAAAATCCTTTGCAACCGGGATTCTTTACCTGAAAACTTCATAATTAAAGTAAAACAACCAGACGGGACTTATCTTGAAAAACCAATGAAATGACTGAGTGTACAAAAAGACATATTGACCAACTTTTTAAAGATAATATTATGTCCAGACTTATCATTTGTACATTATTGACCGCAGCAATAATAAGCGGTTGTAATAAAGACTCTCAGAATCCTGAAGATGATTTATCAATCGGTATTGATGGGTGGGAGATTACGAAATCAAGTTATGATTTTGACATAAATCCAAGGGGCATATATTTTGTCAATCCTAACCTTGGTTTTGTAGTTGGTTATAATGGGGATATTTATAAAACCATCGATTCTGGAAAAACATGGAAAAAGAAGAATTCTGGAACTACATTACATTTACATTCCGTATACTTTCTTAATGAGGATGTAGGATTTGTTTCAAGTGTGGCTATGGGGGGTTGTTTAAACGCAGATTGTGATAAAGGATGTGTTTTATTAAAAACAACTGATAGTGGTGAAACATGGATAAAAACCTTTTTCCCTGATTACACCCGAATATTATCTTTAAAGTTCTTTGATTCTTTAAATGGTATCTCAATTATTCACAAACCAGATATTCCAAATTCAAGAGATGAGTATGTCGCCATTACTTCAGACGGTGGGTTTAATTGGAATTTGCTTGATTTAGCCATTAAACCATCCTATGATAAATTCTTCTGTGTTGACAATATCATTTTTATTGCTGGTGAAAACCAGAAAATCTTCAAAAGTTCCGATTTTGGTAATAGTTGGAAAACAATTAACACGCCAATTGAAGCATATCATGATGTCAGGAACATTTACTTCTACAATGAAAATATCGGTTATATTGATGGCATAACGGCTGTATATAAAACCACCAACGGTGGTCAAAATTGGGTCAAAACTAATTTCCCATTCAACAGTTTTGATACTTTCCATTTTTATAATGAGAATGAAGGCTTTAATATTGCAACAGTATCAGCATATGAAGGTGGTGAATTTTCGACCTTTAAAGGGAGCATTTGCTATAAAACCACTAATGGTGGAGAAAGTTGGAGTAAGTCCGAATTATTGAAGTCATTGTATCTGGGATTGATATTCTTCCCGCAAAGAAATCTGGGATATGGGTTTAATTTATCAGAGTTCTGCACCATTAAAAAGAAAGACTGAAAACGAAATATGAAAGGGAAAATATTTATTCTTTTGGTAATCATCTTATTAGGAGGAGCAGCAGGATTTCTTAAAAAAAACCATTAAACGGTATGTCATCATCAGGGTCTTTATCGAATGGGCCAATACCAGGTGGATTAAATAGTCCTCACTTACGATCATGCATCTTAATCAATCAGTATAAATCCTGGCAGCTCTTTCTCTGATAAGATCGTGGTATGAATTTTTCATTTCATCAGGCAGGAAGCTAATATCAATGAAGCTGTCCCATTTATCCTTAGAAGATTT
>JBBSAP010000045.1:0-25495 GCA_038252165.1 Bacteroidales bacterium | reverse complement strand
GGTTTGGTGTTTTAACATTTAATGAAGGACCTGTCGGCTGGGGGTTGACATTCCAAGTTGCAAGAGTCACCCATGACGTTCCTGTACAACCTGCACCTGCAGTGCATCCTGATCTCTGGCCCTGGATCTCAACAAGGTTATGTCCAGTGGTAGTAATATTGTTTCCGGGTGTATATGCATTCCATCCTCCAGCTCCGTCATAACGATACTGATATGCATCCGTGCATCCAACGCCCCCGCTTCCCGCGTTGAAAATTGCTGATACAGTCTGACCATCACAAACTGCTGCCAGGTTTGGTGTTTTAACATTTAATGAAGGACCTGCCGGCTGGGGGTTGACATTCCAGGTTGCAAGTGTCGCCCATGCTGTTCCTATACAACCTGCTGCTGCAGTGCAGCCTGATCTTCGCCCCTGGACTTCAACCAGGTTATGACCAGTGGTTGTAATATTGTTTCCGGGTGTATATGCGTTCCATACTCCAACTCCGTCATAACGATACTGGTATGAATCTGAACAACCAACACCCCCGGTTCCGGCATTAAAGGTGGCCGATACTGCCTGACCATCACAAACTGCTGCCAGGTTGGGTGTCTTTGTATTCATTGTTGGGCCTGTTGGCTGAGGATTTTTTGTGACATTATATGTCAAAGAAAATCCATCGCATAGTACATTATTAACTTTAAGCTGAATTGTGCCTGTTCCTGCCGTACCCCATGTAACTGTAACGGAATTTCCTATAAAAGATGCTGGAGTTCCGCCTGTGATCGTCCACGTGAATGTATGACCTGCCTGAGCAGGGATGCTGTAAGTTAGAGCTGCTCCGGCACAGACATTGAATATGTAATTCGAAGGGGAATTATATTCACTTTCTGTACTAACACTCTGGATGAAATGTCCGGCGCCTATTGTTTGATCATTCTGGTTATTGAATTCGGTTGTGATCCAGCCTGCACTCTTAGTGTCGGTGGAGTATCTTGCTTCATCGAGCCAACCGGCAAAATATTCCCCGTTGTTGAATCTGCCAAGATTGCCTTCACTTGGTACTCCGGTCTGGCCTGCTGTTGTGTTTTCCTGATAGACTCCATCAACATAAAGTCTGTGTTTTGTGCCGTCAAATGTGTATACATAATAGTGCCAGGTATTTGTTGAAGGAAGAATCCCATAGGGAACAAGAGTTCCTCCTCCCCAGGCCAATGCTTCAGGCAACCCGTCTGCAAATCCTACCTGAACGGCACTTGCTGCCCCTGTATTCTGAAAAGCCACAAAGTTTCTAATACCTGAAGGAGCCGACGGATAACTCGCCCAGATGCTTATTGTCTGTGGTTGGTCGCATCGGACAAATCCTATCAGAGGATTCATACTGACATAGGAATCTGTCCCGTTAAAGCTCCCTCCGCCCGCTACCCTTCCGGTAATTGAACCGGTATTGTTCTGGACTCCGTCATTTCCCGTGATTGTGGCATCAGTATAGTCCGAACCATTCAAATGCCAGACGCCCTTATAGCTTGAGCTCCAGACACTTTCCACTGACTGGTTTGTTGAAACCTGGCTGTTGCTGTATAGAACCCTGAATGTAGTGTTGGTTGCATTACTGATGAACGGGAAACGTACCCATGCCACTAAATTTCCAGATATAGGATCATAGCTTTCAATCTGATGGTCAAGTTTGTTGTAATTTGCATCAGTAAATAATATGTCATATCCACTGTTGCTGTAAATGCGTCCCCCGTTTGAAATGGTCCTTAGTTCATTGCTTTCAGGGGAACTGAGGCTTACTAGAACAGGGAAATTGAAAACAAGCTCACCTACCTTACTGTAATTTATTTCTAAATTTTTCTGATATTGATATCCGAACGGGGCGGCAGGACATAATGTCTGTGCAAATGATTTGAAATTGCTGATACCAAAGAAAATCAAGCCTGAAAGAAATATTATGAACCTTCTTTTTAAGCATCTGTTTCTCAGATTTTTAGTAACTGAAATGATAGTTCCTATGTGTTCAAAAACGATCAAATTGCCAGGTTAAGTTATACATCACGGGTAAAATATCCGGTTTCATTTTTCTTTCTGAAAACCGGAACATCCTGTTTCAATGCATCAGGTCCGGATTATAACGTTAAAAATGTCAGTTTCTTATTTGTTACTAACACTTTGTTAACAATAAAAAAGCCGGTTGAATTCAATCAAACCGGCTCTTCAGTTTTTTCACGGAGTCTTGTGTGTTGTATGGTTAGATTACTCTGCAGGCAGGCTCCTTCATTAAATTTGCACGCTGGGCAAATTTTCAATGTTTAGCCTTATATTACCAGCATTGCATCCCCATAAGTACCAAACCTGTATTTTTCCTTAACGGCGGTTCTATAAGCTTCAAAAAGAAGGTCGTATCCGGCAAAGGCTGCAACCATCATCAGAAGCGTTGAGTATGGAAGGTGAAAATTACTTATCATCATGTCAGGAACCTTAAAATCGTATGGCGGGAATATGAATTTATTTGTCCAGCCGTCAAAGGGTTTTAAATATCCGTTTGTCGAAACTGAACTTTCAAGGGTGCGGACTACGGTGGTTCCTACTGCACATATCTTGTACTTCTCGTCCTTTGCCTTATTCACAATGTCAGCTGCATCTTCTGTTATCCTTATCCTTTCGGAATCAACTTTATGCTTTGTGAGATCCTCAACATCAACACTTCTGAAATTTCCAAGCCCGACATGGAGTGTAATTTCAGCAAAATCGACTCCCAGAATTTCAAGTTTCTTCAGCAGTTCCCGGCTGAAATGAAGTCCTGCTGTCGGTGCTGCTACCGCACCTTCGTGTTTTGCGAAGATCGTCTGATATCTTTCGTTATCTTCGGGCTCAACTGGTCTGTTAATAAACTTTGGAAGCGGCGTTTCTCCGAGACTGTACAATGTCTGTTTAAATTCTTCATAAGTTCCGTCAAACAGAAACCGGAGAGTCCTTCCCCGTGATGTTGTATTGTCAATCACCTCAGCCACCAGAAGATCATCTTCTCCGAAATAAAGCTTATTGCCGATCCTTATTTTTCTTGCCGGATCAACAAGAACATCCCATAATCGTTGTTCCCTGTTCAACTCCCTAAGCAAAAAAACCTCTATTTCAGCACCTGTTTTTTCCTTGTTGCCGTATAACCTGGCAGGAAAGACTTTGGTATTATTGAAAACAAGGACGTCATGTTCGTGAAAATATTCCGGGATCTCCTTAAATATCTTGTGTTCAAAGGTTCCGCTTTTCCTGTTTACGACCAACAACCTCGATTCATCCCTGTTTTCGGTGGGATATAAGGCAATGAGCTCTTGCGGTAAATTGTACCTGAATTGGGATAGTTTCATGTTTAGAATTTTGATATAACCATTTTTAGAATTCCTTTATACGAAAGGATTTCAGTTTTGTTCCAAATCTTTAATAGTATTTTCAAATTTTTCAAGGGAAAATGCATTTTTAATTAAATAGGGACCAATAGCGGTTCTTTCAAGGTGCAACAGACAGGCTCCGCTGCCAAGGGCCAGGCCAAGGTCCCTGGCAAAAGCTCTGATATAAGTCCCCTTGCTGCAAACTATCCTGACATTTATGTCAGGAATTCCAAATGAAAGAAGCTCTGCTTCTCTGAAGAAAACTGTAACCGGATTCATTTCCTTCTGAATTCCTTTCCTGGCAAATTCATAGGCTCTTTTCCCTTCAATAATCTTTGCTGAATGTAAAGGCGGAACCTGCTTCTGCTCTCCCAGGAAACTGTTAAGTGCTGTTATAACAAGTTTTTCGGTTATATGTTCAACGGGGAACCGGCCATTTATTTCCGTTTCAAAATCATATGAAGGTGTTGTCTCACCAAGGTGTATCGTCGCAACATATTCTTTATCCAGATCCCGGAATTCGTCTATTGTCTTTGTGGCCCTTCCTGTACAGACTATCATAAGACCGGTTGCAAGCGGATCAAGTGTTCCGGCATGTCCAATTTTAATTTTTTTTATGCCAAAAGCACTTCTGATAATAATCCTAATCTTATTTACAAGGTCAAAGGATGTCCAGTAGAGAGGCTTATCAAACAACAATACCTGCCCCTCCTCAAAAGATGAGATCTTTTCAGATAACATGCAGCCCCAATAAGAGTGAAAAAATGCCAACCAGAACGCAATATACAGCAAACCATTTAAGGTTTCCTTTTTTAACTATGCTGATCATCCACCTGCATGCCAGGTAACCTGAAATAAAAGCAGTCAGAAAACCAGCAATTATGACAAAGGATGAGGTTCCTTCCTTTGTAAAATCACCGGAGATCATTTCAAGAAAATTTGCTCCGATAATCGGTATCAGCACCATAAGGAAAGAGAACTTAGCAATATCTGATTTCTTGTTGCCAAGCATCATCCCTGTGGAGATGGTTGCACCGGATCGTGAGATCCCCGGCAAAACAGCAATAGCCTGGGCTAATCCAATAATGAAAGAATCAAAATAGGTCATTTCTCTTTCCTTCGGCTTAATAACAAGAGTTAAACCAAGAAAGAGTGCACTGATAAAAAATTCAATCCCAAGCGAAATCATGTTTCCGGCAAAATACTTTTCAGCTATCTCGCTCATAAAAAAGCCTGCTATTCCAACCGGGATCATTGATATAAAGAGCTTAATTATATATCGTGTTTCATTATTCAGTCGGAAAGCAAAGAGACCTTTAAACAGGCCTGCTATTTCTTTCCAGAGAACAAAAAGAGTGCTCAGAACCGTTGCCCCGTGAACAGCGATTGAAAAATAAAAATTTGCCTCATGGTCTATTCCGAAAAGGTATTTGCCAAGCTCAAGATGACCGGAACTGCTTACAGGTAAAAATTCCGTAAGTCCTTGTATCAGGCCAAGTACAATGGCTTCAAATAAATTCATCCGCGATTAATAAAATTTAATTATTTGAGTTTTTAGGCTTTTTCATTATAGCCCAGATTTCAAAAATGAATCCTGCCAGGACTACAATCGGGGCAAGGGTAATCCTTCTGAAACTGAATATTTTTTCGCTGAATACATTTGGATCTTCCGATTTGCCCCCAAGCATTAGCAGGAATCCAGCTACAATTATTACAAAACCAATAGCAAGAAGCTTGTAGTTTTCACGGCCCAGGGCAAAACCCAGGTTTTCCTTATTATCATTTTTTATTGCCATTTTTTAATTGTATAATTTATCCTCAGAAATGTCCAGATAACGGTTTACCGCAAGAAATGTCGAAACAAGATTAATCAAAATCCCTGCAATTATCAATAAGATGCCAAGCACTGCCAGAAGCCTGGTGCTCTCAAATGAAAACAGCATAAGGAATTCCTTCTCAATAAGATAAAGCAGTCCCATAAGCAGAAGCATTGAAGTAAGTGCTGCAAGGACACCGTGGTAGATACTCCTTATCAGGAAAGGCTTCCTTATAAATGCCCTGGTAGCTCCCACCAGCTGCATCGTTCTTATAAGGAACCGTTTTGAATATATTGCTAGCCTGATTGTGTTATTTATAATTGTAACTGCGATCAGGAAGAGGAACAAGCTGATTATCAATAGGAAAAGACTGACCTTTCGAACGTTTTCGTTTATAAGGAACAATAAAGAATCTTCATACCAGACTTCCTTTACAAAGGGATACTCCAGAATATATTTTTCAAACTTAACAACACTGTCACGGTTGGTATATCCCGCAAAAAGGTAAACATCAATAGAAGGAGGGAGCGGATTATCGCCCAGGAAACTAATGAAATCCTCCCCCATATCTTCTTTCATTTTTGCGGCAGCTTCATCCTTGGAGACATATTCCGTAGATTTAACTGAAGGCTTGGCGTCAAGATCCTTCTGAAGCATCCTTATATCTGCTTCCCTGGCATCTTCATCGAGAATCACTGAAAATGTAAGGCTCTCCCTGAAATAATCGGAAAGCTCTTTTGTATTGATTATAACCAGGCCCAATATTCCCAGCAAAAAAAGCACAAGTGAAACACTTATAACAAGTGTCAGATATGAACCACCGAGTTTTGCCTTTGAAAATCCTGATTCTTTCTTCTTCACTAAATATCTTTTTAACCCACCCCTAACCCCTCCCAGGAGGGGAGCTTTATTTTATTCTTTCATTGCTTCCTATTCCACAATGGATATCCATCCGAACTCATCCGGTTCATCGCCATATTGAATGGATACCAGCTTGTTATAAAGCTTCATAGTCACGGGCCCGGGTTTTCCGTCCTTACAATACTCATAGGTCTTATTCTTATCCGGATCGACTATCCTGGCAATAGGGCTTATCACAGCTGCCGTTCCGCAGGCTCCAGCTTCAGAAAACTCCGACAGCTCTTCAACAGGTACCGGTCTCCTCTCTGCCTTTATTCCAAGAGTTCCGGCCACTTCAATAAGGCTCATGTTCGTAATGGAATTCAGAATTGATTCAGATTTCGGTGTGATATATGTATTGTTTTTTATTCCAAAGAAATTTGCAGGGCCGCATTCGTCAATGTACTTTTTCTCCCTGGCATCAAGAAATATAGCGCTTGCATATCCTCCCTCCTTTGCTTCGATACCTGCCCTCAGGCTGGCTGCATAGTTACCTCCGACCTTATATACACCTGTACCCTTTGGCGCAGCTCTGTCGTAATCCCTGCAGATAAGCATATTGACCGGGTTGATACCTCCTTTGAAATAGGGACCGACAGGAGTAACAAAAACAATGAATGTGTACTCCATGGATGGCTTGACCCCTACTTCTGCCCCGCTTCCATAAAGTAGCGGACGGATGTAAAGCGTGGCTCCCGAACCATAAGGTGGAATGAATTTCTTATTCAGATTTACAGCTTTAAATACCGCCTCCCGGAATTTATCAACCGGAAGCTTAGCCATCTTGATCCCGTCAGCCGAAAAGAGAAGCCGTTTTGCGTTTTCTTCCCAGCGGAACAATCTTATTTTTCCATCTTTCCCCATATATGCCTTCATGCCTTCAAACGCTTCCTGCCCATAATGCAGCGCGGTTGCAGCTATATGAATATCAATATATTCGGAAGTCGATACTTCAAGCTCACCCCATTTACCATCTTTATAAAAACAGCGAACATTGTAATCTGTCTTGATGTAACCAAAAGGCAGATTTTTCCAGTCAAGGTTCTCCATAACTTCCAATTTATAAATATCCGGTAAAAGTACATTTTTAAAACTAATCTCCCACAGATATTCCCTCAGAAAATCGATTAATTATGCCATTCCTGAAGCTTCGCAATCTGCTCCTCTATCGGTACACTCCTGAGAAGCTTCCCGGTATTTGTAAGAAATTCATGATCTTTCAGAAGTTTTTTCTGGATGTCTGACCATTCCACGGGACCGGCGCTGATCCCATGCTCATTCATCTCTTTAAGAAGCTTTTCACTTAGCTTTATATAGTCGACCCGGCCCAGATAATCATACCTTGCATCGTGTAATATTTTATCAGTATCCGATTCATGCTTCCCGTTAAAGGAGTTATTAATCAGATCCCTGGCAGAGACGATATAACAATCATCAAACCCGAAGCGGGGAAGCATCTCTTCCATGAATTTGCATGATGCTTCAGCCGGATTATTGTAATCTGACAAATATCCTGTAATCAGAAAAATAGAAGCAAGCTTAAGATTAACATATTGCTCCAATGACAGCCCTTCGGCTGTTGCAAGCAGCTCTGCCTGGCTTGCAATGCTTACGGCAAATTGGGCGTTGTGAAACCATAGACTGGGAGGTGCTTCATCAATAAACATTTTATTGACTGTTTCCTCTACATCCTGAAGCTTGATAAGCTGCATTTTAAACCTGAACCTGTTGTTTGGAAAACCTTTTTCATCACTGAGTTCAGGGATAATTTCTTTCACAAAATACATATCGAGCTCGCCTTTGTACTTGACCGGCATTTTCCCCCGGTACTCGCAAATAAAAAAGTCCTTTACAAACTCATATGTAGCGCCTGAAATATTGATTTTCCCCGCCTCACCTGATGACTCCATTCTGCTTGCTATATTAACAGTATCTCCCCAGATATCATACGAAAGCTTTTTATGCCCCACCACACCGGCTATCACGGTTCCGGTATGGATCCCTATCCTGATATCCCAGTATTTCATACCCTGAACAAGAGAAGCTTCTTTCAGGTTTTTCATATATCCCTGCATTTCAATGGCAGCAAGTATCACTTCAACAGGATTGGTCCTGTTCTTTTCGGGTATCCCTCCTGCGCACATATAAGCGTCCCCGATGGTCTTTATTTTTTCGATTCTGTATTTCTCGACAACTGAATCGAAATGAAAAAAGAATTTGTCAAGCTCATCAATCAAAACTTCGGGATTCATTTCTTCAGCAATCTGAGTAAAACCCTGAATATCGGAAAACAGGACAGTCACAAAATTATATTTGGTTTTAGTTGCTTTCCCTTTTGCCATTAACTCGTCGGCAGTATCCTTTGGAAATACATTGGCCAGGAGCGCTTCGGTCTTTTCATTTATCTTCATCAGATCATCATTTTTTTTGTTAATGATCTGTTCAAGGACCTGCTGCCTGCGCTTAAACTTTAATTCCAGAAGTTTATAGATGGCAATTTCGATTATTAAAAGTATGATTAATCCTATTACAATTGTGGAAATCGCCAGAGTGATCTCCGGAGCATCCGGGGTATTTGCTGAGGATTTAACTGAAAGTAGTGCTGTAAGAACCATTAGATTACATGAAAGAGTCAACTTCTTCATTAACAGCATTTACTTTAAATTGGACCGATCTTTTATCAAATGTATCAATAAACTTTATTAACGCCAAACTTCAGGCGCCATTGTGGTATTGCAGAACTTTCATCACTTTTACTAATTTCGCCAAAGAAACTTTTTACAGATGGAGATTATTTTTGCTTCAAACAACCTATACAAAATAAGGGAAATCAATAATGTCCTCGGAAACAGCTTTACTCTTTTAAGCCTTCATGATTTAAATATGAATGAAGACATACCAGAAAATGAAATAACTCTCGAGGGCAATGCATTGTATAAAGCACATTATGTTTTCAAGGCGGCAGGAAAGAATGTCTTTGCCGATGATACCGGACTTGAAGTTGAAGCACTCAACGGCAGGCCAGGGGTCCATTCAGCAAGATTTGCAGGCGAAAACAAGGATTCTGATGCCAATATTGAAAAACTTCTTTCCCTCCTTGAAAATGAAAAAAACCGGAATGCCCGATTCAGAACCGTCATTGCTCTTATTCTTGATAGTAAGGATTATCTTTTTGAAGGTACCATAACAGGCAAAATAATAAAAGACAGGAGAGGCAAACAGGGATTCGGATATGATCCTGTCTTTATCCCTGATGGAAAATCAGTTACGTTTGCTGAAATGGACCTTGAGGAGAAAAACATGATCTCGCACCGGGCCAGGGCATTTGAAAAGCTCAGGCATTTCCTCCTCACGTACCAAAAGGCAGACAAAAAAGATTCTGTATAAAGGATGAAGAAACTGTTTTTTATTACAGGGTTAACTCTAATTTGTAGCTGTCTGTCAGGGCAACTGCCTGTAGGATCATGGTCGGACCATTTAAGGTATAACTCTGCAAACAGCATTGCCGGTAACTCAGAAGAAATATATGCATCAACCGGTTCTTCGATTATTGCCTACAACAGCAAATATGATGAACTAATGAGGTTGTCGCCCGTGAACGGACTCTCCCAGACAGGAATAAGTGCTATCGGGTGGGCCGAAGAAACCAGGATGCTAATCATTGCCTATACAAGTACAAACATCGACCTTGTGACCGGAAACAAAGTCCATAACATCCCTGATATTTATAACAGGAATATCCAGGGAAATAAAAACATCAACAGGATCAGGACTCTCGGAAAGTATGCTTACCTGGCAACGGGATTCGGAATTGTTGTTGTCGACATGGTCAGGATGGAGATACATGATACCTGGAGACCCGGACCTGGAACCGGCTACAATGAGGTTTTCGATATTACATTCGGTGACAGTAAGGTTTATGCTGCTACCATTAATGGATTGTGGCAGGCTGACCTCTTAAACCAGGGACTGGCTTATTTCGGAAACTGGAGCCAGATTACAAGCCTGCCTGAACCAGATTCAAAATGCACCCATGTGATCTTCTCCGGGGAAACTCTCTACTGTAATATCTCGCAAGGATCTGCAGGCGACATGATTTATGCAATTAATGGCGGAACCAGGTTATTATCCTTTAACGCCGGGGTCATAAACAGTTCTTTTGATCTTGCCCCTCAGGGATTCCTGGTCTCTTCGGCCGGGTCGCTTAAATATTACAGGCCTGATGGGTCTTTATTGAAAGCAATTTCATCTTACGGATGGGGCATTACCGATATATCGCAGGGGTTAATTATTGCGAATGACATATGGATAGCAGATAAAAGTTATGGCCTGATCAAAGGTGAAAACATGACAGCCTTTACACGTATATCTCTCAGTGGCCCTGCGACGAATGATGTTGTAAGCATATCGTCCTCAAACGGGAAAACGGTTTTATGTGCAGGCGGGACAGACAAATCATGGAACGGCCTGAAAAGAATCTTTCAGGTCTCAATTTATGAAAACAATCAGTTTTCCAGTCTTGCTACAGGCTCTGCTACTGATGCTATGCGATCTTTCATCGACAAAGGGAGCAACTCCCGCCTTTTTATTTCATCATGGGGCGGCGGACTATTCGAATATGAGAATAACACCCTGGTGAAGCATTACGATTCTTCAAATTCACCACTTCAGACAAGCAGTGCAACAGGCTCAGAAATAAAAGTCTGCGGTCTGGCTATGGACAAATTTAAAAACCTCTGGATCACTCAGACCAATGTTTCGGGAAGCATTAAAATACTTAAACCCGATGGCAACTGGATAGTCTATCCTTTAACAATTGATGCTCCGGTTGTAGGAGATATTATATCGGCTGAAAACGGACAGAAATGGATAATCCTTCCCGGCGGCAATGGAATATACATAATTGATGATAATGAAACACCCGAAATATTTTCAGATGACAGAACGAAGAAACTTATAATTACAGACAGCGATGATAAAATTCTAAACTCGGTGTTTTCAGCGGCAGAGGATCACGACGGCAATATATGGATTGGCACTGATCAGGGTCCGGTAATATACTACAATACTGAACGGATCTTTGATAATGATCTGAAGGGTTACAGGATAAAAGTACCCAGGAACGATGGTTCAGGACTGGCTGATTATATGCTGGGAACAGAATCCATCACTGCAATTTCGGTTGATGGCGCAAACAGGAAATGGCTCGGGACTAAAAGCTCCGGCGCGTATCTGCTTTCTGCAGACGGAATCGCCGTGGTCAAAAACTACAATGTCAGGAACAGCCCCATGTTCTCCGATTCCATTGCAGCTATTGCAGTTGATAACAGCTCTGGCGAGGTGTGGTTCGGAACATCCGGGGGAGTGCTTTCAGTCAGAGAGACCGCAACTTCGGGCAGTCAGTCATTCAGTAATGTGTATTCATTCCCTAATCCCGTGAGGGAAGATTACTCAGGGAACGTCACAATCACCGGGCTTTTAAAAGACTCACAGGTTAAAATAACAGATATAAGCGGAAATCTTGTTTACGAAACCATATCGGAAGGAGGACAAGCTTCCTGGGATCTCACCACCTTCAACGCTCACAGGGTCAGGACAGGTGTGTACCTTGCATTTTGTTCCAGCAAAGATGGATCAGAATCGTGTGTGACAAAAATTCTTGTTATCGGACAATAGTCAGTCAGTAATCAGGCTCTGAATTCTTTCAATCTGAAGCTGCTTGTTCACTTCTCTCAGGCCTCTTGCAGTTTTAGTGAAGTACTGATGTGCTGAAATGAATTTAACCTGCATTTTGTTCCATTCATTCAGGTCTTTCATTTTGTTCTGAGCTTTAAGCTCTTCGAAAAGAGTATTGGATACCGGTATAAAATCGCTTCTGCCCAGATAGTCGAGATCCGAATCACAAATTATTTCCTCCAGAAGGTTAGCAGGTTTTGGCGGCAGTCTGGTTGCCATTATTATCGAACATATCTTTTCGATCTGGTCAGTAGTATAATTGTATCCCGGGAGGATTTTTCTTGCATAATCTGTTCCAAGTAACTCATGGTTATCGAATGAAACGGTTATGCCGGTATCATGAAAAAGACCTGCCGTTTTCAAAAGTAATATCTCCTCATCGGTGCACCCCTCAGCCCAGCCGATCAGCTCAACCTCGGTGACCACATCAACAGTGTGTTTGATATTATGATAGAATACATATCCTGGCAGTTCCTTTTCAAGTTTGTCAAGGATCATTTCCTGCATGTCCGTAAATTGTATCAATCCGAATTTTATTCTGAACGCTTCGTTTGGATTTCCTCCCTTGCTGTCGAGCGAGAATTCAGGCTTTAATCCTTTAACACGGTAAATCTGCAGATCACCCTTATATTTCACAGGAAGTATGCCATAATACTCACAATCGAAAAACTCCTTTACAAGTTCAGAGGTCATCACCGAGATAAGAATGGAGCCGTTTTCTGAAAGAGCTTCCACGCGGCTTACGTTGTGAACTGTATCTCCCTTTATGTCGTAATTGATTTTCTTTTTACCTGAAACAGAAGCTGTAACCGGACCGGTGTGGATGCCTATCTTCAGATCCCAGATCCCTTTCCTTCCTCCTCTTTTCTTGTGTTCAAATTTTTCGAGATAATTGCTCATTTCCATTGCTGCCATCACAACATCTATCGGGTTTGTTATATTCTTCACAGGTATCCCTCCTGCGCACATGAATGTGTCGCCGATGGTTTTTATCTTTTCGATTTTATATTTTTCAGCAATTGATTCAAACTCATAGAAGATCTCATCGAGTTCATCCATCACCGAAGCCGAATCCATCCCTTCAATTAATTTCGACGAGCTGCGCATATCGGCGAATAATACCGTTGCCATGTTGAATTTCATTGATTTCTCCTCTCCTGAAGAGACTTCCGGAGAATGGGTCTTGAGATTTTCATACTCATCTGCAAGCTTTTCATTCTGCTTTACCAGAAATTTTAGCTGTTCCTCAAGCTCCTTGTTCTGCCTTGCGAGCTTTGCAATACGTTTTATAAGTTCATCATTATTTGTTGATATCATGGTGCAGTTGATTGACAGGTAAATATAATAATTTTATATTTGAGCAAATCATCGGCCGCAATGCTTCACAAAACAAAAGGCATAGTACTGCACCAGATAAAATATACCGACTCGGGTGTAATTGCACAGGTTTACACCCGTGACTTCGGCAGGGTGTCTATTATGATAAAAGGAATGAGAAGCAAAAATTCGGGAAAGCACAATGTCCTTTTCCAGCCAATGTTTATCCTTGATCTCATATTTTACTACCGGGAATTACGCGGGGTACAGATGCTGAAAGAATTTACAGTTTCATATTCACCTGCAGAGATCTATGCTGATGTCAGAAAAAGCTGTATAGCTGTATTCCTGGCGGAAATACTCACATCGGTGCTAAAGGAAGAGAGTCCTAATTTTGAATTGTTCAGTTATATTGAAGATTCGATAAGGTATCTTGATAAATGCGACTCTGGTTTTGCAAATTTCCATATAGCCTTTCTGATTGGGCTCAGCAGTTTTCTTGGTTTCGAACCGGGAGCAAGGGATGATCCTGAGAAAAAGTATTTTGATCTTATTAATGGCACCTTTGTCAGGATGCCACCCCTTAATTCAGATTATGCCGACCCTCAAATTTCGGATATACTGGCTGAATTCTTCAAGGTTTCATTTGACCGGATGGGAAGCATTCCTCTGACAGGGTCCCTCAGGAATGAAGTGCTTGAAACTATTATCAGGTATTTCAGCGTCCATCTTCCCGGACTGAAAAAAATAAATTCTCTTGATATCCTGAAAGAGATTTTCACCTGACCTGTAAACTGGTACTGGAATATTTTTCCATATCTTTAAGCCTTAAACAGGTGCTGTTCCAATGGCTGTAATACCTTCAATCATCAGGCGGTTTTATGCAAAGCGTATTAACCAGATAGATCACTTTAAAAAATATCCTGTCGAAACTCAGCAGCATACGTTTTCAAAGATTATTGCAGTTGCAGCCGCCACTGAATGGGGAAGGGAATATGATTATTCCTCAATCCGCTCTATAAAGGATTATCAGTCGCGTGTACCTGTAAGGTCGTATGAAGAATACCTTCCCTGCATTGAAAGGCTTCGAAATGGAGAAAGCAACCTGACATGGCCGGGATATTTCAAATGGTTCGCAAAATCCTCCGGAACAACCTCAACCAAAAGCAAATTCATCCCCATAAGCAAGGAATCACTTGTTGGCTGCCATTACAAGGCAGCTAAAGACATTCTTGCTATCTATTCGATTAATAACCCAGATACCAGGATTTTCTCTGGCAAAGCGCTTACACTCGGAGGCAGCAACAAAATAAACCAGCTCAGCAATAAATCAATCTACGGTGATCTGTCAGCTTTACTTATACAGAATGCTCCATTCTACATAGCGGCTATAAGAACTCCTTCACAAAAAATCGCGCTTATTGATGACTTTGAGAAAAAGCTTGAAATGATTACAAAAATAACCGTGAAGCAAAATGTGACAAGCTTCTCGGGAGTTCCATCGTGGTATCTGACACTTATTAAAAATGTGCTCGCCTATACTGGAAAAACAAGCCTGCTTGATGTCTGGCCTAAGCTTGAGGTATTCTTCCATGGCGGAATAAGTTTTACCCCTTACCGTGAAATTTATAAAAGGCTTATCCCCGGCGATCAGATGCACTATATGGAAACTTATAATGCATCCGAAGGCTTTTTCGGCATCCAGGATGATCCGGAAAGATCCGACATGCTTCTGATGCTCGACTACGGGATTTTTTATGAATTCATCCCCTCCGATAAGATAGGTTCTGACTCTCCTTCTGCTTTACCACTGAGGGAAGTTGAGAAAGGGGTGAATTATGCAGTTGTAATTTCGACAAACGGTGGTTTATGGAGGTATCTTATCGGCGACACCATAATATTTACAAGTATTGCACCTTACAGGTTTCGTATCTCCGGGAGGACAAGGAATTTTATAAATGCTTTCGGGGAAGAGTTAATAGTCGAAAATGCGGATAAAGCACTCGAGGAAGCATCCAGGGGAACCGGGGCGATAATTTCCGAATACACCGCCGGCCCAGTCTATATGGGAGAAACATCAAAGGGAACACACGAATGGATCATTGAATTTGAAAAACCGCCCGATGACATGAACGCGTTCTCCAGCCTGCTTGATGATACCCTTAAGTCAATCAATTCTGATTATGAAGCTAAACGCTACAAGGATATTAACCTTGTTAAGCCGATTGTAAGAAGTGTACCTCCCGGAACATTTAACAGGTGGCTTAAATCCAAAAATAAGCTTGGCGGACAAAACAAGGTTCCAAGACTTTCAAATACCCGTGAGTTCATTGAAGAACTTTATGGATTTTTAGTAATTTTATGATCTGTAATAAGTAATATTCTAAACAATGCACATAGCAATCGCGGGAAATATCGGATCAGGAAAAACAACGCTGGCAGGACTTCTTGCCAAACATTACGGATGGACCCCTCATTATGAGGATGTTGATGATAATCCCTACCTGGGGGACTTTTATGAAGACATGCAGCGCTGGTCGTTCAACCTTCAGATATACTTTCTTAACTCCCGTTTCAGTCAGATTCTTGAAATAAGAAAATCGGACAAAACTATTGTTCAGGACCGGACCATCTATGAGGATGCATATATTTTCGCACCTAACCTCCATTCTATGGGTCTGATGTCGACCCGCGACTTTGATAATTATACATCTCTCTTCAATATGATGAGTTCCCTGATCCAGCCGCCTGATCTGCTGCTTTACCTGAGGGCCTCGGTGCCGACACTTGTGAACCAGATACAAAAAAGAGGACGGGAATATGAGAGCTCTATCCGTATAGATTATCTCAAGAGGCTGAATGAACGGTACGAAGCCTGGGTCCAGTCATATAAGCTTGGGAAAATACTGATAATCGAAGCTGATCATTACAATTTCCCGAATAACAACGACCATCTCGCTGAGGTGATCAACAAGATCGATGCAGAATTACATGGATTGTTCTAAGCAGAGACTCTGTGCATGCCCTCTCTACCTGGCATCGGATTTTGGTGCCGGAATTAATGCAACCTTTACATAATTTTCCGTATCCAGGTATTTCCCGGCAATCTTCTTAATATCCTTGCCCGTAATTGAATTGACAAATGTTTTGTATCCATCAAGCGTCATCAGCCTTTCATTGTTAAGATAAAAGCCCTGAAGGTAAGAAATCCAGAAACTGTTCTCTTTAAGTTTTGTCTCCCGTTCTCTTATCAGAGTCTCTTTCACCTTATTAAGATCTTCAATGGCAGGTCCGTTTTTCATGATTTTCGCCATCTCTCCAAGCACAATCTGTGAAAGTTTTGCGATACTATCCGGATTGCATCCCCAAGAAGA
Organism: Bacteroidales bacterium; assembly: GCA_038252165.1. Classification (GTDB taxonomy): domain Bacteria; phylum Bacteroidota; class Bacteroidia; order Bacteroidales; family VadinHA17; genus LD21. Next base: position 8,982 of record JBBSAP010000045.1, on the reverse strand, counting down.
TGTAATTGTGTATGTCGGCTCGGGATATTTTACAGTACTCCCGTTGAAGCTGACCCCATATACACCGCTTTGCTCTTCACGCATCGATTCCCTGAGCTTTATCGAGAGAATATTCATCAGCATTGTGAAACCCTGGCGGATTTTATCCTTCCATATGAAATCACCTTTCCATACCATAGCTACCATGCTCTGAGGTTCGGAGTTCTTGGGGACATCAACAACCACCTTCCCTTTGGGAAATCCTGGTTCCACATCCTTCCAGGTCTCTTTTCTTCCGGTTGAAGGCAGGCCTCCGATATATTTTTCAAGCATCGGGATAACTTCCTGAACCTTAAAATTCCCAACCATAAAATATGTAAAGTCGCTTGCATCTGCAAAACGATCCTTGTAAATAGCAAGAAGCCTGTCGAGATTCACCTGATCAAACTGGGCTTCTGTAGGAATTGAAATTTCCCTTGGTGAATTCATTGTAACTATCTTTGACAAAGTATCCGAGAAAATTACCTGCGGATTAGCCCTCAGAGGCCTGATCATGTTCCTCATACGCGAGATATATGCATTGAAAGCACTTTCATCTTTGCGGGCTTCGGTGAAATAAAGATAGTTCAGCTGCAGCATGGTCTCAAGATCCTTTGGTGAACAGCTACCGTTGATACCTTCCCGCAGATCATTAACATACGGTGTAAGTTTAGCTGTATTTCCCGACAATTTTTTCTGGAGTCCCGTATAATCATAAGTCCCGACTCCGCTTTGCGTTACAATGGTTGAAGCCAGCATAGCCGACATAATGTCATTATCGGGGTAGAGTGAAGTTCCTCCCGGACTGTAGGCTGAAATCAGTATTTCATCATTTTTAAAATCAGTAGTTTTCAGGATCATGCGAACCCCATTCCCGAATCTTAGCTCGGTATAGCCAAATTGGCTGTTCTCAGATCTTTTTGTTACAGGTACCGGTGTGGGTGGAACTGACAAAAGCGGAGCATCGGAGACTTTTTCGGAATATGCCTCAATCTTCATACCCTTTACTGATTTAATTATATCAAGGACCTGCGATTCCGTTGGTACGCTGATCCCTTCCTTTTCCTGTGCGGTAATCAGGGAGACAATATTGTTATCTGAGATCCACTCCTTTCCGATCTGGTTGATTTCATCAAGAGTTATTCCTGGAAGGAAATCCCGTGTTATCTCATATTCTTTCTGAATACCGGGTATTGGTTCTTTTTCCAGGAAATTCCTGAGGTACTCATCAGCATAAGAGGCGGATTCAGTCTTATCAGCCTCCTTTGCCATTTTTTCCATCATTGTAAGCATATCTTTTTTTTCACGCTCAAGTTCAGATGCCAGAAATCCAAACCGGCGCACTCTTTCATTTTCAATAAGAATAACCTCCAGGCTCTTTTCTATCTGATTCTCCTTTGCGCTCGCCATAAGCTGATAAGCGTCAACGCTCCTGCCGATAAATGAACCATATCCTGTCCCGGAACCTAAGAATGGGGACTCGGGTTTCAGAGATATCTCAAGGAGACGTTTATTCAACATGCCGGTATATAAGGTTTGCATTATCTGTTCGCGATAATCTCCATAGTGACCTTTATCAGTTTTAGGATGCTTGAAGAATACTACCGCTGAATAGTCCGTCGCCTCCTTATCAGTAACAACACTTATCAATGGGTCGCTGTTGTCCGGAATGGGAAATTCGACCCTGGCTTTTGGATTGACTGCTTTGGGGATCCTTCCGAAATACTCCTTCACTTTGTCTTCAGCTATCCCGGGGTCGATATCTCCGACAACAGCTACAGCCATCAGATCAGGACGATACCATGTCTTATAGAAACTGCGCAGGGTATCATACGGAAAACTCTTTATCACATCTATTTTACCAATCGGGAGTCTCTCAGCGTATTTGGAACCCTTCAGCAAAACAGGAATATATTTTGCCTGCATCCTGTCATCAGCGCCCAGCCCAAGCCGCCATTCCTCAACGATAACGCCCCTCTCCTTGTCAATTTCACTGTCGTCCATGGTGACCTGATGAGCCCAGTCTTCCAGCACCTGGAACCCTCTGTTGATCCATTCTTCTTTATCAGACGGGACCTTCAGGATATAAATAGTCTGATCAAAGCTGGTATATGCGTTAAGTTCTGCACCGAATTTTACCCCCATTTCCTCAAGCATATCTATCATCCTGTTGCTGGGAAAATTCTTGGTGCCGTTAAAGCACATGTGCTCAACAAAGTGGGCCAGTCCCTGCTGCCCGTCAGTCTCACAAACTGAACCGGCATTAACAGCCAGCCGCAACTCAATTCTCTGTTCGGGCTTCTTGTTCTGCTTTATATAATAGGTTAGCCCGTTTTCGAGCTTGCCGATCTTAATGCCCGGATCAGGGGGGATAGGGTCATCAAGCTTGATGGTTTGCGCATTAAGACTTGTAAATAACAGGCAAAAAATCAGGGTAATAAAAAATTTCTCACTCTTCATATTGTGATTTTTACGAATTTGTATCTCTGGAATAACTCAATTAACAGTAAATCTAGGAAATAATAGGGAAATGCCTTTAGGATCAATTATTATTTTTTAAATACGCAGTCGTTTAACACTTTTTAATATGCTAAAAATTGATCCTCTTGTAAGAAAATATTAACTTGGCACACATATCCTTAAAATTTCATAATAATGAATTCATCACGCAGAAATTTTATTAAGACAGCATCGGTAATCGCAGCAGGATCGATGCTTACTGTTGATGTTCTTGCAGAAGCCGGAAGAAAGAAAGTTGGCCCTAACGATAAGATACATGTAGGACTCATTGGAGCACGAAGTCAGGGTTACAGCGATCTGGCATCATTCCTGAAGAATCCTGAGGTGGAATGCGTTGCATTATGCGATATTGACAACAGTTTCCTTGCAAGCCGGACCAGTGATATCGAAAAGCTTGGATTTGCAAAACCAAAACTATATACCGATTATCGCAAAATGCTTGATGACAAAGATATTGACGTAGTTATTATAGGCACTCCCGACCATTGGCACTGTTTGCAGTTCGTCAACTCCCAGGAAGCAGGCAAGCACGTTTACGTCGAAAAGCCTCTGGGTAACTCCATTGCCGAGATTAATATTATGTTTAAAGCTGCAAAAAAACACGGTAAAATGGTACAGGTTGGTCAGTGGCAAAGAAGTCAGCCACACTTTGTAGATGCAATAAATTATCTTAAATCAGGCAAGCTTGGACGAATCCGTACATGCAAGGCATGGTCGTATGTTGACTGGAAAGGCGCTGTGCCAAAAGTACCTGACTCAGCTGTTCCTGTCGGGGTCGATTATAACACCTGGCTCGGTCCTGCACCAAAACGCCCGTTTAATATGAACCGCTTTCATTTCACATGGCGATGGTACTGGGAATACGGCAACGGACTGATGACAGACTGGGGTGTGCATCTGATCGATTTTATACTTTATGGTATGGGCAAGACAATTCCTGCTTCAGTGATGGCTATCGGCGGAAAATATGCTTTTCCTGAAGACGATATGGTTACCCCCGATACAATGACCGCAGTTTATGATTTCAGGGATTTCACTATGATATGGGAACATACAATAGGTATTGGCCTTGGTAACTGGAGAAGACCTCATGGGATGTCGTACATTGGTGAAAACGGCACCCTGGTACTTGACCGCAACGGTTGGGAGGTTGTGCCTGAGAAACAGAAGATCGAGGCTATCCCTGTTCAGAAAAATGTCGGAAACGGACAGGACCTGCATGTAAAGAATTTCCTCGACTGCCTGAAGAATAATACACCAGAAAAGCTCAATGCAGGAATTGATATCGGCCGTGGGGTGGCCCTGGTTGCTCAGATGGGGAATATAGCCTATCGCACCGGTGAAAAAGTTAACTGGGATGATTCAAAGCAGTTATTTGCCACAGAAACCGCAAATGCACTGATTACCCCGGCTTACAATAACGGATACCAACTGCCGAAGTACTAATCTTAATCCCCTTCAGGCCTGCCGGTAGGCAGGGTAGGCAGTGGGGATGGGGGGTGTAAATTATTCTCCTACAATCTTTATCAATTTCCCAACCTGAACCTGGTCAGTCAGCTCAATGTCGTTAAGAAGTGCCAGTTCGTTAAACTGTTTCTGCGGAACCCTGTAAAAAACAAAAGCATCTGAAAGGGTTCCTGTTCTTTGTACTGCTACAACCTGTATCCTTTTGGGCTTCACATTTATTTTTGAAGCGTCAGTTAGGTTTGAGAAAGTTGTCATTGATGAATTCATTGTACTGGCGTAGGTATTAAAATCAGCTTCTGACGATACTCCATGCATAACATATATAAGTCCGCCGCTGCTGATAAAATAAGTAAGCACCATATTTGCTGAAGCAGCACCTGTTGACTGATCCTGGGAAACCTGTTTGCATTGGGTTACAATTGCCTGCAATCCGTTGACAGTAGTTCTCTTACTTCCCTGAAGAGTAAGCCCATACTGGGCAATAGTGGAATCGACTGCCGCTTCAAGGGTCTTCTGGTTTGCCAATGTGAAAAGCATCAGAGCTTTCTGGTCGGGTGGAGTTATAGTTACCTGCATAGGAGAATTTTCCAGTTTCCATCCGGTTGGAAATGAAAATTTGAATTTAAGCTCCGGATGATAGAATGTATTTCCTTCAACATACCCCTGTTTCGGGTCATCGCCGTAAATAATGCCGTTAATCATCTGAAGATATTTGTCCTGGTTGACTTTATAATTGCCAAGATTAAGCTGCGCCTGCCATTCAGTAGCACTCTTATTGACATCGTTATATCTGTCACCCGGATCGGGATGGGTTGACAGGAAGGTTGGTATCCCTCCTTCACTTTCGGAGAGGCTCATCTTTTGAAGAACTTTGAAAAAATCTGCCATCTTATGAGCATCAAAGCCCAGTTTAGATGAATACTCAACTCCAAGGGCATCGGCCTGCCGCTCATCGTCGCGGCTGAATTTCAAAAACAGTAATTGCATACCCTGAAGGGCATACTGGGCATACTGGGCAAATTTCTCAGAGGCGATCATCCCGCCAATGAGAAGAAGCTGTCCAATCTGCTGCTTGCTTTGCTGGCTTACCGTATGACGGGCTGCGATATGTCCCATTTCATGAGCCATTACGCCCATCAGCTCAGCTTCGTTGTTAAGCTGGGCAATGATTCCGCGGGTAAGATAAATATACCCACCCGGTACGGCAAATGCATTTACAACAGGTGAGTCAACGACCTTCACATGATATTCCAGATTGGGACGATGGGAGATCTTCCCCAGCTCATTACCCTTTGTCTGAACGAAATTCTGAAGGTTGTTATCAGGGTACGACCCGAAGGTTGCCATTACCTGGGGATCATAAGAAAGACCAAGTGCGATTTCCTGTGCTTCTGACATCAGCATTAACTGCTTCTTACCTGTTACCGGGTTGACCGCGCAGGAAATCACCAGCATGACAGTTGCCAGGAAAAGAAGCATAAGTACCTGAATATTAAGTTTCTTCATTTGGATATAGATTTAGTTGAAAAGGCTCTCCAGAATAAATTGGACGAAAAAATTCTTACTCCATAACAAATATCGTAATAAAATAGTTCCCAAAAGCATCCTATAAAAAAAACATGTTTATGGGTATGATATTACTCTTTAACTGCGACTGCTATTTTTGAATCGGCAGTTCCGTAATAGAGGAACCATTTTCCCCTGAATAATACTAAACCTTCCACAAAACAAACGTTGTTCACTTCTCCGGATATTTCATAAGGCTTGTCAGGATAAATGAAACAGTCATCCAGGCGGCCAATAAGTTTATAAGGATATTCACCATCAAACAGAGCCTGGCCGCCAGAATATGTGAATGCCGGGAGGTCTGGATCATTATGGCTGAGAGCATTGCTGCTGTTATATATCAGCAGGATCCCTTCGTTGCGGAGCAAAGCATATGGTCCTGGTTCAACCAGCCGGCTGTCGAAATAACCGGGCCGCGGATGCAGGACAGAAATCATATTCCTGCTTTCTTCATTTTCAGCAACTGTCCAATGGATAAGATCGTCAGAGGTGGCCATGAACAGATCCGTGTCACCAAAGTACATCCAGTATTTATCCCTGATTTTTGTAGCCACGATTCTCCCCTGGACCAGCCTGGATACTATAGCCCCTGATTTTGACCAGGTATCCTTGTATTTTCCCTCACCCAAAACCGGTCCATGCTTTGTCCAGTTTACCAGGTCCTTTGAACTGGCCAGGCACAGTCTTGCTGTCCTGCCGTCATAAGAGGTATAAGTAAGAATGTATTTGCCATCTTCTCCTTCTACAATCCTGGGATCTTCAACCCCGCCTTTCCATTCATATTGCTTCATGCTGTCGCTATCGGGGAATAAAACCGGCGAAGGCTGCTTTTCAAAATGCAATCCGTCATTGCTTACGGCCAATCCTAACCTGGATGTCATTAAACTATCCTGTGCCCTGTAGATCAGATACACTTTGCCGTCTTTAACCACAGCAGAAGGATTCAGAACATTTTTTTCTTCCCATCTTATTTCCTTTTTGTTAAGAGGGCAGAAAAAAACCTGGCCGGCTGAAGGCTCCACGATCGGATTTATACTGTCTGCTTTTACAAATCCAAGTAAGGCCCAGTCATCGGTATGTCTGGATTCAGATTTATCTTTTTGGGGGATGTGCAGGCATCCCGGCAAAATCAAAAAGAGTAATACAATGATCTTATTTTTCATTCTGATCTCTGTTGTTCACATTGAACTCTTTTATTATAGCCTCTGCTCTTTTATAGTCCGACTGCTGAATATAAAGATCAACTGCAGCTGGCACTCCTCCAAGAAAGCTGTCAAAGGAGTCATTCTGTACTGCAGCATATATCCCGGCAAGATCCAGTCGGCCTTTAAGCATATGAATGGTTATGTCATTCCCGGAATAGATTCTGATCAATTTATCTTTGTCCTTCATTTCCTGCTTTGTCAGTCCGTTTATATTATCAAAGCTAAGATATTTTCATACGGAAATCAAGTTTAATAAGGGTTACAGGTAAATGAAAATGCTTTTCTTAAACAAAAAGAGGCTTTTGAGACAGCCTCTAAATGGCGGGGCTCAGCTTACTGTTGCAGCCTGAATATATCGACCGAGATCTCCACCGCCAGTGTTGTTCCTCTATTCTCAAGCCAATGAGTGGTGTTCTTATCCTCGGGCCAGTCCACTCCCGGCCCATACTCCTTAGCCACTCAATTTCGATGGTCAGTTATCGTTCCTTGCAGTATGTAGACCATTCCCTCGATTTCAGGGCCAAGGTCAACCGTTGCAAGTTGCTTCACCGTAACGCCTTTCGTCTCATGTGCTGTCTGTTCGATTTTCATCGCTATCTCCTTTCTATTGTTTGTTATTATAATTAGTAACAATATAACCCCCGGATTTTAATTACTTGCAGATACGCGTGTCCGGATGCAACGGTCATTACGAATTTGTCTCGTGGGCAGGAGTACCTGCCTGCCGGTAGGCAGGAAAGCAAAAAGTGTGACGACCTGTCCCGCAAGGCGGGAAACAACTTACCTTTATTAGCAAAAAATTTTTATTTCTGTATTGTCAAGTCATCAGGATTCTGTCTGCAATCCCAAACCGACAGTATATAAATTGTTTCCTCTACTATTTTATAGAAAATGGCATAATCCCCTGCAAAGACACACCTAATGTTTTCGTCATCAGTCTGTATTCCAAGTAGAGGATGTTTCCTTAAAAGTCTTACAGATTTCCGAATTTTTAAATAAAGCTTTTGCTGTAAGTCTTATTCCTATTTAGTTTATGGAAAAATTCTAGAATATTGTAAAAGTCCAGATTGGCATCTGGTGACCAGATTATTTTTCTTTTAACCATCTATTAATCTCTGATTCGACTTGTTCATGAGTTAAGTACTCACCTCTGGCAATTTGTTCATGACTAGATTTTATTCTCTCTTTTTGCTCAGGAGTAAGTTTATAGATGATTGTTTCTGATTTGGTATCAATAATTGTTTTAATTGCTGATAGAAAAGATTTATCATCAATTGCCGCAATCTTAAGGAATAATATGTCCTTAAGTTCAACTGTTGTCATAATGAGCAAAATATATTACAAAGATACAATATTTCCTGAAAAGATGTCCGGATACAATCCAAAGTGCAGGAAGCCTCAATTTTTTGCTACTCGTTTTTAGGAATACTAATGGTATCCATATTAGGCCGTGATAAGAAAATAAGCATACTTGCTTTTTCACTATACAAAGTTAAACTTTGATTTCATGAATGTCAATATTCTTAAATGTCTTAAACCCCTGTATGTTGGACAAATTTCACCCAAATCCTGGCGCAAAACTGGCGCCAAATAAAAAACCACTTGTATGAAATTCACATAAGTGGTTGACCTGCTTTGCTCCCCAGTCAGGTTTGAACTGAAGTGAGCGTGAAGTCAGCCTGTAGGGCTTCAGACCTTAAGACTGCAGGACCGCTGGACTGCAAGACAAAAAAGCCGGTCATCGACCGGCTTTTTTGCTCCCCAGGTAAGACTCGAACTTACGACCCACGGATTAACAGTCCGTTGCTCTAACCAACTGAGCTACTGAGGAAAGACTTTTTGTGCTGTAATTTAGCGTGCCAAAAATACGGGCTTTATGTGAATTAAGCAATATCTTTGCCGAAAATTTTTAAATGAAACGCATATTGGGAATCGGTAACGCACTGGTTGATGTAATGACACTTGTTGAGGGCGATTACATCCTTCATGAATTCAGACTGCCGAAAGGAAGCATGCAGCTTGTCGGCAGGGAGACATCGGAAGGAATAAAAGCCGCCACTGAAATTTTCCCCAGGACATGGACATCAGGCGGTTCGGCAGCCAATACTATTCACGGACTTGCAATGCTCGGAGCTGATACCGGATTTATCGGGTCAATCGGAAGGGACGATACCGGAGATTTTTTTGAAAATGACATGAAAAAAGC
>JBBSAP010000044.1:0-26404 GCA_038252165.1 Bacteroidales bacterium | reverse complement strand
AAAATTGCTAAAAATCAGATACTTGCTAACAGCTGCATTGCAGAATTGTTAACAACATCTGGATTTTGAGATTTTTACCCAATTAATAGTCGGATGATTACTATTTTTCTAACTTTAAGGGCCAGCTAAATAACTACAATTAGATAATAATTATATTTTTGCAACCCAATCCATGGAATTATTTAAGGACAGTAAAGGGAATGTAATATTCCGGACAAATTATTAATTACCTAAACTAAAACTGATGAAGAAAATTCTCTTGTTATTTTTTGTGTTCTGCGGTTTATTGCTGCCTGCTATTGGTCAGCAGAAAACCGTTACGGGTACAGTAACCGGATCGGAAGACAATCAGCCGATTATAGGAGTTACAGTACTTGTTAAAGGAACCACGGTAGGAGTTGTTACTGATCTGAATGGAAAATATCAGATAAATGCTCCTTCGGGTTCAACTCTCGAATTCCGGTATGTCGGAATGAAAACCAGGGAGGTTGCGGTTGGCACAGCAAGTGTCTATGATGTTGCCCTTGAAACTGAATCAATAGGGCTTGATGAAATCGTCGTGGTCGGATACGGCACCCAGATCAAGTCAAAAGTCTCAAGCAGTATCACAAAAGTCGATGGTTCAAATTTGAAGAACATGCCTGTAGCTTCTGTCGAGCTTGCCCTTCAGGGTAAAAGTGCAGGGGTGTTTGTTGAATCACTTAATGGTAAAGCCACCGGATCGACCAGGATGAGGATCAGGGGATCTTCTTCGGTTACTGCAAGCAATGAGCCGCTGTATGTTGTCGACGGAATACCTCTCTCAACAGAAACTCTTAATCAGTCGGGTGCTGCAATAAATCCTCTGTCAACTTTTAACTTCAATGATGTTGAATCGGTCGAAATTCTTAAGGATGCTGCATCTGCTGCAATATTTGGATCAAGGGGAGCCAATGGCGTTATTCTTATTACAACCAAGAAAGGGATCAGCGGGGATACAAAACTGAACTTCACCCTTCAGAAAGGCATAAGCCAGGCTTCACACCGCAGGGAATTCCTGAATGCCAGGCAATATATTTCATATTTTGAAGAAGCTGCATATAACAGTGATCTTTATGAAGGCTATGATCCGATAAATAATCCCGGTGATTATTCCGGTTCATGGCTGCAATTTGTCAGGAGCCGCTTCAATCGTTATGACGGCTGGGCAACATATACTGATCCGGAGCTGGCTGTCGATACTGACTGGCAGGATCAGGCTTTCCAGACAGGCAATCTTACTACTGCAGATTTCTCAGCCCAGGGAGGAAATGACAAGCTGAAATTCTTTGCCAGCGGTTCATACAGCAACCAGGAAGTGATCCTTGTGTCAAACGGTATCCAGAAAGTATCCGGAAGACTTAATCTTGACAATAAGGTGAACAACTTTATTGATATGGGGCTGTCATTAAGCCTGACAAAGACAATAATTGACCAGGTTTCAGCTGATAATGCATTCTCCACGCCGATGCAGCTTGTTGCATTATCACCCATCACACCTGTGAGAGATCTCGAGGGTAAATTATACAATGTTCCAACTACCACATATTATAATGGCCTGATGGATGTTGAAGAAGCCAAAAGGGATATTTCAAACTTCAGAACACTTGTAAACAGTTATCTCAGCTTCAAGTTAATGAAAGGACTTAACTGGAGGAATGAATTTGGTTTCGACCTTTACAGCACGAAAGAGAATGCAAGATATGGTGAAAGAACCGACTCAGGACAGGGGATAGGAGGCTACGCATTTGCAAATTATGGCGAGAACCAGAACGTATCTGCGAAATCATATCTTAATTATCTGAATCAATTTGGAAACATTGGTATCAGTGCCGTTCTTGGATCAGAGTATCAGTTCACAGTAATCGATAATGCATGGGCGGAAGGTCAGGAATTCCCTCTCGACGATCTGAAAACACTTGCCAGCGCCGGACTGATTAGCGGTGCTTCGTCATCGAAGACTGAGTACAGCTTCCTCTCGTATTTCTCAAGGGTGAACTTCGATTACATGGCCAAATATCTTGTTACCATTGCCGGACGTGTTGATGGTTCATCGAGATTCGGAGCGAATTCCAGATACGGATTTTTCCCCGCACTTTCACTTGGATGGGTTTTGAGCAAGGAGAGCTTTCTGACAGATAATCCAACAGTGAGCTTTTTGAAACTCAGGGCCAGTTATGGTCTTACAGGAAATGCAGGCATCGGGAACTTCAGGCATCTTGGCCTCTTCGGAGTTGACAGTTATTATGGAACATCAGGACTTATACCGTCTCAGATCGCAAACGCTGATCTTGGATGGGAAACAACCAGGCAAATGGATTTAGGTTTTGATTTCGGATTCTTAAAGAACAGAATCTCAGGTGAGATTGACTTATATTCGAAGAACACGAACGATCTTCTGCTTGATGTTCCTGTTCCTGCTACTTCAGGCTATACGGTACAGACTCAGAATGTAGGATCAGTGACAAACAAGGGCATTGAATTCGTTCTTAACACCACAAATATTTCAGGAGAATTTAATTGGGAAACCAGTCTCAACTTTTCTTATAACAGGAATAAAGTTACAAATCTTGGAGGTCAGACAGTGATAGACGAAGGAAATTCGCGGTTTATGAATGTCGTAATGGTTGGCCAGCCGCTCGGAGTATTCTACGGAGCGGAATATGCAGGTGTCGATCCTGAGAACGGTGATGCTATCTGGTACGTCAATGAGAAGGATGAAAACGGAAATGTAATAGACCACACTACTACAACAGCCGATTTTTCTGAAACAAATTTTGTTGTGCTCGGGAATCCAAATCCTCCAATTCTCGGGGCGATTACAAACACTTTTGCCTACAAAGGAGTTGGTCTGACATTTACATTCCAGGGTGTTGCAGGCAACAATCTTCAGATGGCAGGGGACCCTTATATGGCTGCCAATGCCGCATGGTTTGACAATCAGACCACCGATCAGCTTGCCAGCTGGAAAAAACCGGGTGACATTACAATGGTGCCTCAGGCACGCCTGGGTTACAGCAATGGTGACCAGGGAAGGAGCAGCAGGTATATTTCCGATGGCGAATACGTAAAGCTCCGGTCGGCAATGCTGAGCTATGATCTTCCGGCTTCATTTGTCAGAAAACTGAAACTTACGGGATTGAGAGTCTATTTACAGGGCCAGAACCTTCTGACATTTACAAAATTTATCGGATGGGACCCGGAAGTTTCGTCTGATTTCGCGGTGGACAATATCACGTCAGGACTGGATTTCTATTCAGCTCCCCAGCCGAGGACAATACTTGTCGGACTCAGTATCAATTTATAAATATATAATATCATATTACAATGAAAAAGATATTTTCGATTTCAATCATAGTAGCACTGACACTGTTTTTTACAGCCTGCGATAAACTGCTGGACCTTCAGCCTTACCAGAATATAAGCGAGGAGCTTTCTCTTGAGTCTGATGCGAATGTGAAGAGTGTTCTTAAAGGTGCATACGCCCAGTTTGATGATCCAAGTATTTACGGAGGCAACATACTACGTAACGCGGAACTGCTTGGTGGAGCAAATGAATGCCTCTGGGTCGGAACCTACGGAGGCCCGCGACAGATATTCAATAAGCAGATGAACGCATCGAATGAGGATGCCTCTGCTCAATGGATCGATAGTTATCAGGTTATAAACATTACCAATAATGTGCTCAGTGCCCTTGCTGTGATTGATGACGCTGACCGAGGCCGTGTGGAAGGTGAAGCACTGTTTTTACGCAGTCTCATGTTTTTTGATCTGGTTAGGTTTTATGCACAACAATACCAAACCGGAAGTGCTTCGAATCAGCCCGGGATTCCTATTGTACTGACACCTACCCGCGGGATCAGCGAAGAGAGCTATGTTTCGCGCAATTCAGTTGAGGAAGTTTATAATCAGGTAATTGCTGACCTTATTTCTGCAGCTTCAAAGCTGCCGGAGGAAAATGAAGTTTATGCAACGAGTGGTGCAGCCACAGCCCTGCTTGCAAGGGTTTATCTTCAGAAGGGAGATTATGCAAAGGCCAGGGATGCTGCAAGCTCGGTTATCGGATCGGGATTATATGAGCTGATACCAGACTATGCTGATGTCTTTAACAATAATGACAATAGTTCGGAGGATATTTTTGCAACCCAGATAACACCCCAGGACAGATCGAGTTCAATGACAGAATTCTTTTCAACAAATGAATTCGGAGGCAGGAACGGCGACATAGAAATTCTTGAAGGCCACCTTAACCTGTATTCACCCGGTGATGAAAGACGTGATCTTTTCTGGCTGGGTAGCGGAGGAATGCGTTCCGGTAAATGGAACAATCTCTATGGAGTCGTTAACCTGATCCGTCTGGCAGAAATGTACCTGATAAGAGCAGAGTGCAATCAAATGCTGGAAACAGAAATCGGCGATACTCCCGTGAATGATTTTAACGCAGTTCATACACGGGCAAAGCTTACTGCAGTTACCACTGTGACGTTGGCTCAGATCCTTCTTGAAAGGCGGCTTGAGCTCTCTTTTGAAGGACACAGGATACATGATCAGCGAAGGCTGCACGAAAATGTTGGCACATTGCTTTATTCTGAACCAAGGCTTGTATTTCCGATTCCATTCAGGGAAACTGAAGCCAACCCGAATTTAAAAGCACAACAGAATCCGGGGTATTAATAAAAGTCCTGCGGTTTAAACATATTCTTGAGGGTGCCCCTGAGGGGACACCCTTTTTTTTTTATGTATGTGTGTTTTAAATTGTTTCCTTAATATTTATTTTTAACTTTGCACCCACATTTTTAAAAAAGTAGGTTAAATAAAAAGCGTTAAAAGTTAAATGGCAGTTAGAATCAGATTAGCTAGAAAAGGCCGCAAAAGAAAGGCCTATTACCACATTGTGGTAGCAGATAGCAGGTCGCCACGTGATGGCAGATATATTGAAATGATCGGAATGTACAACCCGATCACTAACCCGGCTAAAATCGAACTCAATTTCGATAAGGCACTGGGTTGGCTGCAGAATGGCGCCATACCTACAGAAACTTGTAGAGCTATCCTTTCATACAAAGGTGTACTTATCAAAAAGCATCTGCTCGAAGGAGTGAAAAAAGGTGCATTTGACGATGCTGAGGCAACAAAGAGGTTTGAAACCTGGATGAAGCAGAATGAGGAAAAAATTGAAGCAAAAAAATCAGGTCTTGAAAAATCACAGGATGATGAAGTTGGTAAACGCCTGACCCAGGAGAAGAAAGTAAATGAGGCCAGAGCCGCACGGCTTGCGAAAAGAAAGGCTGAACTGGCAGCAAAGGCTGAGAGAGAAGCCAATCCTGAACCGGCTCCTGCTCCTGCTGAACCTGCTCCTGCTGCTGCTGAACCGGCTCCTGCTCCTGCTGAACCGGCTCCTGTTGAAAATACAGCGGAAGCCCCTGCAACAGAAGTTCCGGCCGAAGAAACTGCTCCTGAGGAAAAACCCGCAGAATAAAACAAGGATATCAGGGATAAGAACCCGGTGGGTTACAACGCCAACATATTACTCGGAAGGATCTTAAAGATCCAGGGCTATGAAGGCACTATGACAGTTAAGCTGGAAAAGGATTATATTGATAATACTCCGGATATGGAATCGGTTTTTCTTGAAATTGAAGGAAAACCGGTTCCTTTTTTTATTTCCTTATTACAATATTCAGGGGGCGATATTCTCAAACTGCGATTTGATGGATACGGGACTTATGAAAAAATAAGCGATTTCGCAGGTTGCAAAGTATTCCTTACGACCGGGAAAAGTAAAACCCGCCGTTCAGATAATGAGAGCATAACCGGATTTAAAGTTATCTTAAGCAACAAAAGTACTCTCGGTAAAATAGAGGAAATAATTAATAATCCGGGGCAGGACCTGCTAAAAATAATCTCGCCTGAGAACAAAGAAATACTGATACCCTTCCACGAGGATTTCATCGTCCGGATTGATACTAAGAAAAGAACCATCACAGTGCAACTTCCCGAAGGTCTGATCGACCTTAATTAAAGGCAGCTTCATGATGATCTTACCCCCTTTCTATCTTCCCCGCCAGGGAATTGAAAGGAATCCTTGTTATATTTCACCTCTATATCCTGCAAGGGATAATTGTTGTTTTACCGACATTTTTAGAAGCCCCACTTGGGGGGCTGAAGATAAAATTTCAATATTTCCTGCAACTAAACCCAAAACTATCCGTCTTTAGTTGAAAATGCCCATAACTTTAAAATAATATTGAAATGAAGAGAGTAATTTATTCAGCAGTTTTTCTTATGGCTTTGGTTTGTGCTACGGCACCGGCACAAGCCCAGTCGAAAGAGACGCGGAACGTAAAGGGCTTCACAAAGGTAAGCTTTGGCGTTTCCGGTGATCTGTTCATAAAAATTGGTCCTGAATTTCGACTGACAATAGAGGGGGATAAGAGCGACCTCAACGCGATTGAAACAGTTGTATCGGGTGGCAGGCTGGTCATTAAAAGGGAGAACTGGCGTTTCTCTTTAAGGAATAATGAAAGGGTGATAATAAACATTACTATGCCGGAGCTGGAGGGAGTGGGGGTTTCGGGATCGGGTAAGGCTGAGATTATGGATCCGGTAGAGGCCGACCGGCTCAGTCTTAATGTAAGCGGCAGCGGTAAGCTGATAACTGATGACCTGAATGTGGATAAACTTGACTGTGGGATATCGGGCTCCGGTGATATAATTCTGGGTTCCGGAGGAAGTGTGGATAACGGAGAAATTTCTATCAGCGGATCGGGAGGCTTTTCAGGTGAGGGAGTAGAAATTGATCATCTTGAGGTTAGCATCTCGGGTAGCGGTAACTGCCGCTGCAAAGCAGGAGACTCACTTGATGCACATGTTTCAGGAAGCGGTAATGTAACCTATATCGGGAATCCAAAGGTAAATGCAAGGGTTTCAGGATCAGGCCATGTAAGATCAAAGTAGCAAAATTATTTCCTTATAATTTTGATCACGCCATTATCCTCAACTTTAATGATGGATGATGGCGTATTTTTATTTGTATCTGCCTGTCTGTATTTCACAACATAGTCTGCTGATCTGATTATCTCATCTCCTATTTCGCTGAAATGAGAGGGTGATGGAGTTTCACTGAAGTTGGCTGATGTTGAAATAACAGGTTTCCTGAAACGGGTAATCAATTCATTGCAGAAATCATCGTTACATACCCTGATGCCTACCGATCCGTCTTCATTGCAGACTCCGGGAGCAAGATTTTTACCTACGGAATAAATAATAGTCAACGGTTTATCGGAAACGTCCAGTATTTCGCCTGCAGCCTCGGGGATGTTGTTTACATATCGTTCCAGCATTGTAAATCCGTTCACGAGGATTATCAGACTTTTACTTTCCCTTCTTTTTTTGATCTTAAAGATCTTCTCAACGGCATCCTGGTTTGTTGCATCGCATCCCAGTCCCCAGATGGTATCGGTCGGGTAAAGTATTACGCCTCCTTCCCTGAGGATATTCAAAGCTAACCTGAGGTCTTCGCTATAATCCATTTAAAATAATAATTTCAGGACTTTCATCCTTTCCTTCATTTCATTTATTACCTTCTTTTCTTCTTCTGCGGAACCAGCTTCAAATGTAACGGAAAACCGGATATATTTACCTGCATCGTCCCATGGGACCGTTGATATCTGTGATTCCCTGATAAGAAATTCAGAAAACTCAGAAGCTGTATTAAATACCCTTCCATTATCAGTACCGGTCGGAGCTTTCACATAGCAGAAAAATGTTCCTTTTGGCTTTTTCGCATCAAATCCCACATCCTTCAGGGCATCAACAAGCAGATCAAATCTTCTTGAATATTTTGTAACAGTATTCTCTGTTATTTCCGGATGTTTTAATGCTTCTATTGCAGCTTTCTGAATTGCTCTGAATTGTCCGGAATCAGTATTGTCCTTAACTGTTCCATATGCTTTTACCGCCTTACTGTTCCCACATATAAATCCGATCCTCCACCCGGTCATATTAAAAGCCTTTGACAATGAATGAACTTCCAGTCCGACTTCCATTGCACCCTTAACAGAAAGAAAGCTGAGTGGTTTCTGTCCGTCGTAAGTAAGTGCACCATAAGCTGCATCATTTATAACGACAATATTGTTTTTCCTTGCAAAATCAACCACTTTTTCAAAGAATTCAATGTTAGCTACAGCACCTGTCGGATTATTCGGATAATTAAGGTACAGCATCCTTGCTTTTTTAAGAACCGGCTCAGGGATCGAGCTTAAATCAGGTAAAAATGAGTTTGATTCTGTCAGCGGCAGGCTAAACACTTCCCCTCCCAGATACTTTGTGTAAGTTGCTGTAACAGGGTACCCGGGAACTGTAGTCAGCAGGATATCGCCAGGATTTATAAAACAAAGCGGAAGCATTGCTAGTGCAGGTTTCGAACCTATTCCATGGATGATTTGTTCAGATGGCACCATGCCTGAGAGCCCATAAATTTTTTCGAGATACCGGGCTGCTGCTTCCTGGAATTCAGGGATCCCGTTGTCTGAATACCATCTGTTTTCCGGTTTCCCGGCTTCTTCTGAAAGCGACTTTACTACAAGTTTGTCTGCCGGCCAGTCAGGTTCACCGACACCCATATCAATTAAAGACACTTCGGGATGTGCCTTTTTTGCTTCTGCTTTAGCCCGCTTGATCAGCTCAAACTTGTATATAGCCGTTGATTTACCGAAGTTGATGCCACCAAGTCTCTCCGCGATCTTATCATCAAAAAAATTATTCATATGTCTTAGCTTGTGATTCTGTAGTCCGATAATTGTTATGTGGCAAATGTAATAGATTAACAGATATGCGGCTGATAAAAAATTACCTTGAATGATTTCACTTCTCACTTTTTTTGTTGAAAAAGAACATTAAATTTGATAGAGATTTTATCAAGGTTAAATCGGATTTTCAAAACGGAGATGTATGTTCCTTTAAATATATACTACTATGAGCAAATACATTTACTTAACCTGTACCCCTGAAGCACTGGTGGCTTCAATGCTTCCTCCTGAAGGATTTGGAATGTATCTTTCAACCGGAACAAAAAAAAGGAATAAAAGCCAGACTGTTTTCTTCGAGGTTGACCTCAAAAAGATCGAAAATCTTATTGATATGGACAGCCTGAACAAAAGATGTGTCGCAAAAGAGGATGGCAGTCCCAAGAGTTCTGTTTACCTCTCTGTTTACAGAGTTCTTGAAACAATTCCTGTCGATGCCCTGAAATCCCTTTACCTTACTACCGATCACGGAGTTGTACTTGAGTTAAAAAGAGCAGCTTATGATAAGGACAAAGAGGTGAAGAACGCCCTTCATCTTTACCAGGAACTGAATCCTGTCACACCTCTTGTTGCAAGTGAACTTCCGCCATCGGTATTTCTCAAAAGACTTACTGACAATTCAATTCCAATAGTGCTCCCCAAGCTTTTCTTTGTTGAATTAAAACTTGGTGACCTGGCCACCAATCCGCTTTATGGATCAGCAGAGCATCTGCCTTACCAGAATATCGGCCACCTGAGGGATTGTCTTGAAATACTTCGGGGAGAATACGAGAAACACATGAAGACTGTTCAGAGAATTTTCTCAGGCGAGCTGTTGTACAGGACAATTGCAACTGGTTTTTATGTAGGGGCAAAGGATGAAATCGCATTTTATCCTTATCCGGGTATGGCAGAGCTTGAAAACATCAATTATGAGTTTTTCAGGGCTATTTAATCAGGCCGGCACGGCAGAAACAATTATTTAGAATGGTTCTAATGAACGAAATTCCATTTTAAGAATCTCTTTTTTCATTTGCATAAATAAAAAACTAAATTAGTTTTGTACCGGCAAAAAATTTGCTGTTCTAAACCTTTACATTTTTAAATTTAAAAACAGATATCATGATTAGTAGTTTATTTTGGATTGTTCCAATTTCCGCGCTTATTGCATTGCTGTTTGCCTGGATCTTTTACAAAGGTATGATTGTACAGGAGCAGGGTACCGACAAGATGAAAGAGATTGCCGCTTATGTCAGTGAGGGTGCTATGGCCTATCTTAAACGCCAGTACACTGTTGTGGCCAAGGTATTTTTAATACTTGTTGTATTATTATTGATACTGGCATACATGGGTATTCAAAACCCGTTTGTACCTGTTGCTTTCCTTACCGGTGGGTTTTTCTCCGGATTATGCGGGTTCCTTGGAATGAAAACAGCTACTGCTGCTTCAAACAGGACAGCATGGGCTGCTTCAAAGTCACTTAACAAAGGATTACAGGTCGCTTTACGGAGTGGTGCGGTAATGGGGCTTGTTGTTGTAGGCTTTGGTCTTCTTGATATAGCAATCTGGTTCCTGATCCTTGACAAAGCTGTTTTCACACCTGAACACATGGCCAACGGTCTTCACTGGCTCGGACTTACCTTTGTAAGTGCCGGTACAGATGATCATCAGAAATTTATTGAAATAACAGCAACAATGCTTACATTCGGAATGGGTGCTTCAACTCAGGCCCTGTTTGCACGTGTTGGCGGCGGTATCTTTACTAAAGCAGCTGACGTTGGCGCTGACCTGGTTGGTAAAGTTGAAGCAGGCATTCCTGAAGACGACCCTCGTAACCCTGCAACAATTGCTGATAATGTTGGTGACAATGTTGGTGACGTTGCCGGTATGGGTGCTGACCTTTATGAATCTTATGCTGGTTCAATACTTGCAACAGCCGCACTTGGCGCTGCCCTTCCTGTTGTTGCGAAGGGTGATCAGTTAACAGCCATTATTGCTCCTATGATGGTTTCAGCTATCGGGATATTACTTTCTATAGCAGGCGTTTATATGGTAAGGACAAAAGAGTCTGCAACCCCCAAAGCCCTTCTTAGTGCGCTTCTTCTCGGAACAGGCGGAAGTTCTGTCTTAATCCTGGTTGTACTTGCAGTAATGGCTGCAATCGACTGGATAACATGGGGTGTGTTTGGAGCTGCAGTATCAGGTCTGGTTGCCGGTGTTATTATTGGCCAGTCTACTGAATATTATACTTCAGATGCAAATAAGCCTACCCAGGGTATTGCCAGACAGTCCCAACAGGGGCCTGCTACTGTTATTATAGAGGGAATGGCGGTTGGTATGTCCTCAACATGGATCCCTGTTATTACTATAGCAGCCGGTATTATTGCTGCCTATGGTTTTGCAGGTGGTTTCCAGAACTTTGCAATGGGGGTTTATGGTATCGGATTTGCTGCTGTTGGCATGCTTTCAACCCTTGGTATAACTCTTGCAACTGATGCTTTCGGTCCCATTGCTGACAATGCAGGTGGGAATGCTGAAATGTCAGAACTTCCAAAAGAAGTAAGGGAAAGGACCGATGCTCTCGACGGACTTGGCAACACGACAGCAGCAACTGGAAAAGGTTTTGCTATCGGCTCGGCTGCCCTTACAGCACTTGCCCTTATGGCCGCTTATATGGAGGAAATAAAAATGTGGCTTATCAAAACAGCTGATAAGGCTCCTGAGGGATTCAGGCAGATCGGTGATACATTATTCTATCACAACACTGTCCCCACGAACCTGGCAGATGGTCAGATTGCAGTTAATTTAACTACTTCAACAATCAGGGATTTTGTTGCAGCTTATGATCTTTCGGTTTTCAATCCGGTTCTTCTCGGCGGGATATTTATCGGAGCCATGATGGCTTTCCTTTTCAGCTCAATGAGTATGAAAGCCGTCGGCCGTGCAGCAGGTAAAATGGTTGATGAAGTACGTCGTCAGTTCCGTGAAATCCCCGGGATTATGGAAGGAACAGGAAAACCTGAATATGCAAAATGCGTTGAAATCTCAACAAAAGGAGCACAGAGCGAAATGCTTGTTCCTTCCCTGATGGCTATATCAGTTCCTGCTGTTGTTGGTGTTGTTCTTGGTGTCCCCGGAGTTATCGGACTTCTGGCAGGCGGCATGAGTACAGGATTTGTTCTTGCAACTATGCTTAACAATTCCGGCGGCGCATGGGATAATGCAAAGAAATTTGTTGAAAGAGGCAATTATGGCGGAAAGAAAAGCGAGTGCCATAAAGCTACCGTAGTTGGTGATACAGTTGGGGATCCTTTCAAGGATACATCAGGTCCGGCACTTAATATCCTTATTAAACTGATGTCGATGGTATCAGTTGTTCTTGCAGGATTAACTGTCGCATTCAGTATATTCTAGGATAAGATTTATCTTAATCAAAAAAAAGGCTGCCTTTATCGAACGGCAGCCTTTTTTATTCTGAGCGAAACGAAGTGAAGCGAAGAATCTCATACTCGTTTTATTAGTTTTCCCGGACAATTGTTAAGCTTATTTCTAATTTTATAGAGCCAGTAAGGCTAACAGATCGAAAATCACAAAATTGTTCTAACTTGTTTCATGGTTTTTCCTGTTTTCTATACTTTTACGATGCCACATCCGGGAATACAATAAAATCAATAAAAAGTGTCCATGAAACTGCCAACCCTCTCAGATATTCAATCAGCCCATAAAAGAATAGCGCCGTTTATACATCGTACTCCGGTACTAACCTCCCGGCAGCTCAACAATATTTTCGGATGCGAACTTTTTTTCAAATGTGAAAATTTCCAGAAAGTTGGTGCATTCAAGTTCAGGGGAGCGACAAACGCCGTTTTATCTCTGGCTGAAGAGCAGAAAAAACATGGTGTTGTAACCCATTCATCAGGCAATCATGCAGCCGCTCTTGCTCTTGCTGCCGGAATGAATGGCATAAAAGCCTTTATCGTAATGCCGGAAAATGCTCCTTCAGTGAAGAAAGATGCGGTTGCAGGATATGGGGCATTAATAACTTACTGCAAACCCACCCTTCAGGCACGGGAAGAGACATGCAGGGCAATAATGGACAGGGAGGGAGCAACACTTGTTCATCCCTATGATAATTTCAATGTTATCTGCGGACAGGGGACAGCTTCACTTGAGCTTCTTGAAGACATTGGAGATCTGGAAATAATTGTTGCACCAATAGGCGGCGGGGGACTAATGAGCGGCACTTCAACATGCACGAAGGGAATTAATGGCAGGATCAAAGTAATTGGTGCCGAACCGCTGAATGCAAATGATGCCTGGAAATCCTTCAAAACAGGGATAATTACCCCTTCTGTTAATCCTTTAACAATAGCCGACGGACTGCTTACATCTCTCAGCGAGCTTACTTTTGCAATTGTTCGGAAGAATGTTGATGATATATTCACAGCCGGGGAAGGTTCCATTATCAGTTCAATGAAGCTTGTCTGGGAAAGGATGAAAATAATAATTGAGCCGTCATCTGCAACAGTGCTGGCTATAATTAAAGAGAATCCGGGATTTTTTAAAAGGAAAAAGATTGGGCTGATCATCTCAGGCGGTAATGTTGATTTAAAGAAGTTGCCATTCTGAAAACGCAGGCAATCAGCAATAATCAAACAGCACCAGGCAACTCAGATTAATTTTTCATCCTGAAATAAGCAATGATAGGATAGTGATCGGAGAACTTTACTTTTAAAATATCAAAATGCCGGCACTCAATAGCATTATCATAAAGTATATAGTCTATTCTGTTTGGAGGGTAATTGCCGCTGTATGTAAATCCTGCTCCGTATCCGGAGCTCACAAAAGCATCATTAAGGCCTTTCCTTATCTTTCTGTATGAATATGATACAGGTGTATCGTTAAAATCACCTGCCACGATAACCGGATAGGGAGATTTGTCGATCCTGGCCTTTAAAGCCTTAGCCTGAGATGCTCTCTTTGCAAAACCCTTTCTCAGGCTCGAGGAAATACTGACAATCTCATTGAGCGTCTCCTTGTTATCCGATGTTTCAACGATCTCATTCAAAAAGGTACGTTCCATCCTGAGGAGGCGGAATGATTGGAGATGGTTGTTGAAAACCCTTATTGTATCCTTCCCGGCAAGGATATCCGTATATATTGAAAGGCTCGAAGACTTATCATGAACAATATCTCCGCGGCCTGTAATCGGAAATCTGCTCAGTGTGGCGATCCCGTAGTAACTGTTCTTTCCTGTCCCCAACACTTTAAAATGTGAATAGTATTTTCCTCCAAGGGCTGCTCTTATTTCCATTTCTTTGATTCCGGGATCTCCCATGATATAGATTTCCTGCAGGCAAATTACATCTGCTTTCTGGTTTTTTAGAAGTGCAAGTATCCTTTTTTCCGAAATGTTGCTTTTTCTGCTCTCAAAATAATTGAACAAACGGACATTATAGCTCTGGACCTGGAAAGTCCCTGTCTTGTCACCCGAAGGCTTCTGTATTTTAATGTAGTTTGAAAAATGGGTAAAGCCTGCCGCTATGACTACCACTGAAATCAAGGCTTCCCATCTTAGCGCTATCACCCAGATTATTACAATAATAATGTTGACAAGCAGCAGGTAAGGATATGCAAGCCCGAAAAGAGCAGGTAAAGCAATTGTATCAGGATTTATATGAACTGACAGGTAAGAAAATATAAGTGCCAGGGCAAACAGGATATTTACACCAAGAAATGCTCTATAAAAAAACTTCTTCAAGGCATTCTGACTTCTCATGTCGAATTTATCAGTATTCCTGAATAAACAGATGTGAAGCTAACGATTTTTGATAAAACAGGATAAAGCATTTATGAAAGTAGCCAATATCCGGATCAGTTTTTTTTCTGACTTTCCCTGAAGAGCAGATCCTTTTCTTCTTTTGTCAGGCAGTCATAGCCTCCCTTGGAGATCTTTTCCAGTATCTTGTTGATCTCCTCCTGGTGATCAGCCCTGTCCTTGTTATATTCATAATCTGTCTTTTTCTTTTTATACGTGACCCTGAGTTTTTTCCTCGGTTTAAAAAGAGTGACAAAAAAATCGAGTATTCTATTCAATCCTTTTCCAAGATCATGTCCACGGTGGAGGCTTACAGCGTAAATGTACCCGAACACCGCTCCTCCTATGTGGGCAATCTTTCCTCCGGAATTTACCGAGAAATCCATTACTGATGTAAGTATGAAAATTGCAAGAGCCACCCATTTTATTTTGATCCGGCCAAGAAGGAACAGATTAACTGAATAATCAGGAACATATGCAGAAATTGCCACTACTATTGCCAGAACTGATGCTGAAGCACCGATGGCCACCGATTCATTAACAACCTGGTCGAAAACGGGAAAAATGTTAAATGAGATTATATATACAACAGCTCCGCAAATACCACCGAGGAGATAAACAGCAACCAGCTTTTTCTGATCGAGATATTCAAGAAAGATAGTCCCGAACCAGTAAAGCCACAGCATATTAAACAGGATATGGAGAATATCCTTATGGGTGAACATATATGTAATCAGTGTCCATGGTCTTATTAGGAAAGCTTTGAATGAGGATGGAACTGAAAACCAATTCAGTATATTATGAGAAAAGGTCTGGTTATTAAGTAGATATCCTATAATTGACCCAACAGAGATAAGTAAAAAAACAGCTGTATTTATATATATCAGTCTTGTCAGACTACTTCCGTTTTTAAACGTTTTTACGATTTCGTCTCTGATGCTCATCAGTACAAAGTTGAGGTTGTTTTCCTCCAGTACCTTATCAGGATATAACCGAACAGCATTCCTCCCAGGTGAGCGGCATGTGCAATATTGCTTCCGGGCTGGGTAAGCGCCAGATAGAGTTCGATTGCCCCGTAACCGAGAACAAAATATTTGGCTTTGATGGGGATGGGAGGGAACAGGAGCATCAGCTGTGTATTGGGGAAGAGGACGCCGAACGCAAGAAGTACTCCGAAAATAGCACCTGAAGCCCCCACTGTAGGGGTATTAAGCAGCATCTGGAGGTCCCTCATAGTTACATCAGCATACTGTTTACCTTCATTTAAAACCGCCGCCCCGTTATCAATAACCAGCTGGAGCTGATCGGGACCAATGGCATTGGTTAATTTATTATATTGGAACATTATAACTGACTCATGAACGAACGCCGCACCCAGTCCACAGACCATGTAATAGATCAGGAATCTTTTGGGGCCCCACACACTTTCGAGGATAGCGCCAAACATAAAAAGTGCAAACATATTGAAAAAGAGATGCATGAAATTCGCATGCATGAACATGTGTGTTAATATCTGTAAAGGCATGAATTTGTCCGACTTTGGAAAGTAAAGCCCCAGGATGGTTGTCAGATCAACGCTAAAAACACTTTTTGCAGTAAAGTTAGCAATCAGCATCACGACATTTATCAGGATGAGATTCTTTACTATGGGCGGTAGTGACATAAACCCTTTGCCGTATCCGTTCATTTAGTATTATTAGATTATTCGTTAAATCAACATGGGGCTAAAGATACTACTAACAATTTATCCGCCAAAACCATATTAAGGGCTGAAGCCCTGACCTGGATTTTATCCATTAACCACGGCTTTAATGCCGTGGTTTGAGCATCCCGGTCAGACGGGGCTTTAGCTCTTAATCTATCGTAATCTTTTATCAATCTCTTCAAGTGTTAAGATGTTGATGACAGCTTTCCCTTTTGGCGAATAATTTGGTGCTTTACACAGGAAGAGTGTATCAAAAAGGTCCTCCATCTCATTTTTCGTCAGTGCTTTGCCGTAAGGTATTGATGAAGCCCCGGCCATAGCTGAGGCTACCTTTTCCCTCACGCCGGTTGACGGATCCGACTGTGTCCTTTTAAACTCCTCCAGAAGAATCTCAATCATCATTACCGGATCAGCAGAACCGATTTCAGAGGGCCGTCCTGTTATTGAAATCATATTCTTACCAGAAAAGCGGAAAGCAAACCCCAGCATCCTGATATCATTTTCAATTTCTTTAAGAACTAAAATATCTGCAGGATTAAGCTCTATGCTGATTGGAAACAATTCTGACTGGCTGAGGCTTCTGTTATTATTCAGGTTTTCCAGGAACTTCTCATAAAGGATTCTTTCATGAGCTCGTTTCTGATCAATCAGCATAAGTCCTGATTTAACCGGACATACAATATATTTGTTCCTGATCTGAAAGAATTTCCTTTCGGTTTCAATCTTTGCAGGTTCCGGATCTTCATGTTCAAGAGCGGTATATAATTTTTCCCATCCGGAAATGTTTTCTCTTTCGAATCTCTCGATAAGCCTGTTCTGATTAGATACTTTATCATCACCTTCAAATGGATCATAGCGCGGATCAATTTCAATTGCAGGTGGGTCGGGCATATTCTTAAATGACGATCTGACAGGTATATCTATTAATCCCTCATCATTAAAATCGAGTGAGGGCACAATATTAAATCTTCCGAGAGCTTCTTTAACAGATGCCATAAGTATCTGCCAGATCGATCTTTCATCTTCAAACTTGATCTCTGTCTTTGTCGGGTGAATATTTATATCTATCGAAGCGGGATCTATTTCCATGAAAATGAAATATGAAGGAATTGCCTCAGGGGGAAGGATATTCTGATATGCTTCAGTAACTGCTTTATGAAAGTACGGATGTTTCATGAACCTGTTATTGACAAAAAAGAACTGTTCCCCATAGGTCCTGCGGGCATTCTCCGGTTTCCCTATAAATCCTTTAATATCTATTAATGTGGTACTGGTCTCTAGTGTAATGAGATCGTTGTTTATCGGCTTGCCGAATACTCCTATTATTCTTTGACGGACATTCCCTGATCCAAGCATGTATATCTCATTATCATTATGATACAGGGTAAACCTAATCCCGGGGTGGGCAATTACAATCTTCTGAAACTCGGTAATTATATGTCTCATTTCAGTATTATCCGACTTCAGGAACTTTCTTCGCGCCGGGATATTAAAGAAAAGATTTTTTACAGAAAAGCTCGATCCGGTGGGGCAGCTGCATGGCTCCTGTGCTTCGACCTTTGAGCCGTTAAGTATGATAATTGTTCCCGAATCATCTTCTTTTTTTCTGGTCCTTAGCTCAACCATCGAAACCGCTGCTATTGAAGCCAGTGCTTCACCCCTGAATCCCTTGGTCCTGATTGCAAAGAGATCGTGAGCTGATGTTATCTTTGATGTGGCATGTCTTTCAAATGATAGCCTGGCATCGGTCTCAGACATACCGGAACCATTGTCGATAACCTGTATCAGTGTTCTTCCCGAATCTTTAATTATGACATCTATATTTCCTGCTTCCGCGTCGACTGCATTTTCCATCATTTCTTTGACAACAGATGCAGGCCGCTGAATTACTTCTCCTGCAGCGATCTGATTTGCTACCGAATCGGGTAAAAGCTTAATGATATCAGGCATCAGCGAAGGAATATGTTCAACAAGTAATTATTAATCAGTATGTTGGTTGTCATTTTCGGGGATATATCCCCCTTTGTCGAACCTCCAGCAAATATAAGTATATTTGCATCATTACTTTTACAGGGGAAATTCACATTTCATTTTGCACATCTTTCATGATTTTTGTTTTTAGTTTGCCTGACTTCCTGATCAAATTCAATTGGTATGAATAAATTTTCCTTTTTTACTGTTATATTCATTCTGCTTCTTCTGGCAGGGTGCAGAAAAAAATCTGATGAGGATATTCTTAAGGTTATGACTTTTAACATCAGGTATAATAATCCAAGGGACAGTGCTAATGCATGGCCAAACAGGGCTGCATTCCTCTGCAGGTTTTTGAAGGATGAAGAACCCGATCTGATCGGTATGCAGGAAGTTCTGGCCCGCCAGAAAGAATACCTCGATTCTGTGATGACTGATTACATCTCAATTGGTGTCGGACGTAGTGACGGAGCCAAAGGCGGAGAAATGAATCCTGTTTTTTTCAGAAAGGAGAGGTTTGACCTGATAAGGACAAGGACTTTCTGGCTGTCAGATACTCCCGAAGTGGCAGGTACAAAAGCATGGGGAGCCGGCCTTCCCCGTATTGTCACCTGGGTTGAGCTTTCAGAAAAGACAACATCAGAACATTTTTATTACTTCAATACTCATTTTGCTCATGATTCTGATTCTGCCAGAATTATGAGCTCAAGATTACTGCTTGACAAAGTTGACAGCATCGCAGCAGCCTTTCCGTTTGTGATCACAGGTGATTTAAATATGCTTATTTCAGGCAAAGGCTATAAAATACTTACAGGGCCTTATGAGAGCGTTCCGTTGTTAAGTGATACTTATGCAGTGTCTGAGAAGAGACCCATGGGCCCTGCATATAGCTTTAACGGTTTCTCGGAAAGCACCAGTTCCGGAAGGATTGATTATATTTTTGTAAGAAACGGGATGAAGGTGCTGGAACACAAGACATTTATCCGGAAAGAACATGGGATTTATATCTCCGATCACTGGCCGGTAATGGCAACCGTATCACTCAAATAATACTTCTTTCCCTCAGATCCCCATGGTTTTTGCAGATCCTTTGTTATGCTGTTTTTCTGTAGCGCTTGACCGCCAGCACAGTAAAGATCACTGCAATAACAATCAATGAATATATATCCCGGCTGATATCCTGTATTGTTGAGCCCTTGAGCATAACCATCCTGTTTATTCTCATAATGTAGGCTACCGGATTTACAAGATCGAGTTTCCGGGCCCAGTCCGGCATGCTCTCGAGTGGAGTGAAAATTCCACTCATAAGTATAAATATTATCATGAAGAAGTATGCAATAAACATGAATTGCTGCTGCGTCCCTGAAAAAGTTGAAATAAAAAGGGCAAAGCCCAGAACTGCTACCAGAAATATTGAAGCACTCAGGAAAAGAAGGGCTATGCTTCCTTCAAATGGGATGTTGAAAGCCAGTTTTCCCAATACGAGACCCAGAACAAGGTCAGCAAGTCCGATGATCAGGAAAGGAACCATTTTTGCAATTATGAACTGATGTTTTCTGACAGGAGTTACATTGATCTGTTCAATGGTGCCAGCTTCCTTTTCCCTGACAAGGTTCAGACCTGCAAGCAGGAATCCGATCGCTGTAACAAGAATGCCCAGTATGGCCGGCAGCATATAATATTTGTAATTGAGGAGTTCGTTATACCAGTAACGATTCCGGATGTCTATCTGAGGGAGGGATGAAACATTACTGCTGTTAATATTTTCCATGACCAGTTTTAAATTGTAATCCCGTAAAACTCCGTTCAGGTAAGCCCATGACAGTTGTGCAGTTGATGCATTGATTGCATTAATGGAAGCCATCAATCTGCCCGGGTTCCCGGTTCCGGTATCCTTGCCGAAATCAGCGGGGATCTGCAGCACCACAGTGCATTTGTTTTTAAGCAGGAGACTTTCAGCCTCTTCTTCCGAGAATGTTGAGTTTGTGATCCTGAAGAATTTTGATCCCTCGAGCTGGCTGACCAGGCTTCGGGAAGCAGATGACATATCCCTGTCGATAATACATAATTTTATGTCCCTGATCTCAAATGTCACTGCAGGAACCAGGATAAGCATCTGAACTATAGGCATACCAAAGATCGCCCTTGCGATGAACTTGTTCCGGAAGATCTGGATGAATTCTTTTCTGATAAGATAAAATATCGTTCGCATTTTAAGAATTTTTTCTTTTAAATTTTACTTAACCCACCCCTATCCCTGAAAATTGTACCCCATACCTCATACCCCGTACCTTTTAAAAAATCATTACTCCAGTCTTATTTTGAAGTTCCTTATGCTCAATCCAATAAATGCAACAGTAAATGCAATTAAAATGATCGTCTCCTTCCAGACATACATGAAGCCCGTACCTTTTATCATTATATTCTTTATAATTATTAAGAAAAATCTTGGTGGAAGAATTGAGGTAAGCCATCCATAAACCTTCGGCATATTTTCAATTGGGAAAATAAAACCTGAAAGCAATACTGTCGGAAGCAACATTCCGACAAGTGATATGAATATTGCCTGCTGCATTGTACCGGAGAGAGACGAGATAAGTATTCCAAGGGAAAGGCTCATCATTATATAGAGCATGCTTTCGGCAAGCAGGAGGACCAGACTGCCTTTTACCGGGAGGTCAAAAACAAGCCGCGAAAGCAACAGTATAATTATCACATCAATAAATGAAAGAAAGAAATAGGGCATTACCTTGCCAAGGATTATCTGAATAGGCTTCAGCGGGGAGACAAGAAGAACTTCCATCGTGCCGAATTCTTTCTCCCGGGTAATTGTTACCGAGGTCATAAGTGCACAAATAAGGATCAAAATGAGCGTAATCACACCCGGGACGAACATGTAATGACCCTTTAATCCTGGATTGTAAAACATCTTAACTTCAGGCTGTATCAGGACGTCCCGGGCAGCAGACGCACCGGACAATTGCCTGTTGAAATCGGTTATTATTGCCGTCAGATAATTCGTAACAAGTGTCGCTGTGTTTGGTTCTGAACCATCAGCTATAATTGATAATGAAGCTTTCCCGTCACCCATCAGATTACGGCCGAAATTGTTTTCAAAAACTATAACTGCTTTTGTTTCCCCCTTTTTCATTACCCTGTCAATATCATTGTAATCAAGCAGGTCCTCTGTTCTTTTAAAGAAACCTGACGAGCAGATTTTATCTGAAATTTTAACTGTGATCTCATCTTTTGATAAATCAAGAAAAGCAACACCCGCATTTTTAACATCAGTGCTGACTACATAACCGAACAACAGGATCTGTGCTGCAGGTAATGCGAACAGTATAATAAGAGTCTGGTAATCCCTGAAAATATGGAGGAACTCTTTTCTGACAAAACCAAGGAACTGTTTCATTAATACTTAGTTATAATTTACATCAACCTTTTTTTGCCCCCTTCAGGCCTGCCTGCCGCCTGCCTGCCGGTAGGCAGTGTAGGCAAGGAAGATGGGGGCCTTGCAATCTTTATGAACACTTCTTCAACTGATCCGGCATTATATTGTTTTTTAAGATTTGCAGGCGTATCCAGAGCCACTATTCTACCCTCGTTCATTATTGAGATCCGGTCACAATATTCAGCTTCATCCATATAATGAGTTGTTACAAAAACTGTAATTCCCCGTGAAGCGGTTTCATATATCATTTCCCAGAACTGCCTGCGGGTAACAGGATCAACTCCACCCGTGGGTTCATCGAGGAATATAATTTCAGGTTCGTGAAGAACAGCAACCGAAAAGGCAAGCTTCTGCTTTAATCCCAGGGGGAGTGAAGCAATCAGTTTGTCGCCATATTCTCCGAAATTAAGCTTCTCCAGTAGATCCAGGGTCCTCTCCCTTATCAGTTTTCTGCTCAACCCGTAAATGCCACCGAAAAGCATGATATTCTCTCTTACGGTAAGATCTTCATAAAGAGAGAATTTCTGACACATATAGCCAATAATCTTTTTTATTTTTTCAGGCTGGCGTGATGCACTGAATCCGGCAACTAATGCATCACCTGAAGTCGGAACCGACAATCCCGAAAGTATCCTGATTGCGGTAGTCTTGCCAGCTCCGTTTGCACCAAGGAAACCGAAGATCTCACCTTTAAATACCTCGAAATTCAGGTTATCGATGGCAGTGAAACTGCCGAACTTCTTAACAAGATTACGGACTGATATTACTGGGTTGTTTGTCATTAAGTTATTACGTCAATTGTTTCAAGCCTCACCCCCCTACCTCTTCGAGGAGGGGATCACAGCCGGGAAACTCTTCACTAATTAAATAATACATTATCTATTATAAATAATACATTTTACAGCCTTTGAGCCATTGAGCCTTTATACCGTTGAGCCTTTCTCCATCAGCTGCAGAAACCTGTCCTCAATTCCGGCTTTCGACTCTTCAATAATTACATTTTCAAAACCTTCATACTTCAGAAAGCTTATAAGCGACTCATTGAACATGTCATTTCTGAAGGTTACATGGACGGAATCTCCGAACGGATAAGCAGTATTTGTGTCGTGATATCTTCTGAGCGCAAGGATCAGCCGGTATTTATCTGTTGCCTTTACCGTAAAAAGCCTGCTTTTAAATCCATTCCTGATACCCTGAGGTTGATCAACCACAAGAATTTTACCGTCCTGTATCAATGCGACTCTGTCGCACCTCATGGCTTCGTCCATATAGGGCGTTGAAACCAGAATGGTAATATTGTGCTGTCTCAGCTTTCTGAGCATTTCCCAGAATTCCGTTCTTGAAACCGCATCAACACCTGTTGTTGGTTCATCAAGAACCAGCAGCCGGGGCTTATGAATGAGGGCGCATGATAAAGCCAGTTTCTGCTTCATTCCCCCTGATAGCTTGCCAGCAAGCCTTTTTCTAAAAGGTTCAATATGGGAATAGATATCTGCTATAAGGTCGTAGTTATCGCTTACCCTGGTTCCGAAAACCGTAGCATAGAAATTAAGATTCTCTTCAACTGTCAGGTCCTGGTAGAGGCTGAATCTTCCCGGCATATAGCCGATATTTTTTCTGAGTTCCCTGAATTCTTTCCTGGAATCAAGTCCAAGCACTTTAAGTTCGCCTTCATTTTGCAGTATCAGGGTTGTGATTATCCTGAAAAGGGTTGTTTTTCCTGCACCGTCAGGACCAATAAATCCAAATATCTCTCCTTCATTTACGGAGAATGAAATATCTGTCAGAGCCAGGGTATCTCCGAACTTTTTACTAATACCTGATGATTCAATTACGCTTTTCATCATTAATTCTGATCAGAAGATTGCTTCTCCCGGCATTCCTGATTTCATAGAGCCATCATTAATGACATCGATGGTTACAGCATAAACGAAGGTAACACGTTCCTCTTTGGTCTGGATGATCTTAGGCGTGAATTCAGCCTTGCCGGAGATATAGCTTATTTTCCCGGTAAAGGTGGAATAATCCTTTTTCCCCTTATCAATTCTTACAGTAACTGCCTGTCCCGTTTTTATGTTTCCAAGCTGGGCACCGCTTACATAGACCTTCAGTCTGATCAGGGTAAGATCGGCAATTTTCGCCAGCGGCTTGCCTGCTGCAGCTAACTCTCCGGCTTCGGCATATTTCTCAATCAGAGTCCCTTTCAGCGGGCTGTTAACACTGCAGCGAACCACCTGTTCGTTCAGCGTCGCTTTTCTTGATTCAAAAACTGACAGTTCAGCGGCTATGGATGCTTTCTGAGTATTGTTTGCTGCAATCTGTTTTTCAAGTACTGCAACCTGTCCGGCCAGATCGTCATACTGTTTTTTTGTTGCCGCATCATCTTTCAGCATGTTCTCAATCCTGGCGATATTCACATTCAGGTTATCTATCTGCTGGAGGAGAATATCGTTCTGGGCATTTATTGAGCTGATACGTGTTCTGACGCCCTTCATGCCTGCTTCGATCTCACCTTTCTGAAGATGGAACATTGTTGTGTCAATCAATGCTATTTCAGAGCCCTGCTCAATATCTGTACCTTCAGTGGCACCAAATTTAAGAATGCGGCCGCTGGTTTCAGCAGAAACAGTGACTTCGGTGGCTTCAAAATTACCGTAAGCATCAGCCTGGTCGGATTTGTTTTTGCAGCCTGCAGTCATTAAGATTGCGATGATTATTAATGTTCTGTATTTCATGTCATTATATTTTATTAATTAAATGCGGGTCATTCTATTTCCTTGCCGCTGATATTAAGATATTCGACTTTTACCATTTCGAGGTTTATTTTATGGATCTCGTAGTTTATCACAGCCTGTCTTTCCGAATTCATTACGTTAAGCAATTCGGTGGCAGTTATGGTCCCGTTTTCATATTGTGATTCAGATGAAGCTGTTATCCTTTTTCTGATTGCGATAAGCGCGGTATCAGATTCAAGCATGGAATTCAGATTCGCAATTTCTGCATTTTTCCCATCCAGCAGTCTGTTAAGGGTTTCTTCAAGATCGGTTTTCCTATTATCGAGAATGCCCTGCTGAATGCTTATCATCTGTTTCTCGTTCTTCGTTTTGTTCCAGTCGAAAATATTCCATTTGATACTTGCCCCGAGCATAAAATAGGGAGCAAATTCATCTTTTAAGAAATTATTGCCGGGGGGATTCCCATAACCCAGCGTGGCGAAAGTAAAAGCCTTTGGCAGTCTCTTGCTTTCGAGGACATTTAATCCAGCTGAAAGCTGTTCTTTTCTCAGATCCAGCAAATCCAGTTCAGGTCTTGACAATTCTTTTGACATTTCGTCCGGTATTGCCGGAAGGATCAATCCGGTGGAACCATCAATTTCTGAACCTGTAAGGCTTGATAATATTTTTAGAAGGGAACCTTTAAGTGTCTCATTTTCTTTCAGCTGCTGATCAAGCTTTATTTTTTCCGAAGACAGCACATCGATATCGGACTTTGTTATTATACCGTTATTAAGGGAAGATTGCATTGATTGGATCCGTTTGCTGATCAACTCCAGATAGTTACCTATAATTTCTTTTTGCCTTCCCAGCAGAAGAATGTTGAAATAACAGGTATTAATCTGGCTGCGCAACTTATACAGGTCAGTTTCGGTTTGTTTCTGGTTAATGCTGAGATCTGTCTTTTCGAGGATTTTTGCATTTTTGACTGCGCCTCCGTCATAGATCACCTGATTTATATCCAAAGTTAATTTATATTGCTCATGAGGCATAGGTTTGATTAAATCGGTAATTCCAGGGATCGGCAGTGAACCAAACAGACTGCTCATATCGATTACCGATGAATTATAGATGAATGTACCGCCTGCATCAAGAGAAGGCAGCCAAGCTTTCGACAGGTTTTTATCCTTCACCGCCGATATCTGTGACCAGGCTCCTCTCTCCGCTGCAATGGGTGTTGCTGACATTGCTTTATCATAACACTCCCTGAGTGTCATTATCTTTTGTGAAAAGACAGTAAATGGAACCAGCAACATGAATCCTGTCAATAACTTTCTATTCATTTTCAGTATTATTATTTTGTTATTGCTTTGATTATAAAATCCGCGGCATACTCCTTCCTCTCCTCAATATAATTGTCAAAACTGTAGCCCGTTTTTTCCATTAAGCTGGCAATGATCGGTTTGGCTGCAAATGGAAAGACACTCATTCCGACAATTGTCGTCATAAACTGGGGTAGATCCTCTTTTGTGATATTGTATCTTTTTAGTTCTTCCTTATGCTGAGATTCCAGCATGGTCCATAGTTTGTTAATATCTAAACTCTGGATCAGTTTCCTTATTCTTTGTGGATTCCGGTGGATTTCATTTAAAATAAATGACGGCAGTCCCGGATTCTTTTGCATAAATGAAATATGTGCCTTTAAAAAGAACCTGATCTTCTCTTCCAGAGAGAGATTCTCATCAAATACGGGTGCAAATTCTTTGAACATCTGTGCGGCAATCATTTCATAAACCGCATTGAAAAGATGGTCCTTTGTACGATAATAATAATGAAGTAACGATTTGTTTATCCCTGCACGATCTGCAATATCCTGCATTCTTGCTCCATCCTTTCCTTTCTCGATAAATACATCGGTGGCAGCATCAAAGATCTTTT
>JBBSAP010000043.1:0-27238 GCA_038252165.1 Bacteroidales bacterium | reverse complement strand
CCTAATGGCAGGTATATATATTCATATCCCTTTTTGTAAGAAGCTCTGCTCATACTGTGATTTTTACCATATTATAACGCAGGCAGAAAACAGATCTTATGTCGACGCCCTGATAAAGGAAGCATTTATCCGTAAGGACTACCTGGGCAATGAAATTGTTTCAACTATTTATATAGGAGGAGGAACGCCATCAGTTTTATCCATTGGAGAAATTGAAAATATTCTCGGCAATATCAGAAAACTCTTTATGACAGATGAAAATTGCGAGATAACAGTTGAACTGAACCCCGATGATATTGACAGGGATTATCTGCTGGGGCTTAAAGGTTCCGGTGTTAACCGGGTAAGTCTGGGAATTCAATCATGGAGAGATTCAGATCTTAAACTCATGAACAGGCGGCACGATGCCGCTCAGGCAGCTGCCGCCCTTGAACAGACCCTGAAATCGGGATTTGAGAATGTTACAATTGATCTTATTTATGGGATTCCGGGCATGACAACAGCCGACTGGTCATCAAACCTTGATATAAGTTTTTCATACGATATTCAACATCTGTCTGCCTATCATCTGACTATTGAGCCCGGAACGGTATTCGGAAAAATGAAAGAGAAGGGAATGTTGTCCGAATTAGATGAGGATGAAAGCAGTTCTCAGTTTCATTTGCTTATAGATAAAGCGTTATCGGCCGGATTTATTCAATATGAAATATCAAACTTCGGGAAACCAGGGTATTTTTCCATCCACAATTCAAATTACTGGAAACAGGTCAGTTATCTGGGACTGGGACCTTCGGCCCATTCTTTTAACGGATATTCACGTCAGTGGAATGTCAGGGATGTTAAAAAATATGTTAAGGCTGTTGGCTCAGGATCTCTGTTGTTTGAAAGGGAAGAACTTGACAAGAAAACCCGGTTCAACGAATATATTATGACTTCACTTCGGACAATGTGGGGTATAGATCTTGATTATGTCGAAAAGGCTTTTGACAAAGAGGGTTACGATTATGTGGTTAACCTCTCAGGAAAGATGGTCGATTACGGTCTGATGAAACAGGAAAATAAAACCCTGGTCCTTACGAACCAGGGTAAAATGATATCCGATAACATTATTTCCGAACTTATGCTTCCCGGCGATAAATGATTATCTTTTTGCAAGAGCAAATGTAGTGCGCCCTATAATGTTGTTCTCAAGGTATAGCTCAACGCTGTAAGTACCTACAATAAAATCACCGGTGTTATCAAGAAAGATGCACATTTCAATATCCTGGTTCATATAATCAACAAGGCGGCTGGCAGAGTAAACCAATTTATTGCCAGTGAAATCGAACAGATTATCAGGGCTTGATGTTATAACAAGCGAATCAGGCCTTATCACTCTCATAAATACCTCTTTTTCTCCGGGAGCGGCAATTGGATTTTCACGAAGTGTAAAACAGATCCTCAGCTTATCCATATTAGCAATCCTGGTTGTCTCTTTCCTTTTCTTGTTCAGGGTAACTGCATTGATGTCCTTTGCCTGTATAACAGCAGCTACTGTAACCTTCGAGGAAAGCTCTTCCTTTACTTTTGTGAGCTCAACATTTGTATTTTGAACCTCGGTAATCTGCTGTTTGATACCTGTATTCTCAGCAACAAGCTGCTGGTTGAGTGTGTTAAGTGAATCTATCTGAACAATGTAACCCTTCATGATCTCTCTCATTGTTCCTATTTCAGCCCTGTATTTCTTTACAAGCTGAACGTTTGAAGCATTAAGAGACAACAACTGCTGGATTCTTCTTTTCTCCTTCTGAAGATTGGACATAAGGGTATCATTATCCGTCTTCAGGGTATCATACCCATGAACCATAAGCCTTAGTTCATTTGCAAGAGAGTCTTTTTCCTGGGTGAGAACAGTTTCTATTTCAACCATTTTATTTTTCTGATCGAAATACATGACAACCAAAAAGATCAAAGCCGCTGCCAGAATAACAGTGGTGAAGATCATGGCGATCGGTGCGCTCTTTTTCTTTGGCTGTTCTACCGGAGTGAATGTGTTTGTGTCTGCCATTTATTTGCTTGGATTTAAAATAAATAATACTGCAAAAGTAATAATATCATTGGAATAATTAATATAATCCAATCCATTGATTAAATTTACTTCTGGACCTGATTTTTATAAATAATTAAGATTCAATTATATGAGTGGGTTTTTTGGCGTTATTTCCACGACTGGTTGTGTTGAAGATGTTTTTTATGGAACCGATTACCATTCACATATGGGAACTAAAAGGGCCGGTATGGTATTTATTGTTCCTCAAAAAGGATTCCGCCGCTCAATTCATAATCTTGAAAATGCATATTTCAGGAATAAATTCGAAGATGAGCTAAGCGGTTTTTCAGGCAATTCAGGAATGGGGGTTATCAGCGACACCGACCCACAACCTATTTTATTCAGCTCTCATCTTGGACGATTTGCAATTGTTACTGTAAGCAGGTTGCTGAATCTTGCAGATCTTGAAGAAAGATTTCTTAAAAACAAAAAGCACTTTACAGAAACATTTGAAGGCAATGTTAATCCGACAGAAGTAGTTGCAAACCTGATATGTGAAAAGGATGATTTTGTTTCCGGAATTGAAAACGTTTATGAAAATGTCAGGGGATCCTGCTCATTGCTTATTCTTACAGAAAAAGGAATTATAGCTGCCAGGGATAAGCTTGGCCGGACTCCGGTAGTGATAGGTAAAAAAGAGACAGGCTATGCGGTTGCGAGTGAAACATGTTCTTTCCCAAACACCGGGTATGAAACTGAGTATTTTCTGGGTCCGGGGGAGATTGTGCATATTGATTCTGATGGGTACACACAGCTGAGGAAACCAGGTGACAGAATGCAGATTTGCGCTTTTCTATGGGTCTATTACGGATATCCTCCTTCATATTATGAAGGCATAAATGTTGACGAATGCAGAAGCAGATGCGGTGCTGCACTTGCACGAAGAGACAAAGTGAATGCAGATTTTGTCTGCGGCATTCCTGATTCTGGTGTCGGTCATGCTGTCGGATATGGCAATGAGAAAAAGATCCCATACAAGCGGGCTTATGCAAAGTATACCCCCACATGGCCAAGAAGCTTTATGCCCCAGAAACAGGAGCAAAGAGACCTCGTGGCCAAAATGAAACTGATTCCCAATAAAGCTGTTATTGAGGGAAAGAAAATGGTTTTTCTCGATGATAGCATTGTAAGAGGTACCCAGTTGAAAGGTAATACTATTGATCTCAGGAAATCGGGTGCAGCCGAAGTGCATATGAGAATCGCATGCCCTCCGCTTCTTTATCCATGCGAGTTCCTCAATTTTTCACAATCAAGGACTCCTCTTGAGCTGGCTGGCCGGAAAGCTATTTTTCAGCTTGAGGGCGATTCAGCAGATTTGCAGGAATATTCTGATCCCGATTCCGGGAAATATAAAAATATGGTGACAAAAATTGCTGAAACACTCGATCTCGACACTCTTACTTACCAGAGGCTTGATGACCTTGTGGAGGCAATTGGCCTGCCAAAGGAAAAACTGTGTACCCATTGCTGGGACGGAACTAGTTACTACTAATGTTTAAAGGTGTTTACCCCCAACCCCCTGAAGGGGGCTTAATTAATAACTGTCATCTAAAGTCCCCTTTAGGGGATTTAGGCGCAAGAAAAGCAAGGGCAATGAATAGAAATATTTGAACGATAATGAAATACGTTGGAGCTCATGTAAGTGCGGAAGGCGGAGTTCAGAATGCTCCGCTGAATGCTGATGCAATCGGCGCAAAGGCTTTTGCATTATTCACTAAAAACCAAAGGCAATGGTTTTCCGGTCCGCTTTCAAAAACAAGTATAACTGCCTTCAGGGAAAACTGCGAAAAGCTTGATTATAAGCCATTTCAGATTCTCCCGCACGACAGTTACCTTATAAATCTGGGGCACCCTGAAAAAGAGCCTCTTGAAAAATCGCGGGCCTCATTTCTTGATGAGATGAAACGGTGCGAGCTTCTTGGACTCGACAGGCTCAATTTTCACCCGGGCAGCCATCTTAATCAGATCGGCATTGAAGAATGTCTTACAAGGATTGCAGAATCGCTCAATATCACCCTGGAAAAAACCAGAGGTGTTACTGCTGTGATTGAAAATACAGCCGGGCAGGGAACCAATCTGGGTCATGCTTTCGAACAGTTAAGGTTTATTATTGACAGGGTTGAAGATAAATCGAGAATCGGTGTTTGCATTGATACCTGTCATGCATACACCTCAGGGTACGATGTAAAAACGGAGTCAGGATTCAAAGAGACATTTGAAAAATTTGGCAATATCATAGGTTTCAAGTACCTGAAGGGAATGCATCTTAATGATACAAAGAAAGATTTCGGCACCAGGGTCGACAGGCATGAGAGCATCGGAACCGGCTTTCTTGGGGAAGATACATTTTCTTTTATGATGAACGACAGCAGGTTTGATGATATGCCTCTTATTCTCGAAACCCCTGAAGATTCACTCTGGGAAGCTGAGATCAAAAAGTTATATTCCTTAATAAAGGCTTAAAAAACAGGCTAAGTATCGTTCTTGAATCTGGCTTTTATGAAGCGTTGAACTTCCGGGTCATCAAGCTTCACTTTTGTTGCTGTATAGCCGATTTCAAAAACTTCAAGAGCTTTTTCCGGATCAAGTATCTTATAATTTTTCAACTCGGGAGGCGCTATGAAAATATCAAATTTCTTTGCTTTATGATCAAGCTCTTTGGACATATTCAGCATAAATGCGCGCTCAGCGATCTGAACCATACTGGTTACGGTTTTTTCATACCCCGTGGGATTTACAAATGACCCTATTATAAAATCGCATTTCCCCTCAATGGGTTTAATCGGCATATTGTCCATCACTCCACCATCAACATAATGGATTTTGTTAATTATGACCGGCTTGAAAAGTACCGGAATGCTTGCTGAGGCAATCACGGGCCTCAGCAATTCACCTGAAGAAAAGTATTCTGCCACACCATTATTCAGATCCGTGGCTGTAACAAAAAGAGGAATTTTCAGATCCTCAAACTTTTTAGCTCTCAGGTTGTCAATCAGAATTTTCTCAATTCCCGATATCTGAAGAAGGCCTTCACGGGGAACTGTCGGCCTGACATAATGCAGCGAACTTGATGCATTCATCATCTTAAGGATCTCTTCAGGAGTGTATCCGTCAGCATACAAAACGCCGACCAGTGCACCTGCACTTGTCCCGGCTATTACATCAGGATAAATACCTGCATCATTGAGTGCCTTCAGAACCCCGAGATGTGCAAATCCCCTTGCTCCCCCGCCACTTAAGACGATACCCGTCCTGTATTTTTTCAGCTCCATGATTACACTATTTTATATGACTAATTGAAAACCAACGAAAACAACAGCCTTAAATTCAGATAAGTTACAAATGCTACAATGATCAATAGCAGGATTTTCAGGAAATTGCTGTTGGCATATTTACCCATCACTTTTTTCGACGATGTAAGGTAAACCTGGATAGCTACAGTAAACGGTAGCTGAATGCTTAAGAATACCTGCGACAGAATCAGTCCTTTAAAAGGATCTCCAATGAAAAAGATGATTATAAGGGCACCAACCAGCGAAATAAAGACCCCCCATCTTGTATGGTTATCCTTAATGTCGTATGGTTCGCCGGAGATGCCGGAAACTATCGATCCGCCAGCCATTGCCGAAGTTATGGAAGACGCTATGCCTGAAAAAAGAAGCGCAAGGGCAAACACCACTGAAGCATTGTTTCCAAGAAGAGGCCTTAAGAGACTTTCGGTCTGCTGAAGTTCATCCACCTTAATGTTATTGTTAAAAAAAGTAGTGGCCGCAAGAATTATCATTGCGCTGTTGATTGCCCATCCGATGATCATTGAAAATAGTGTATCCGCAAACTCATATTTCATCTGTTTCCTGATGATCTTTTCATCATGCAGGTTCCATTGCCGGCTCTGAATGATCTCAGAATGAAGAAAAAGATTATGAGGCATCACAACAGCACCGAGAACACTCATAAGCAGTAACATTGATCCATGAGGAATTGATGGTTTGACCCAGGCAATTCCTGCAGCGACCCAGTCAACATCAACAAGGAATATTTCATAAAGAAAAGAGAGACCAATCAATGAAACGAAACCGATTATCCATTTTTCAATTTTTCGATACGAGTGTGACAGGATCATTATCAGTACTAAAATGGTTACCAGTATGGCACCGATCCTGACAGGCACATCAAAAAGCATTTCAAGAGCAATTGCCCCACCAAGAATTTCTGCAAGCGAAGTTGAGACTGAGGCCAGCACTGCAAAGTAAAGGATTGGCCTGGAGATGGCCGGTTTTATATGTATTGAAGCAGCTTCAGACAGACAAAGACCGGTTGCAATTCCCAGA
Source organism: Bacteroidales bacterium (assembly GCA_038252165.1). Classification (GTDB taxonomy): domain Bacteria; phylum Bacteroidota; class Bacteroidia; order Bacteroidales; family VadinHA17; genus LD21. The sequence goes on along the minus strand of JBBSAP010000043.1, from coordinate 20,818 downwards.
TGGGCAACGTTATGCTGAAGAATTATCAGCATCAGGGTGGAAAGTGTAACGATCCAAAGGAGTGTGTACCCAAATTCGGATCCTGTTGCAATATTTGCCGCCCAGTTGCCCGGATCAATGAATCCGACAGTTACCAGCAACCCAGGACCTATATACTTGAAAATATCGAGCGCACCAAAACCAGGTTTATGGTCTTTTCTTTTAAGATCCTTAAAAAAGTGAAATGGATTGAATATTGATTTGATGTTCAGCATTCTGTCGTTTTCATCTGGTTGCGGGTCGCAAAATTATATGGCAAATATAAGCAATGATTGATGTCTGTTAAAACAGGGTTACTTTTTATTTATGACAAAACTCCCGGCATACAAGACTTACAAAATCCATCAGTTAAAACAGATGGCAATTGATTAATGATTAAATTTGGCAGGTAGAGTTCATAAAAAAAACCATCATGCAATTTTTACTTGTTGCTTTCGACGGAACCGATCATGAGGCATTAGAAAGAAGGATGAAGGCTCGTCCCCGGCATCTCGAAAATGTTGCTGTTCTCAAAAAACGTGGTGAATTCCTGCTTGGAGGAGCTATTCTTGATGACCTGGGGAAAATGATCGGATCAATGATAGTTTATGAATTTCCCGACAGGACCCTTCTTGACAAATGCCTCGAAAATGAACCATATTTTATTAACAAAGTGTGGGGAAAAATTGATATCAGACCATTTCGTCTTGCTCATATAGAAAATTAAAGCGTATCCGATAACTAAAATAGCCAGCTATGAAAAAAATTACTGCTCTGTTACCTTTGTTGTTACTGACATGTTTTTTATCTGCCCAGCAGGCAGGTAAGTCAACCGTGCCATTTAAGTGGGAAGAGATCACTTCACCTCAGTTCAGCAAGGCTGTTGCCCTTGCAGGCGGTGTTTGTGTTATACCATTGGGTGTCATTGAGAAACACGGGCCGCATCTTCCTCTTGGCACTGATATGTTTGAAGCAAGGGAAACTGCATTCCGGGCCGCACAGAAGGAATATGCAATTGTATTTCCTCCTTATTATTTCAGCCAGATCTTTGAGGCAAGACATCAGCCCGGAACAGTTGCCTACAGTAATGATCTGTTATGGAAAATGCTTGAAGAGACCTGCGGTGAACTCTCAAGAAACGGACTTAAAAAAATCATACTGAAGAACGGACACGGAGGAAACAGCAGTTTTCTTCAGTATTTCTGCCAGTCGCAGCTCGCAAGCCGGAAAGATTATATTGTTGTACTATTCAGTGAAGGCAATGATCCTGTAAATGGTGCGGAGATAAAGTCTTTGAAAAAAGCTAAAGTCGACGGGCATGCAGGTGAAGAAGAGACTTCAATGATGTCTATCATCAGGCCCGACCTTGTTGATCAGGGGGCCATTAAATCACAATCCGGACTGAATCAGGGCAGACTTGACAAAATTCCCTTTGGCTATACCGGGATCTGGTGGTACGCGGATTATCCCAATCATTATGCAAGCGATGTTGCTGAACCCAATAAAAGGCTTGGGGAGCTTCTCCTCGACAGCGAAGCAGGTCAGCTTGCAGTACTTATAAAGTATCTGAAAAGCAATAACACGATTGAAGAACTTCAGGAGGAATTTAATAAAAGGGCTCAAAATCCTTTACAGAAGGTTGAAAATGTCAAATAACTAACGGAGGGATTGAAAAAGCTTAGGGTTACCCCCAACCCCCGCCAGCTGGCGGGGATTTAGGGGTAAAAAAACAGGGAAGGACTTTTTCAACAGCGCCTTGGGTAGGTGGAATAAAAAACAATAAAACAATTAAAAACAATAAATATGAAAAGCTTAACAATTCCGGTATTATTTCTTGCAGCAATGATTTTCATTCCAACTTCATGTAAGCCGAAAACACCTACCGACCTGACGAAGGAAAGCATTATCCCCAAACCTGTTTCAATAACTGCGACAGGCGATTGTTTCACCCTGAATAAAAAAACGGTAATTTTTGTCAGCGGTGAATCTGAAGAAATGATCAATATGGGAAATTATCTTGCGGAGAAGTTAAACCCTGTCATTGGTTTTTCAGTGAAATTAAATACAGCTTCCGAGGGTCCAAGGTCAGGTAAAATAATTCTTAACCTGGCCGATCTTGATAAGAAATTCGGGGAAGAAGGCTATGAGCTCAATATTACAAAAGACCTGATTACACTAACGGCCACTAAGACTGCAGGGATATTCAGGGGAATTCAAACCATCCGGCAAATTATATCAAAAGATACAATTTCAAATAAACCGGGAAATTTTAGTATCTCAACAGGTACGATTACAGATTATCCGGATTATTCGTACAGAGGCATGATGCTTGACGTTGCCCGCCATTTCTTCAGCGCTGAAGATGTTAAGGAGGTTATTGATTACATTGCATTTTATAAGATGAATGTATTGCACATGCATTTATCTGACGACCAGGGCTGGAGGATCGAGATCAAATCATGGCCCAACCTTACCGCTCATGGCGGAAGTACCCAGGTAGACGGCGGCAAAGGCGGTTTCTATACCCAGGAACAATATAAGGATATCGTGAAGTATGCATCGGATCGCTATATTACAATTGTACCTGAAATTGATATGCCCGGACATACAAACGCCGCTCTGTCATCGTACCCCGAACTTAACTGTGACGGAAAAGCTCCGGATCTCTATACCGGAACAGAAGTGGGATTCAGCTCTTTATGCACTAAAAAGGAAATTACATACAAGTTTATCGACGACGTTGTAAAGGAGATCTCTGAATTGTCTCCCGGCCCATGGTTCCATATTGGAGGTGACGAGTCGCACGTTACAAAAATCGAGGATTATATTCCTTTTATAAACAGGGTTCAGGATATAGTAGCTGCTCACGGAAAGCAGGTATTGGGATGGGATGAGATTGCTTTATCGTCACTAAAGCCGAATACAGTTGCACAATGCTGGGCAAGTGAATCCAATGCACAAAAAGCCGTAAGCCAGGGGGCCAAAATTCTGATGGCGCCGGCAAGAAAAGCATATATCGATATGCAGTATGATTCATTAACACCTCTGGGACTTCATTGGGCGGCATATATTGAAGTTGATGAAGGATATAACTGGGATCCGGCAACTTTTATTCCGGGTGTAGGAAAGGAAAACATTATTGGCATTGAAGCTCCCATGTGGACCGAAACCATTGCAAAACTTGATGACATTGAATATATGATGTTCCCGAGGCTCCCGGGTTATGCCGAGATAGGATGGACCCCGCCTGAAATGAGAAGCTGGGAGGAGTACAAATACCGTCTGGCAAAACAGAAAGAATATTTTAAAGCAATGGATATAAATTATTATCCTTCGAAAAGAGTCCCATGGGGAAAATAATAAGAAATTATGAAAACAAAAGCTTCAATCATTCTGCTGATCTTTATTAATGCGTTAATTATAAATTGTGCAGCCCAGCCTCTGACATTAAAGTTATGGTCTGACGGCGTTCCGGGATCAAAAACAGATCCTTCCTACGTTGAAAAAATAACTATCACAGACGGACGGATAACACGATGTGAAAAGGTAGTCACTCCCGATCTTACAGTTTTCCTTCCTTCCCCGGAAAAGGCAACCGGAGCAGCAGTTTTGATCTGTCCTGGTGGGGGATATGGTGTCCTGGCATTCGACCACGAAGGAAATGCCATAGCCAGATGGCTGAACGATAACGGAATAGCAGGGATCATACTTAAATACCGCCTACCTTCCGATCAGATTATGATTGATAAATCAATCGGTCCCCTCCAGGATGCCCAGGAGGCAATGAGAGTAATACGAAGGAGAGCCACTGAATGGAAGATAGATCCTAAAAAGGTAGGAGTGATCGGGTTTTCTGCCGGAGGTCATCTGGCTTCAACTATCTCGACACACTATGCCGAAAAAGTTTATAATGTGAAAGACAATATAAGCGCAAGACCCGATTTTTCTCTGCTTATCTACCCGGTTGTTTCAATGGATACAACCATAACACACCGAGGTACCAGGAATAATCTTATCGGGATTAATCCTTCCGAAAAGAATGTACTTCGTTTTTCAAACGAGAAACAGATCACAAGCGACACACCACCGGCATTCCTTGTTCACTCTTCAGATGATAAAGCTGTTCCGGTTATGAACAGTATCGGATATTTCAAAAGATTGCAGGATTTCGGAATCCCTGTTGAGCTCCATATATTTCAGAAAGGCGGACACGGCTATGGTCTTGCTCCCAATGGAGGTACAGAATCTTCATGGCCCGGCTTGTGTATAAAGTGGCTTAAGGCAATGGGGCTTATATAAGAAATAACTAAATATCTCAGGCTATGCTCCAATATATATTTCCCCTGATTGCAGGGATGATGCTTATTTTAACCTCCTGCATTGATAAACCATCAGAGCCGGCAAGGGAGACAATCCCTCTGGAAGGAACATGGCGGTTTGCCATGGATACATCTGGCATAGGAGTTGACAAACAATGGTTTGCTGTAACTTTGAATGATTCGGTAATATTGCCGGGCACCATGGATGAAAATAAAAAAGGGATAGCTAACACAAATACCGGGGAAACGATGAGGCTGTCCCGCGAATTAATGTATTCAGGTATGGCATGGTATAAGAAAGAGATAATCATTCCTGATAAATGGAATGACAAAAACATCAGGCTGATTATGGAGCGGACAAAACCAACAAAAGTCTGGATCGATTCTGCTCCTGCCGGAGAAAACAGCGATATTCTTACACAGCAGGTTTATGAATTATCAGGCTTTCTGACACCGGGGAAACATACTTTAACAATTCTTGTCAATAACGGGAACGGATCGGTTCCGGGGGGAATCACCGGTTCACATGCCTGGACAGAGCATACACAGACCAACTGGAACGGAATTATCGGCAAATTCTGTCTTGAAGCCTATAACAGGTCATATATTAAAGACATTAAAACCTTTCCTGATCCCGATGCAAAAAAGGTTATGGTAAAGCTTATTGTTTTCAGTGCTACGGAAGCTGAAGAGACATCCTTTATTATTCTGAAGGCTGGTTCGTGGAATACAAAAAAGCCGGTCTCTGCAGAAAAGAAATCCTTCAGCATGACCCTTAAGCCAGGGGAGAATAAAATTGAGCTCGATTACGACTTAGATGGCAAAGTCCAACTCTGGAGCGAGTTTGAGCCGGTTCTCTATAAACTGGAGGTGGCTTTAAAAGGAAATGGTACCCTCGATGCTGTAACGACAGATTTCGGGATGCGCAGATTTTCAACCAGCGGAACACAATTTACAATAAACGGCTTAAAGACTTTTTTGCGTGGAAAGCATGATGCATGCGTTTTCCCGCTGACTGGTCATCCGCCGATGGATGTCGAAAGCTGGAGAAAAGTTTTCAGAATAGCTAAATCATACAACATTAATTTTTACAGGTTTCATTCCTGGACACCTCCGGAAGCAGCATTCCGGGCCGCTGATATCGAAGGCATTTATATGCAGCCGGAGCTCTCTTTCTGGGGCAGTTTCAGCAGGGATAGAAACCCTGATCTGAATGCTTATCTCCTGAAACAGGGAGAAAATATTCTTGAAAAATATGGCAATCATGCCTCTTTCGTAATGTTTGCACTCGGAAATGAACTTTCGGGTGACCAGAATGTAATGGATGATTTTCTTAACCATTTCAGAGCCGTTGACAACAGGCCGCTTATGGCTTATGGATCAAATAATTACCTTGGCTACAGGGGACAGGCTCCAGGCGAGGATTATTTCGCAGGATGCAGGATTGGCCCCGACACTGACGATTCATATAAAACCCATATACGTGCTTCATTTTCATTTGCTGATGCAAATGATGGCGGTTATCTTAATGGCAGATACCCCTCAACGAATCTGAATTATTCAGGTGCAATTGCAAATTGCACAGTTCCGGCCCTTGGAACCGAGGTGGGTCAGTATCAGATCTATCCCGATTACAATGAGATAAAGAAATATACCGGGGTACTTAAACCCTGGAATCTTGAAATCTTCAGAAAACGTCTTGAGGAAAATAATCTTACCGGCCAGGCACCCGATTTTTTCAGGGCTTCAGGTGCATCAAGCGTAATCTGCTACAGGGCTGATATTGAAATGGCTTTAAGAACACCGGGATTCGGAGGGTTCCATCTTCTTGATCTTCAGGATTTTCCAGGGCAGGGAACAGCACTGATAGGGATCCTGGATGCATTTATGGACAGCAAAGGGTTAATTACTCCCGAAGAATTCAGCCATTTCTGCAATAGGGTTGTTCCTTTGCTTATAATTGAAAAATATTGCTGGACCAACAATGAAACATTAAAGGCCGATATTCAGGTAGCAAATTATTCAAACCGGAATATGGTTGATCAGGATGTATTATGGGAGATTAAAAATTCAAAGGGAGAAAAAATTGCAGAAGGCGAAAAGACAATTGATATTGAGCAGGGAGGTTTGTCTGATATTATATCTCTGAATTCCGGCTTATCAGTTATTACAAAGGCGGAGAAGGTCACATTATCAATAAAACTCAGCGGAACTCCATACGAAAACTCATATTCACTGTGGATCTATCCTGCAGATGCCGATACTAAGGTTCCTGCAGATATTATTGTTTCAAATAAGCTTGACAATCAGTTATTGGAAGATTTATCCTCGGGTGCAAAAGTCTTGTTCTTTCCTGACCATAAGGCTGTCTGGGATCAATCGGTAGGAGGGTTGTACATTCCTGATTACTGGAACTACAGGATGTTCAAATCGATTTCTGAAAACAATAAAAAGCCGGTGTCGCCAGGAACAATGTCGATCCTTACCAATCCTGCTCTGCCATTATTCAGCGATTTTCCTACAGATTTCCATACAAACTGGCAATGGTGGCCTATTGTTAAAAACAGCAGGCCTTTTATCCTTGATAATGCACCAAAGGATTATTTTCCTCTTGTGCAGGTAGTCGATAATTTTGAAAGAAACCATAAGCTGGGACTGATCTTTGAATTTGCTGTCGGAAAAGGGAAATTACTGGTCTGCATGTCCGATCTGAGATCGGTTCAGGAAAAGCCTGAGGCGCGTCAGCTTTACAGCAGCATTCTGAAATATATGTCATCGGGCAATTTCAACCCGTCACAAAACATCAGTGCCAGTGAACTCAACGCACTTTTCAGTTCCCCGTACCCCACACACCGTACCTCAAACCGATTGATTACGCTTTCAGAAATTCCTCCGGGATAGCCTGAAGCCTTGCAATATCCATAATTTTATTTCTTACATCAAATCCGGAGGAGCAATTCACACTGCATGACCCGCATATTTCACATGGTTTGGCAGGAATATTGGCATTTGCAAGATTGTGATATGCCTGAGCACTGTTCTTATACCCGTATGCATACATATAACTCCTCATAATAGTCGGAATATCAAGATTATGAGGGCACTGAGGCAGACATTCCCCGCACTGCTGGCAATAGAGTCCGGTTTCCGAAACAACCGATGCCAGTTTCAGGTCTTTAAGGTCCTGTTCTGTCATATTAAGATTCCGTATCATAGCAAGATTTTTCTGAAGCTGTTCCAGTGATGTCATCCCTGAAACTATGGATGCGATATTTTCGTTCTGCAAAACCCATTTCAAAACGGCATCAGAATTTGGCTGTAACCCTGACCTGTCGCGGTAAACACCAGCAGTTGTCTTCATCCCGACTATTCCGATACCTGCTTTTGCAGCAACAGCAATAGCTGAATTCAATGATTCGATATCCTTGATTTTGTAGTTGTATGAAATCATTGCCACATCATATATTCCTGATTCAGCAGCTGCCTTTAAAGCCTCTTCGGTGTCGCTGTGTGATGCAATACCGACAAAACGTGTCTTCCCCTGTTTTTTCAGACGATCCATTGCTTTAAGAACGCCTTCATCAAGAACCGTCGATCTTTTCCCTGCATATGGAAAAAGGAAAAAGTCGACATAATCCAGGCCAAAGCGGCTCAGACTGCCTTCAGCTTTTTTAATATATGCCTCCGGATCAAAGGGTTTTGAAAAAGTACCTGTACGGTTGTCAAATCCATCCGGCGGTACAGCTGTGCCAACCACGAATGAATCGCGAGGGAGGCTTTTAAGTCCTTCGCCGACTATTTTTTCATTATTTCCCTCACCATAATATGTAGCAGAAAAGAACATTTTAATGCCTGCTTCATATGCCGATCTGATAAACCCGGTATCAAGTGCACCTGACGTACCAAAACTTATAAGCGGTGTTTTGATTCCCGTTTTGCCAAGAGTACGGACAGGCAATTGAGGAAGAGCATTGAATGTGTCAGAGGCCGGAACGGTTTTTAAAGTGCCTGGCACAAGGGCTGCACCTGAAATACCAATGATGCTCTTTTTGAGGAATTCGCGACGATTGTTGTTTTTCATGGCAGTAACAGTTAAATTATTTAAATTCCTATGTTGTCCTTAATAAGAGTCGAGACTTTAAATTTCTGAAAAATTATCGAAATATGATAAAAGGCCTTGCTTTTATTTAAGCGATTGTCAAAATATCCAGTAAAACTTTTATTAACTTTAGTGTAGGATTTGCAATATTTATAAATATCTAAAGACCAGCTGATAAATGAAAACTCGCCGGAATTTTATTAAACAATCTCTGCTTAGTGCAGGAGCCTTAATGACATGCTCTTCTTTCGGGTTACCCTTATCGCAGGATCCTGATTTCAAAATATCATTGGCTGAATGGTCCTTTCACAGGACTTTGGAAACAGGTAAAATGGATCATCTTGATTTTGCTTCAAGGGCAAAGAATGAGTTTGGCATATCGGCCGTGGAATATGTCAACGGTTTCTTTGGTGGGACAAAAATGAACTTCAAAGAAGCTGCAAAGAACAGGGCATATTTGAATGAGATGCTTAAAAGAAGCCAGGATGCCGGTGTGTTAAACCATCTGCTGATGTGTGATGACGAGGGGCCCCTTTCTTCAACAGATCAAAAAGAAAGACTTGAATCGGTTGATAATCATAAAAAGTGGATCGAAGCTGCAAAAGTACTGGGATGCGTGACCGTAAGAGTTAATCTTCATGGTGAAGGTAGTGCGGTCGACAGGAAAAAAGCTTCAGTTGATGCACTGAGCCTACTTGGGGAATTCGCAAAACCCATGCAGGTAAATATCGTAGTGGAAAATCATGGCAGCGTAACTTCCAATGCAGAGTGGCTGACAGATGTAATGAAACAGGTCGGAAGGGATAATGTCGGCACACTTCCTGATTTCGGGAATTTCTGTATCTCACATCCATGGGGAACCATTCAGGAGGGCTGTACGGATATGTATGATATTTATAAAGGTATTCAGCAATTGCTGCCATATGCTAAAGGAGTAAGTGCTAAAACCTATGATTTTGACAGCAAGGGAGAACAGCCATTAATGGATTATAAGAGATTGATAGACATTGTCAAAGCATCGGGCTTTAAAGGATTTATTGGCATTGAATACGAAGGGATAAACCAGCCGGAGGATGAAGGTGTGCGCAACACACAAAAGCTGCTGAAAAAATATCTGTAATATATTTAGACCTTTCAGGGCTTGGAATCAATTCCTTCGTGTGACGTTGTGCCTTCCTTTGTGACCCTTTGTGGTTCAATGATTTAAAATTAACCACTAAGGTACACAAAGGTTATCACGAAGTTACACAAAGGGATTTTGAGACAGCCTCTGGATAATCCCATCTAAAAGAGCTGAATATTAAGAGCAACAGATTGAACTTATTGTGACGATAATTGTTTAGCTTCAATATGCTACATGGAATTTAAAAGCTGGGCATAAAACAAAAACTATTTTACAATGAAAAAAGTCCTTAAGATTGCAGGACTCCTTCTTCTACTGATTATTGTGATTTTTTTATTTGTGGCAGCCTTTGCCCGAAAGGAATATTCAGTTGAACGGGAAGTGACAATGAATTCACCAAAACAAGTTGTGTTTGATTTTGCGAAATACCTGAAAAATCAGAACAAATACAGTGTCTGGGCAAAGATAGATCCAAACATGAAAACAGAATTCCGTGGAACCGACGGAACAGTTGGCTTTATATCAGGGTGGGACAGCGAGAACAAAGATGCCGGAAGGGGTGAACAGGAGATAACCGGTATAGACGAAGGTAAACGGATTGATTATGAGATTCGTTTTTATGAGCCCATGAAATCAACCGATAAAGCTTTCATGTCATTTGAAAGTATCAACGACAGCGTTACTTCAGTCATATGGGGCATTTACGGAAAAATTAAATACCCGATGAACCTGTCTCTTCTGCTTATGGACATGGATGCCATGCTCGGTAAAGATCTTGAAGGTGGACTGAACAACCTTAAACAGATTCTCGAAAAATAAAATTTCTTTTTTTATGATATCCGGTGTCAATCTTCTGGGTAAAGATGAGGGATAATAATGCAAAACAAGTCCCTACAAAAAACGGCAGTCGCCAGTTGAGCATCCACAAAACACCTCCAAAAAAAGGAATTATTACTGCTGAAATATGGTTGATTGTAAAACCGATAGCTGTTGAAGAGCCTAAATCTTCAGGTTCGGCCGTCTTTTGCAGATAGGTGTTGAGGCCTATCGAGAAATTAAAAAATATACTGTCGAGTATAAACAAGCCCACAACAACCCATACATTGCTGATAAACGCGTAACCAAGAAACAGCACAATAAGCGATGCGCTTTCAAGCGAAAGCACAACCCGTTCACCGTATTTGTTCAGTGCCTTTGAAATCTGCGGATTGAGCAGGTAGGTGAGTGCATAGTTTATTACATAGATTCCTGTAACAATTCTCAATCCAAGGTTATAGTGGTCGACAAGCAGGAATATTGCAAAAACCGTAAAAATCTGGCGGCGGGTTCCGGCTAAAAAGTTAAGTACATAAAACAACCAGTACTTTTTCCTGAAAATAAGTCTTTTATGCTGACGAGGGACCTCTTTCCTGACAGGATTGCCGTAAAGCATGCTTATCCCGGCCAGGCTTAAAATAACTCCAAGCAGAAGAAATGTATACATATAAGGCAGAAAGAATGAAAGAGCCCAGATAATGAAACCAATCACAATATTTGCCAGCGCGGTGTAACCCCTCATCCTTGCAAAGACCACCGGTGATTCACTTGTGTTGAAATATTGAACCGTAAGCGATTTGTTGGTGGTTTCAAAAAAATGAAATCCTACCGACATTAAAAAGGTTGTCGTCAGTAGTCCTCCGAATGAAGTGAAGATTCCTGTTATAGCTATTCCTGCTCCAAGCAAAACAACAGACCATGCTGATAAACGGTGCTCTCTGAAGACAAACATAAGATAAACGGCAGCGAAAGATAAAAAACCCGGGATCTCACGGACAGCCTGTGCCATACCTATCTGAAATCCGTTTACACCAACTACCTCCTTTGCATAATTAGTGAAAAGGGCGGTCCATCCCTGAAGTCCGGCACCTGCACAAATCCCCAGGATCATCAGGTGACGATACATGGGATTATCTTTAAGCTGGTCCATTGTTTGTCAGTAAGGTGGGCAAATTTAGCATATTTGCAATATCTTTATCTCATTAATTAAAAACAGCAGGGCAGTAGCTGATACATTTTTGATATGGAATTATTGGTCATTACACTTCTTATCCTTCTGAACGGATTTTTTGCTCTGTCGGAAATTGCCCTTGTTTCAAGTAAAAAAACAAGACTGGAACAACTTAAAAATGAAGGACGCAAAGGCTCAAAAACTGCTTTGAAACTGCTTGAGAATTCGAATAGCGTTCTTTCTTCAATCCAGACCGGAATAACATTGACCGGGATTTTAACAGGTATTTTCGGCGGGCTGAGAATTGCTGGCGATATTACTCCCTTTTTCCTGAAATTTGACCTGCTTAAAAATTCTGCCGAAGAGATATCCATGACAATCACTGTTCTTACAATAACTTATTTTTCGATTGTAATAGGAGAGTTGGTTCCTAAGACTATTGCTTTAAGCAACCCTGAAAAAATTGCTGTCAGAATAGCCCCGCCTATATACTGGTTCAGTGTAATGTTTTATCCTGTTGTGAAATTTCTGTCATTCTCTACATCTCTGATCAATAAGCTGCTTGGGATTAAAAGGCAGACACACCACATAACTGAGGGGGAGCTCAGGCATATGTTGAAAACAGCATCAAAGGAAGGCGTTATTGCAAAAGATCAGGACCTGATCCATGAAAAAGTATTCTATTTTGCTGACAAGAAAGCAAAGCATCTGATGACACACCGGATGGAGGTTGAATGGATTGACCTTAATAAACCTGAAAGCAGACAGGAAGAGATCGTTCTTAACAGTAAGCATAGCAGAATTATCTGTTGCAGGGAAAATCTCGATAATTTTCAAGGAATACTTTATGTAAAAGATTTCCTGAAGGCCTGCACATTACAGGAAAATACAGTTATTGCTGAGCTCATCACACAACCTCTGTTCGTCCCTGAAAGCGCTGATGCTCCCAGGGTGCTGAATCTTTTTAAGAAGGGGAAAATACATTTTTGTGTTGTTGTGAATGAATATGGCACCCTCGAAGGAATTATAACACTTCACGATATTCTGGAAAACCTTATCGGGGAGTTTCCGGAAGCAGGTGATTCATTTGAGCCCGATATCTTTGTCCGCGACGATAAATCATATCTGATCAGCGGCGACGCTCCTGTGGAGATCCTTGACGGAGTCTTTGACAATTACATTACAGATCTTGAAAATACGGAGTACACTACTGTTGCCGGATTTGTCCTTGACCACATTGATAAGGTACCGCAGATCGGGGACAAATTTACTTTTAACGGGTATGTGATTGAAATTGTTGATATCGATGGGAACAGGATCGATAAGATCCTGGTAAAAGGAGAGAACAAATAAGCCGGATCAGCCGGAAAATCTATTTTCCGTAAATATCAAGCCAGGGATACTGGGGACATTTTGCGGAAACCCTTGTATTATCGAAACTCATTTTTTCAATCCCCGGGCTCCAGGTCTTGCGGACCATATTCCATACATCCCTGTCGTTGTATAATGAAAATGAATTTTTAATCAGCATTTTGCCATCCACTTCCGACCATTCATAATTATCTCCATACCTGATGCCGACCCCGTTATATAAAAACAAACATTTATCAGCCACAACAGTATGGTTCGGTGAGCTGAATCCAAGCTCCAGACCCTGTCCGCAGTTGATGAAAGTACACTCCGTGAATGTGTGGTTTTTAACGGCTGAATTACCGCTCGACAAGGCTGCCCCTTCATGGAAGCAGGCTTCAAACCTGCAGTTTGTAAGATTGATATCTCCTCCTTCCTCGTTTCCTGAATCAAGTCCGTCATCTTTGGCAAACATAAAAATTGTATTTTCAATCTCAGCATCAGATGCACTGAGGTAAAGGGCATCATTATCTTCATCCCGGAAAACATACGAATCATCAGGGAAATCAGTAAAGACAGAATTCCGGATAGTAAGATCAGAATAGTTTACCTGTCCTCCTGTCTGGACACGCTGCACAAGAATATCATCAAAGATCAGAGTGGAATTCTGAGGATAAAATATCTGGCCGATATGATCAGTCATAAAGCAATGATCCAGGGTCAGGCTGCTGTTCTCAGTGTAAAACAATGCCTGTCTTCCTGAATGTCCCCAATTATAGCCTTCCGAATTATGGTAACCGCTCTGGCTGAAAATAGTATATTGTGCTTCAATTGTACCCCCGGTTTCCCTGGTGATGAAACCACCCCAGAATTTGCTTTTTCTGCTGCATGTAACAAGTACAGGATTTACGGCACTGCCTTCGAAAATTGCCGGACCGCTTAAATTAATATCCACACCCTCATCAATCAGTATTAAAGCTCCTTCTCTTACAGTTAAAGATCCGCCGGATGCAATAGTAAGGTTCCCTGTGATCCTTACAAGGTTGTTTGCGGAAATTTCAAGAGGAGAATTAATGGTACCCTTCAGTTCCATATCGGTATGAGTGACTTTTACCGGCGAAGCGCTGAATTGCCGGCCGCCCACCCTGAAATCAACCTTGTTTGAAATAGCCGATGCTGCAATGTTCACTGAGCCCACACCCATTTTTATGTTGAAAGTGTCTCCCGATGTCAGGCATTTGCCTTTACAGTATATCTCTTTTAGTGATCCTGCTTCCTTAACATAAAAAATAAACGGCAATTTAATTGAGTCGGCATACCTGTGCGGGTAAATTATTTCAACATTTTCCTGGCCCATCAGTACCGGTTCAAACGGATCCGGCACCCATTTCCTGATCCCCCATTCTGAATCTTCCCTCTCTTCTGTTTTTGTTGTGAACAGAATAGTGTCATTTTCCCGATTCGGATCTTTGTAAATCAGGATCAGCTCATAAAACCCGGTTTCGCTGAACTCAATGAAGTTTCCGGTTGAAAGACCAATAATCTTATTGTTAAGGATTGCTGACTTAATGTCGGCGCCGTCATTTATGAGCCCAAAAGGCAAATAATAATCCTGCTGTGTTTCCAGCTCCGACAGGTTGATGCATCCCTCAGGAGGTCCGGTTATTATATTATCGTCCCTCTTTTTACAACCGGTTAACAGAAATATTAAAATTAAACAGAACAACAGATTTTTAAATTTCATCTCTGACGGTTTTTCTGTTTATCAAGTTCCTCCAGTATCCAGGTTCTTCTCTCCTTGAGCATTTGCCTCTTCTCTGAAAGATTACTTACAAATAGGCTATAATTTGTTTCGTCAACATCGTATTTTGACTGTTCAATTATAGACTCGTTATCATAAAATGCCCCGATATGCTCATTAGTGTAATCAAAAACCCTGTCAATGGCAGCCGGATCGATTTTTTCAATAACGCTCTCCAGTGTTTTAAGATATTCCTGATATAGAAAACTGTCTTTGGCAATTTTATAGTCAAGATCTTCTTCAATGGAATAGAGTAATTTTGAACCAACATCAGCAATTACATCGTCCATGCTGTAATACTCCCTGTGTCCAAAGACCGTACCCGGAGCCCATGGATTTCCTATTTCGTGAGGCTGGTCTGAAAAAATATCATCATAATCCCATGGAAACACCCCCAATACTTCTTTCCCGTTTTTGATCTTTGTATAAAAAATAACTTCATCGGTATAATCACCATTCTTTACAAGCATGTCGATGCTCAGCTTTGTAAAATACTGTTCCATATCGATATAGTACGAAAGAGTATCATACATCTGACGACCTGAATACAATGGAAGAATTGAATATATCCTTTTAAAGCGGGCAATATATGCATCCAGATTCTGCAGGTTGCCGGGGCTTGCTGAAAAAGCCTTTATAACATGATTATAACCGCGTCGTACCACAAATGGAGAATTCTTTTGTTCGATAAAATATTCAAAGGGATCTTCGATAAAATGATATAAGCCCTGGGTATGATCATTTATCCTTACCTCGGTGAAGAAGTCGTAAACAGGCCATAACCCGACTTCTTTGAACAAGCCGGCAGCCGTACAGTTTTCTATATAGGTGTAATCATATACCATAGCCAGCAGCTTGAATTCTTCATACTTCCTTTCTGTCTGCTCAGCGGGGTTCCGGAGAGTGATTTTGCTGTCCATATTAACGCCAAATCCCTTGCGGTAGAAATTGAGAGTCCCGTCGCCCCGGATCTCGAACCGGTCGATTGTATAAATGTTACCTGCAAACTGCAATTCAGGAAGCGGGTCATTAATTTCGTACTGTTCCCCCCGGCTTGCATTAATATATGCCCGCTGCGAATCAGTAACAATGAAGTTGAAAACTTCTTTTTCGGGATCGGTGTTATCATCGCTCACCTTGCGGCATCCATGAAGAAACACCACAGGAAAAAAAAGGGAAAACAGATAATATGAAAACCTGATTTTCATGAAGAAATCAAAATGAAAATGCTGAATGTAATACTGCGTCAAAGATAATATTACTTTTCTTAACCCTGCCTCTGTCGCCTTCCCTGCGGGCTGGCCCTGTGAAATTTGGCTCAGGTGAGGGCTTTGCGCTGTCTTTAAGCCACGTAATATCTAAACTGGTTCTGTCACGGTTAATAATTTTTTCATAGGTGAATTTTCTCCATCGACCTTCCGGATTTGTTTCAGCGTTAAATACCTCTTTTCGTTTGTGCCGGTTACCTGAATTGTAACATGTGATAAAATCCTTCAGATCATCATGTTTTAACGGGTTTTTCTTAAGAGTATGGTGAATGTTAGTCCTATAATCATATACCCATATTTCTTTTGTCCACGGAGTTTTGCCTGCTTCTTTGTTATCGAAGAAAATAACGTTTGCTTTTACACCCTGGGCATAGAAAATACCTGTGGGTAAACGAAGAATAGTATGAAGGTCAGTAGTCTCCAACAGTTTTTTCCGGACAGTTTCTCCGGCACCTCCTTCAAACAGAACATTGTCGGGGACAACAATTGCTGCAACGCCGGTCGTTTTTAACATTGTCCGGATATGCTGAACAAAGTTTAACTGCTTGTTGCTTGTGGTTGCCCCAAAGTCCTGCCTGTTATATGTTAAATCATCTTTTTCCAGCAGGATCAGCAATAGTTTTCATTGGTTTAGGCTGAATACATTCCACCATGGCTCTGATCAATGCGCGAGGAGTAAAATACTGACCGGCGCCGCTCTTAACGTCCTCAGCATTTTTCTCCAGCAATCCTTCATAGATATCCCCTTTAACATCGGCGCCCATTACAAGCCAGTTTTCGCTGTTGATCATGTCAATAACCTTTGCGAGCATGGCAGGATCCTGAATTTTATTCTGACTCTTGGTAAAAATCTGCCCAAGTATTCCTTTTTGTTAGTCTCCATAACCTACACCAACATCACGCAGTGGATTACAAAATGACCATACCTTGCTTACTATTGAATTTGTGTTACTGCTCATTGACTAATATTATTTGGTCAAATTATTTTGCTCCATTATTTAAGTTTTCCTGTATACGCCATCCCTTTCCACATCAATTGTTCCACCTTCATAACCACACACACCCATCCTGGGAGAGTTCACTATGGGCATGCAGCTATAATCTGCAAAATCTTCGCAAGTTTCCCCGTGCTTTTCTGAGCATGATTCACAAAAGAATGATTCTTCATCATAAAAGCAGATAGAGCATAAGTTAACCGCCGGTTCTGTTTTACAGATTGAGCACATTATTTTTAACGGTTCATTGCGTGAAAGAAGGAGAAGGCTTTCTTTCAGATTCAACTGATAATTGTTCAGTCCTTTAAGAAAGATTCTGGTTGTTGAGCCATAATCATAGTCATGATAAATCTTTATTCCAGGAGCAAAGACATTTTGAACTTTTTCGTTCATATCTATTTCTCCATGGGAATTGCCGAATCCACTCATATGGCCGCAGCACTCGAGCCAGATACCGCGAAGGAAAAAGTCAACAGACTCCATTTTGATATTTCCTTTTACCAGCAGATGGAGGAACATTTCATCTGCTTCTACTTCAATATGAAAGAAATTTTTCGGTTTAGCCCCGGCATCGGTCTTTTCTTTCTCAGTCAGGTGTTTGGAAATGTGTTTCCCTATTTCAGATTGTGAAAACATTTGGTTGCAATAGATGCATTTCCCTTGAGATGATTTTTGTTTTGCCATATTTTTCAATTAAAATTAGTAATTTACTTCCAGGTATAAATATTACGGTGCGCTGCACCTTTAACTTAAACAATAAACATTTATCTCACATATTGTAAAAATCATCATGTTCCCAATTTAAAGGGTTGCTCGTAATATATTCAGAAATTGTTTCCAACGATTTCTCATTACGAATAATATGTTCGTAAAATGATCGTTGCCAGGCAAATTTAATAAATCCCGAAAGATGAATTTGCTTGGATACGGTGGTTTTGTATGCGCCCATCAATTCGGATAATGATTTTATTTTGATTTGTTGTAGGGACGGGTCGCGACCCGTCCCTACAATATGCCCCCGATAGATTTCGATTATCCCATGGACATGATTTGGCATCACAACGAATTCATGTAAAACCACATATGGATATTGTTCCGCCAACCAATACCATTGTTTTTCGGCAATTTTGCCGTATTCGTTTAAAACCATTTGCGGGTTGGATGTTTTTTGTTGGGACGGGACGGCGGTAATTTCCCCAAAACAACAAATCCGGTCATGAACGCACGATGTAATAAAATACAAATTATCCGATGAATAATTGTATCCTGGTAACCGGATTGTTTTACGTTCTTTCATTATACCTGCCGTCGTCGATTCGTAGGGACGGGTCGCGACCCGTCCCTACGGATAAACGTATTGATTTACATTTTCCCGTCATAACAATTTGCCTTCGAACGTCTTTTTCAAAATAATTTATCATAATGTTTTTCCCGTAGGCACGATGAAGGTTAACATCTTTAACACTTTGAATAATCCAGCCGCAAGCAATAAGCTGTCTGTCAATATTATCACGTGCTATTTGTTCCGGATTCTGGTTTAACATAGATAAATCATGGCTTTCTTTCGCAGGTTAAGTTACACAAAATCGAGCTTATTTCTTATGTAAATATCTGTCATTCTTTGGTCGTAAAATGGACTCTTTACTTTTGCTAAAGAAATTGGGATGTGGGTTGGGGTAAAAGCAAATGCGCCAGTTTTCTAACATAGAATTTTAAAATCTTTGCACGTGTGCAAAGTCCTTGTCGATGATGCAGTGTTTTATTGTCATGATAGCATATCAATCAGATTTCCCATAACCATATGTTATCACATATCCATCCAATAGTATGTGCCGCTTACCTCATAAAAGAGATCAAAGAAGCCAGCCACGCCTTAATACTAAGAGAAAGATCATTGTTTCTGCATTTTCCAATATGGCAGGTGGGGTACAGCCTTATACCTGGACTTCCCTGGAAGAATAGTCCATAATTTTAAATATTTACACCATTCCCATTGGCTATAAGGGGAAGGGCAGGGTTTAGAGTTACGGTATCAAAATGAAAGTAAGAAGAAATACATATTGTATTACAGTAAATAATATATGTATTACGATAAATACTTTACCCGGAACAATATCTTTTTATTAAAATTATAAATGAATGCACTTATTTATTTTCGCCGGGTTCCCTCCAAAGAATTAAAAATATCCTGTCATTCCGGGCGAAGAGAGAAATCTCCTTCAAATATTCATACTTTTCCGATCAACTGTTTAACTTTATAGCAATATTCAAGCCACTAATAAAAGTATTTTTTTAAATATTTAATTACTAATAAGACGAAAATGAAAGCCAAATCCTCGCGCAGAAAATTTATCAGGCAGATCGGAAGCTCTTCCATTCTGCTTGCAGCAGGCACTCTTCAGACAATGGCCATTGATGAAACCAGGACACTTACAATCCCGTATGCACCGCGGATCAGTCAGAATGACAAGATCCGGGTTGCCACCATCGGTATGGGAATCATGGG
The DNA here is from genome assembly GCA_038252165.1 of Bacteroidales bacterium. GTDB lineage: Bacteria > Bacteroidota > Bacteroidia > Bacteroidales > VadinHA17 > LD21. Next base: position 1,352 of record JBBSAP010000043.1, on the reverse strand, counting down.
GAATGCCGATACTGACACCGCCCTGAAGGTGCCGGGTGTTGAACTGGTTGCTGCCTGTGACCTTTACAACGGCAGGCTGACACGGGCAAAGGAGAAGTACGGAAAAAACGTCTACACCACGCGTGATTACCGCGAACTGCTCAACAGGAAAGATATTGATGCCGTAATAATTGCCACAAGCGATCAATGGCATGCAAGGATTGCCATTGATGCCATGAACAGCGGCAAAGCTGTATATTGTGAAAAACCGGTCGTTCAGAAGATCAGCGACGGTCTTTCTGTCATAGCTGCGCAGAAAAAAACCGGAAAGCCAATGCAGGTGGGGAGTCAGCGCGTCAGCAGCATTGTTTACCGCAAGGCTAAGGAATTATATAAATCAGGTGCAATCGGCAAGCTGAATTGCGTTGAGGCATCGTTCGACAGGCAGGATGCCCTGGGAGCATGGGAATATACGATGCCAACTGACGGATCGCCCCAGACGGTTGACTGGGACCGGTATATTGAAGGAATGGCCAAAATGCCATATGATCCGAAGAAATTCTTCTGGTGGAGAAATTACCGTGATTTCGGAACCGGTGTTGCAGGAGACCTGTTTGTCCATCTGCTGTCAGGCATTCATTTATTGACCGATTCAAAGGGTCCTGAGACAATTTTTGCCTCCGGACAACTGTGTTTCTGGAAAGACGGCAGGGATGTTCCGGATGTTATGGTTGGAATTATGCAATATCCGGAAACGAAGGACCATCCTGAATTTCAGGTAATGCTCAGGGTGAATTTCGTCAGCGGCCAGGGCGACAAAGGCATGACACGGTTTATCGGCAGTGAAGGAGTAATGGAAATGCTCGACAGCGGATTCAACCTGACCAACAGCATAATGTCAAAAGCCCCCGGAATTGGTGGATGGGATTCGCTTTACTCATATCCGCAGGCGATGCAGGACGAGCTTATGAAGCAGTACAACCAGAAATATACCGCGGAGGAGCAGAAGAGGCCGGTGAAACCCGGTGTCAAATATGTGGCGCCCGAAGGATTTGATGAGCACCTTGAGCATTTTATAAACTTCTTCGATGGTGTTCGGAGCAATAAGCCTCTGGTTGAGGGTCCCGAGTTTGGGTTCAGGGCTGCAGCGCCTACACTGGCCTGCAACGACAGCTATTTCCAGAAGAAGATAATTAAATGGGATCCGGTGAATATGAAGGTTGTTTAACTTCTAATTAGTGTCTGTCCATAATGTCTCCCATTTTATTAACTTCCGCTAGTTTTTTGATGCGCAGGGGGATTTTTGGCAACAAAAACCATCTCTCGGTAAAAATGGCCTGCAGGCGGTTATTATCCCGGCCCAATTTGTTAAT
>JBBSAP010000042.1:0-27299 GCA_038252165.1 Bacteroidales bacterium | reverse complement strand
GGTTGATCTGTTAATTCCTAGCGTTTGCTGAACTGGAATCTCTTGCGTGCTTTCGGCTGACCCGGTTTTTTCCTTTCAACCTCGCGGGGATCGCGGGTGACAAAACCTTCTGCCTTGAGCACTGCTTTGTTTTCAGCATCGATCTGGATAAGCGCCCTGGTGATCCCAAGACGAAGAGCTTCAGCCTGACCTTTTACTCCTCCGCCATCAAGATTTACATTGATGTCATATTTTTCGACGGCATTCAGGGCAACGAGCGGCTGAGTAACGACATACTGCAACGTTTCAGCTCCGAAATATTCTTTATAATCCCTGTTATTTACTGTAATTTTTCCCTTACCATCACTTAACAATACTCTGGCAACGGCTGCTTTTCTTCTTCCAAGGGCATTTACTGGCTCCATATCTGTTCCTTAATGTTGTATTATAATTCTAATTTCTTTGGTTTCTGGGCTTCATGAGGATGAGAAGGACCAGCATAAAGATGCATGTTCTTATATATAGCCTTTCCAAGCCTGCTTTTTGGAAGCATTCCTTTTACAGCCTCTTCAACAAGACTTATGGGATTCTTTTTCAGCATCTCCTGAGCAGTCGTGAATCTCTGACCTCCGGGATAACCTGTATGGCGGACATAATCCTTATCGGACCATTTCTTCCCCGACAGGGAGACTTTCCCGGCATTAATAACTATTACATTGTCACCGCAATCAACATGAGGAGTAAAATTAGTTTTATGCTTTCCTCTGAGAGTTGATGCCACAACGGTTGCAAGCCGGCCAAGAATAGCTCCTTCTGCATCAATTATCACCCACTCCTTGTTCACGGTCTCCTTGTTCGCTGAAATTGTTTTGTAACTTAAGGTGTTCACTTTTTATCTGTTTTTATAAATAACACTAGAATTTAATGTTAAAACCCCTTATTTTGGGTCTGCAAAAATACAATATATTTCCTAAAAAAAAAGAATATTGGACAGATTTTATATTTGGTAATCAAAACTAAGGTTATTTTTACACTATTGTCCGGAAAACTCTTAAAATGAGTAGGAGATTCTTCGCTTCTCTTCGTTCCGCTCAGAATGACAGTTACTTGTGTTTTTGAGGAGAGGGTGGCTGGAGACACAGCCTCCAGCCACCCTCTCCAACCCTCTAACTCACTAAAGGCTTGTCATTCTGAGCGAAGCGAAGAATCTCAAACTTTTTAGACAGACAATAGTGTTATTTTTACCTGAAGTATTGTCACGGAAAACAAAAAATGTTTACGAAAAATGTCAGATGACAGGAAATTACTGAAGGAAGCAATTGAGATTGCCTCTTCCGGCATAAGCACCGGGGGTGGTCCGTTTGGTGCAGTCATTTCCAAAGAAGGGAGAATAATTGCAGGATCGGGTAACAGAGTTGTTCTGAATAATGACCCGACTGCCCATGCCGAAATACTTGCTATAAGGGAGGCTGCCCGTTTGTTAAAGACACACAACCTCGAAGATTGTGTCCTTTATACTTCTTGCGAGCCCTGCCCAATGTGCCTTGGAGCAATCTACTGGTCCGGAATAAAACGGGTTATATATGCTTCAGGGCGCCATGATGCAGAGGCTTCAGGATTTGATGACGAGTATATCTATAATGAGATTTCCCTCGATCCTTCAATGCGCCAGGTGACCTTCATTCATCTGGATGATCATGAAGCAAAGGAAGTTTTCAGGAAATGGGATGAATATGACGGAAAAAAAGCCTATTAAATCAATTGCTGGAATCATAAGACCCGAAAGGAACTTTTTTACCCGTGATGTACTTGAGGTTGCACCTGAATTATTGGGCAAAGTGCTGGCAGTAAAGTCAGAAAATGATTTGATCCGGAGGTTCATTATTTCCGAAACTGAAGCTTACAGGGGATCTGACGACAAAGCCTGCCATGCTTCAAAGGGGCGCACACCGAGGACTGAAATGATGTTCCATGAAGGGGGAAGACTCTACATGTATTTTGTATATGGCATGTACTGGATGCTTAACATTGTTACGGGCATGGAAAACGATCCACAGGCTGTCCTGATAAGGGGGCTGAAAGGCTGCACAGGACCTGGGCGTGTCACAAAACTCCTTGGAATTGACAGGTCATTTTATGGTGAAGATCTTGTTGATTCGAAAAGGATCTGGATAGAAGAGTCGGGTATAACTCCTGCTTATAAAACAGGTCCGAGGATCGGGATAGATTATGCAGGAGAACCATGGAAGAGCAATCCCTGGAGATATTATACACTCCTTGAGTCTTAAGGAAGGAAACGGAGAGCGGATTAAAAAATTCAAATAAAGAAAAAGGGGTTGGGGGATGAGTTATAAATTCAGGGATTTTTAATTGTAGCTATCTTTATCAGCTTATCTAATCGGATATGCAGCATCATTGCATTATCAAAACGCCTGAGGTCAGTGTCGTAATACCCGTCAAATCCGAAATAAAACTCGAAAAAGTCCTTATATGGAAGCCTGATATTGACTGACCCGGTAATCAGTTTTCTTTGGGAAATTACCAGATTCCCAATATGATCCGATACGGAACCGAAAATGAAATTACCATTCGGAGCATAAAAATCATGTGACTTCCAGAATCCTGTTTCCAACTCCAGTCCCCTCAGGGAATAAAATAACTTGTACCAGTCAGCATAACCATTATTAATTCCTGAAACTGCATTTCCGGTCAGGCAGCTTCCAAAAAACGCAAGACACTCCATACCTATACTGCCATTTCGTGATTCATCAATGTCAATTTTAGCCCTGGCTCCTGCAGCAATATTCATGAAGGTCTCCACATGTTCAGGGTAATCACTTATCTGACCTCCGTAATGCCTGAACAGGATCTGGAGTGGGAACTCAATCCTGAAAAGACCTGCAAATGCAGGTAATGCATATCTGAATGATTCACCTGCCGTAAAAATTTCCCTTTCGTTGTCACCTCTGAAAATATAGTTTTCCCAGCTTAGCCACGTATCACTGAAGAAGTTATCGTTTGAGGTCCTTAGCTGAATGCCGTCTTCCGAAAAGGCATTGTAGATCCTTTCCTTATTAAAATGCGGGTCGAGCATCCTGTGTTTGTCACTGCCCGTTAACGAACCTATTGTGAAGAAGGTGTTTTCAGAAAAATGCCATAAAGTGGAAAAAACCGGCTTGATCAGCGAAAATTTATTGGTTCCCGAATAGCTGAGAAGATGTGTCCCGATCCGAAGGGTCACTTTCTCAGCAGGCCTGTAAACAAGTTCAGGCTGAATGAAATAACCGATCAGAGTGTATCCTTCAGTTATAGGATTGGAATACTCGTTATTTTTTACAAAACTGGTGTTCCTGAAATTAAAATAAAGATCACCTTCTGAAACGGATATTCCGGTTTTCTCCTGGCTGATACCAGTAAAAGCGTTTAAAGCAAGAAGCACGGTCAATATTACGCTGTATCTCATAAAACAGGCTCTTTATGGCAAAAGTAACAAAATTAGTCTCAAGTTAAAATGAAGTTAAATAGAGCACGGTTTGTGCACAAATAATATTTTTTTGCGTTCTTTGTCTCATTGATAATCAAACAAACTCAGTTATGAATCCAATACTGGGCAACTTCCGTCGTCTGAATACAATCACCGGATGGGTCCTTTTTGCAGTGTCAGCATTCGTTTACCTCCTGACTATTGAACCGACAGTGAGCTTCTGGGATTGCGGGGAATTCATCCTTTCATCCTTCAGGCTTCAGGTAGGTCATCCCCCGGGGGCTCCCCTGTTTCTAATGATAGGCCGGATTGTGACCCTTTTCTCACTGGGAGATGCTTCAAAGGTTGCAATGATGATGAATGCCCTGTCGGCCATATGCAGCGGCTTTGCAATCATGTTCCTTTTCTGGACAATCACACATCTTGTAAAGAGAGTCTATGCCGGTACCGATGATGTTGAATCAGTACATATACCTGCAATCCTGGGAAGCGGAATCATAGGAGCTCTTGCCTATACTTTTTCAGACACTTTCTGGTTCTCCGCAGTCGAAGGTGAGCTCTATGCCCTTTCATCGCTTGTTACCGGACTTGTTTTCTGGGGTATGCTTAAATGGGAGGAAGAGGCTGATAAACCATATTCTGGAAGATGGATAATTCTTATTGCGTACATAATGGGGCTGGGCCTTGGCATCCACCGGCTTAACCTTCTGGTGCTTCCCGTTCTTTTCTTTGTATTCTATTTCAAGAAATATGAAATCACAACAAAAGGGGTGATTAAAACACTTCTTCTGGCTGTTGTTATGTTGTATCTGATGGTTTTCCTCCTTATACCCGGGGTCCCGAAAGTTGCCGGCTGGTTTGAACTTTTCTTTGTAAACCTGATAGGAATGCCTTATAACAGCGGTCTCATCGTCTTTATTATTGTTTTGATAGCTGTACTTGTATTCGGAATCAGGTACTCTTTAAAAAGTGGAAGGGTAATTCTTAACTATGTGGTAACTGCCATAACTGTTATTATGATCGGGTATTCTTCATACACCATGATCATGATACGGTCGTCGGCAAGGCCTCCGATGAACCAGAACAATCCGTCGGATATTTTTTCCCTTTCTTATTATATTAATATGGAGCAGTACGGCAGCTCACCTAAAATTTACGGCCATTACTACAGCGCTCCCATCGTCGACGTGAAGAGTGTGGTTGCCGGATATAATAAGATAAAAGGCAAATATGAACCTTATTTCCGTCCGGAATATGAGTACAAAAAAGAATTCATGACAATTTTTCCCCGGATGTACAGCCCTGAAGCTGACCATGAGAAGGCTTACAAACACTGGGGCAGGATTACCGGAAGGAAATACACGGTAACTTCAGGCTCCGATAAGGAAACATTGGTTTGTCCTACTTTTGGCGAGAATCTTCGTTATTTCTTAAGATACCAGACCGGATTCATGTACCTCAGGTACTTTATGTGGAATTATGCAGGCCGGCAAAACGATAACCAGGGTAACGGCAATCCTCTGCAGGGCAACTGGATAAGCGGTATTAAATTCATTGATGAAGCAAGGCTCGGAGACCTTGGTAAGATCCCGTCGGATCTTAATAATAATCAGGGAAGAAATACCTATTTCTTCCTTCCGTTGTTACTGGGTATCGCGGGACTTGTATGGCAGTACAGGAAAGACAGGAAAGGTTTCTGGCTTGTCCTTGCATTCTTTATTATGACCGGCGTGGCAATAATATTATATCTTAACCAGTACCCGAATCAGCCCAGGGAACGTGATTATGCATATGCAGGATCATTTTATGCCTTCGCCATCTGGATTGGACTTGGATTCATGCTCGCTTATGAATATCTCAGGAAATACCTAAATGGAAAAATCTCTGCCGCAGCAGTTTTTGTAGTTCTGCTGTTTGCTGTTCCTTTACTTATGGCTTTTCAGAACTGGGATGATCACGACCGTTCAGGACGGTACACCGCACGCGATATTGGAGCTAATTACCTGGTCTCGTGCGCCCCGAACAGCGTGCTTTTTACATACGGAGATAATGACTCCTTCCCGGTTTGGTACGTGCAGGATGTTGAGCAGGTCAGGACAGATATCCGTGTTGCAAATCTGAGCTACTTTCAGGCAGGATGGTATATAGATATGATGAGGCAGAAAGCTTTTAAATCAGATCCGTTGCCTCTAACGCTGCCACGCGAAAAATATGTTGAAGGGACCAGGGACCAGCTTCCCGTTAACAACCGGATTGATAAGCCCGTTGAACTGAGCCAGGTTGTCCAGTTTGCCGGACAGGATGATAAAAAATATAAGATCGATGTCAGCGGCAGAGGTGATTTTCTGAATTACATTCCTTCAAATAAATTCCTTATCGATGTCGATTCAGCAAAGGTTGTTTCAAATGGAACTGTTAAGGAATATTTCAGGAACAGGATAGAATCACCGATGATTTGGGAATACACCGATAATAATGCTTTCAAGGGAGATCTTGCAATGATGGATCTTCTCTCGACAAACAAATGGGAGAGACCTGTGTATATTTCAACCACTGTCCCTTCAACACAGTACAAGGGGCTTGAGAAATTCTTTGTTCAGGAAGGTATTACATACAGAATTGTTCCGATCAAAACTGAAAAACCGGAGGAAGGAGAATTCGGGATGATTGACACTTCTGAAATGTATGATAATTTAATGAACAAATACAAGTGGGGAAATGCAGCTGATCCTTCGGTCTATCTTGATGAAAATAACAAACGGATGCTGAGTAATTTCAGGCGTTTATTCGGAAATCTCGGGAAAGCACTTCTGGCAGCGGGCGATACGGCAAAAGCGGTTGAAGCAGCACACAGGGGCCTTGAAATAGTTCCTGCAGGGAAGCTCCCGTACGACTTTTTTGTGCTCGGGATTGCTGAAGTGCTCATAAAGGCAGGAGAAGGAGAAGAGGGTACCAAGGTCCTGAACGATGTAATGAAATATTCGAAAGAATACCTTGATTATGCCATAAGTATGGATCCCGGTAAGCAATTCGGCATGGATTACCCTATAGGCATCAACATGCAGGCTCTTCTTGATATAAACAATCTGGCAATTAATCTGAAGATGGATGAACTGGTAAAAACAGTTTCATCTGATGTGAATAAGTATTACAGTATATTGTATTCGGGCAAATAAAACTAAATGAGGCTCCTCAGGCCATTTCCCCTCTTAAGGCTGGTATACCCCGAAGCAGTTTTCAGGGGGACAACCATCGCTAAAGAACTATGCCTGACTTTTGACGATGGTCCTCATCCGGATACCACACCCGAGATTCTTGATATCCTTGAATCCCATAATTTAAAGGCAGCTTTTTTCTGCAGCGGACGGGAAGCCGAAAAATATCCCGGTCTGGTCAATCTTATTGTTTCAAAAGGGCATCTTATTGGCAATCATGGATATTATCACCTGAGCGGCTGGAAAACAAATGTCCGTGATTATATTGAAAATGCAGTCAGGGCAGAGAAGTTTACCTCTTCCGTAATATTCCGGCCTCCCTATGGCCATATTTGTCCCGCACAGTACAGGGAGCTGAATAAAAAGTACAGAATAGTATTCTGGGACCTTATGCCTTACGATTTTGATGAGAAGATTAGCGGGGAAAGTGTTTTTAAAATCCTTAAGGAGAAAATAAGACCAGGTTCAATCATAGTCTTGCATGATAAGGCCACTTCTTCATGTTTGTCATTTCTGGACCGATTCATAAAATATGCCGGGGGCAGTGGCTGTAAGTTTGTCATGTCGCCATTATCAGGCAAGAAATAAGGCCGCCTCTTTAATCAGTCGTTCAAAGCTCCTGTCAACTTCAGCGCTTGACTCATTATTTAAAACAGGGAAAGGATTTTCATGGGAATAGGGATACTTAAAATCCCATACCTCAAAAGGTACAAGCTTATTCCTGGTCATGGGGGTCATAGTGTTTACAATACCACTGGCCGGGATCACAGTATCCTGCTTAAGGGCAATAGAACGGATCTGATCCCTGAGTTTTATAAGTATGCTTTCGCGGAAAGATCTGAATCTGGCAATATCAATCATCGACCTGAAAGCCATTCCGATCTGGGATGACCTGAAAAATTCTGAAAATGGACTTTTAAGGCTTATTTCCTTTTCAAAATCATTCATGTAAAAGCTGTAGATCCTGTTATAAGCCATGCTGTCCATTATAAGCTTCGAGGTCCCATGCATATTGCTGAAAACCGAACCTCCGCAGAACATGAAAAGCCTGGAATCGGTAAACAGATTATCGGGATTTCCCATCATCATAATCTGTGAAAGGAATGCCCCGATTGAGTATGCGAATATGTTTACCCTGCTGCCCGCCGGTATAATTTTGTGTTGTCCCGACCTGATCTGGTTCATCAGTTTAACTATATCAAAGGCTGTCTGGTATCCCGAGTTGAAAAACCGCATAGGTTCTTCAGTGAGCCTGCTGCTAAGCGCAATATTTGCAAAAGTCGACATTGTGATTTCATCGGAGCTCCTGCTGCGCTCTTTGACAAAATTCTGCATCATCCTAGGATTTGTCCATGATGCAGGGGCCCTGTTTATATGAAATGAGATCGGAAAAAGAACCACATAGCTCCCTGTTAATTGTGAGAGCCAGTAAGCCCAAACAAGATATTTTACCCAGCTTCTTTCGTTCAGACCGTGCAGTAGTAAAATTACTTTCCTGCTTGCTTTGTCTTCAGGTGTAAAAACAGGATAGGAAAATGAAATATTTTCAGATATGGAAGAATCATCTTTCTTCAAAAAAGCTTCCGGATCAATGTCTGAAAGGAATCTCTCACTTACAATTCTGATCGAAGATCCGGATATTTTGATCTCCGGCGCTTCGGGATCGAAGATCGATTTCAGCTCATTAAAATCTTTTGTGTATTCCATAATTCTGCAAAGGAAACCTCAAACCGGCAGGCTGACAAATAAATGTGCCGTATGACACTTCCCTGGGATGAAAATTGAAATCGGGTGACGGAATTTCGCATTATGGGATGATTTTTTTTTAATTATAAACCATAAGCAGGAAAAAACTAAATTTGCATTTTGTAATTGATTCACCCATGACAGATTTTCGGGATCCGATTCCGGCCTATCTGAACGAAAAAAGGAATATTATCAGGTTAATAATATTTACATCACTGTTTGCCCTTGTTTTCATCAATATCTATTTCCCCTTCGGCGCTGACAGGTGGTTTGACCTTAACCAGCTTGAGTTTCTGACATATTCCAGCCTGGTTATACTGACGGGGGTTCTTGTGGTTGTGATCAGCAGGATAATATTGTACTTCTATGGAAGGAACCACTTAATTAATTATTACAGCTATTTTGCCTGGATATTTGCTGAAATAATGGCAATGGCTCTTTTCTATGCCCTGTTCCAGAAGTTTGCCTTAGAAGATGAGCGTCTTATCATTGACATTGTAAAACAGTCTGCCCGGAATACCGCCCTTGTGTTGTTACTTCCTTATTCGATAATGTGGCTTTATTTTTCATGGCGCGACAAAAAGGAACAGATAGAAAGAATGGCCGGCGTACAGGCCTTATCCGGAAACGTAAGGGATATGATCCCTTTTTATGACGACAAATCCGTACTTAGATTCTCTGTGAAGAAAGAGAACCTTTTATATCTCGAATCTGATGAAAATTATGTTAACATATGTTATCTGAACAAGGGAAAAATCTCCAGATACCTTCTCCGTGAAACTCTGAAAAAAATGGAGGAAAACTTTTCGGCCACTGAAATTATCCGATGTCACAGATCTTACATGGTCAACTTTGAGAAGGTTAAGGTAATACGCAAAGACAAGGATGGACTGAAACTAGAGCTCGATACTCCTTCTTCAATTGACATTCCTGTCTCCAAAACATATGTGGATAATGTCATGCAGACATTCTCCAGATTCAGCAGGCTGACCGATTCACAGATGCATGATTAACAAATCGCCTGATTTTATTTATCGGAATGAAATACTACATTTGAATTGCCTTTAAATACTTTCCGATGAATATTCTCATTCTTGGATCCGGAGGAAGAGAACATGCACTGGCATGGAAGCTTGCACAAAGTAAGAAAGCAGGCAGGATTTTCATAGCTCCGGGTAATGCAGGTACAGGTGCCGCAGGGACAAACCTTATGATCGACCCGGATGATTTTATTGCGGTTAAGAAAGCTGTTGCTGATCACGGCATAGGAATGGTGGTGGTCGGTCCTGAAGCTCCGCTTGTGAGCGGGATACATGATTTCTTCCTGCACGATGACTTCCTCAGGAGCATTCCTGTAATAGGGCCGGTAGCGTCTGCTGCACGTCTTGAAGGGAGCAAGGATTTCGCAAAAGCGTTTCTTACCAGGCATAACATCCCGACAGCAAAATACAGGACTTTCGACAAAACCAACCTGAACGAAGCCGATTCCTTTCTAAGAACCCTTGAACCGCCATATGTTATAAAAGCTGATGGTCTGGCAGCCGGAAAGGGAGTGGTTATTCTTAAAAACATTGAGGATGCGACTGCTGAAACAAATGCAATTATAAATGGCAAGTTTGGAGATGCAGGACAAAAGGTTGTGATTGAACAGTTCCTGAAAGGTATTGAATTATCAGTTTTTATTGTAACCGACGGAAAGTCATACAAGCTTCTTCCTGAGGCAAAGGATTACAAGCGAGTGGGGGAGGGTGATTCCGGACTAAATACCGGTGGAATGGGGGCTGTTTCACCCGTACCCTTTGCCGGGATGGATTTCATGGAAAAAGTAAAGATCAGGATTATTGAGCCAACAATGCAGGGGCTCAGGGAAGAAGGTATTGAATACAAAGGGTTTATTTTCTTCGGGCTCATAAATGTGAGCGGCGATCCTTATGTTATTGAATATAATGCCAGGCTGGGAGATCCTGAATCTGAAGCTATAATTCCCAGGATTAAATCGGATCTGTTCGACCTCATGGAAGGCGTGGCAAAAGGTGATCTTGAAGAACGTGACCTTGTGATCGATGAACATTTTGTTTCAACAGTCATGCTGGTATCTGGCGGTTACCCGGGTCATTATGAAAAAGGATATGAGATCTCCGGACTCGAAAGCACGGAAGAATGTATTATTTTTCATTCTGGTACTAAGATCACCGGTAATAAGGTAGTTACTTCAGGCGGACGGGTGCTGGCAGTAAGCTCGTGGGGAAAAACTATGAAGGAGGCTGTTGCAAGCTCCTACAGGAATGCATTGTCAGTGTCATTCAGGGATATGTATTACAGAAAAGATATCGGATTTGATCTTTAGTTATCTATGCTTCGAAAAAAATTCAGGGAAACAGGACCGGATGTAATAATTCTGATCGGGATAATTCTTCTGTTAACATGGACCGGTGCTTTTTTGCATCCTCATCTGCCGTCAGACCTGGGTTTTGATATAAAGCCAATGCCTCTTTTCGGCCTGCTCATGTCCATCACCAGCTTTAGTCCACTGTTCAGTGTTTTTATTGCATGTCTGCTGGTTCTTCTGATTGCAGTCCTTCTGGTGAATTTCAATACAAGTGCTTTCTTCATAAGTGAAAGGAACTTTCTGCCGGCATTGATCTATATTCTTTTAGGCTGTTATTTTCCGCAATATCAGATTCTGAACCCGGCACTCCCGGCTGCTGTATTCCTGATACTTGGAGTAAGGAAAATTATCGAATCATATAAGGTCCAGGGAACGGCATTTTCGCTTTTTGATGCAGGAATGCTGATCAGTGTCGGCAGTCTGTTCTATGCCAGCCTGATCTGGTTCGGCCTTCTTCTGATAATTGGAATAGCAATTCTCAGGACAGGAAGCCTGGAGGAGGTGATTATATCGGTTCTCGGATTAGCTGCTCCTGTTTTTATTTTTTACGGGTTTTCCTATGTGGCCGGAAAAGATATGGATTCCATGCAGTCAGAAGTAACTTATAATCTTTTTTCAAAAAACGGGAATAACAACATCCAGTTATTGAACCGGGTAGTTCTGATAATATCCGGGATTATTGTACTGATAAGTGTGGGGCAGTTGTTATCAGCAATCAACAGCAAAAAGATCAAATCACGCAAAACTTTCATTCTTCTACTGTGGACATTCTTAATAATTGCAGGTGTAATTCTTCTATTTGATCCTGTATCTGCAGAAATACACTGGCTCGCGGTTATCCCGCCGAGTTATTTCCTCTCTCACTTTTTTGTGTTTTCAAGAAGGAGGCTGCTGCCTGAAATAATGCTGGCCGCTCTCTTTCTCCTTGCCGCCCTGGTGCAGGTGGTAAATCTTTTGTAACAGGCTATTGAATCATTGAGACAATGCTTACGCCCGATCCTGATTGTCCTTCAGTAAAATCGAAGTAGATCTGGTAAACCCCGCTTTTATTGCAGATAAGATCAACATAATTGAAAATGGTTCCCGTTTTCCTGTCAACCGAAGAAAGAACAACATTGTTTGAATTATCCAGTATATTGAGGACCAGTTTGCCCATGGAGTTGTCATCTGTGCACAGGGTGAACCTATACCTTGTATTTTTCCAGAGTGACATGTTTGCCTTATATCTTAAAGCATCCTGAACATTGCTCTGTCCGAGCTGGATCCTGAAATCTTTAAGATATTTTGCCGTAGGCCCCGTGCTCAGCAAACATTTGCTCAAAAGCGGATCACTTTGTGTCTGTCCGAATAATGCATATCCGGACAATAGAAGTAAGAATCCCAATAAATACTTTTTCATACTAATTAGCAATCAGTTTGTTCCTCACGTAACCAGTCATATCAATTATTTCCGCAAGCTGATCGTCTGTCATATCAACTATGCTGGTTTCAGTCTGGGTAATAACCAATACTCCATCCTTTTCACTGCTTGAAGGATCACCTTTTGAATAGGATATTTTAATATTTTCATATTTCGATGCTATATCCCGGAGATAGCCGCATACAATCGAAAATTCCGTGTCATTATCACAGTACGGATTAACAATCCTGATAAGATCTTCAAGAAAATACTTTTGTTCACCGATCCTTTCCCTTAGTAAGTGCCCAGGGTATTGCTTCATAACCTGTGTAGCGAAGTACTGAGCTTCTATCCATATGCCAACTATCATAATGGAAGATAACTGGCTGCGGTTATTTTTTCTCAGGTATTCATCCATGGCTGAATATGAGCCTACCGAAAGTAACAAAAGTGAATCAAGTCGTGATTTATTGAGAGAGAGCCTCTTAATTGTCTCAAAGTCAAAAAACTGGCCTACATTCAATCCGTCAGCTATCTTTTTTACTGATGAAAGAATCTCAATTGAGGTTCCGGTTTTCTCATACATGTTCAGGTAACCCAGGTCAGCCCCCAGAATTCCAAGGTAAAGGGCTTTCTGGAATGAAGTTGTCTTTTGATTTGCATTCAGGGATGAAGCGAGATAACTCGGTGAAAAAGGCACTCCCGTAACCTGAAAAAGATTTGCAATCTCAAGAGGAGAAGAAAAATTCCTGTAGATTTCTTCCATGACATCAACATCAGGGTTGACCGATGCAGTAACCAGGGCTGTATCGGCTTGAACAAATGCTTCAGACTTTCCTGAGCCGTTCCTGCAGGACAAAACTGCAAGAGCAACTGCGAGAACTGAGATTATCAATCTTCCTTTCATTGAGGATAAGCTATAGGTAATTACAAAAATATAAAAAAACATCTATTCAGAACGTTAAAGCTCTATTTTCGGTATTTTAAACTCAAAATGAATTTCACCAATCCCGCGATCAGATCAAAATATAGTACGAAATATAAAATTACTATTCCTGCAAAGATTATTGAAATATTAAAAACAAATGTATCAACCCTGGCTCCAAAAATATTTTTTGAGGGTGCAAAAAAATGAGTTCTGAATTCTAAAAATCCCTTCTTGTAAGGGTCGAGATAAACAGGGTGAATATTCTGAACAAAGGAATTTTTATTTCTGAGGATTTTATCCGGTTCATAATACTTTGTTACGATCTCTTCAAGCTTGTAATTATAATATCTCTTTTCAAGCCTTCTCAATCTTTCCGCGTTAAGTTTATAAAAATGATCCTTGAGATCTGAAGCTGAATTTGATATTTTGGTAAAATAGGTTTCCGCCCTCATAATGTATAACAACAGGGAATCAGCTATTACCGGTGTGAACTTATCTGGTACCAGAGAGTCGTTGTATCTGAAAGCCGGAAGATTATTGAACGCAGAAATACTTTCAGTTTCGTTTTTAATTAGTTTGAGATCGTTCAGAGTCTCAGAACGGTCGACCTTTGGATTTCTATAATCCAGTACCACGTTCTGAAGTACTTTTTTCAGTTCCGGAAGCCTGTAAACATTATTAAAATCAGCCTGGCTGATCTTTTTCTGGATTGAATAAAATGTTTCCTTGTTGGCATTGTATTCAAGAGTGCTGTACCTGTTGTCCTTGAACTGACTTACCATCAATGCTTCGTAAGTCCATCGCGTTGGCATTATCTCTGCAATCAACGGTACCTTATCGACTCTGGTGATATTCCTGTTAAGCTTGTCAAATGGAAACATGGCTCCGCTCAGAACCATCATTGGAATTATCAGAAGCGGGATGACAATATAGATTGTAACCACCGAATTAAATGATGAAGAAATTATCAATCCGAACATGTTGGCACAGAATGCTGTTGTGAAGAGACTCATCCAGTAATTAAAATACAAGCCCTTGATTTCAAGAATCGTATTGCCAACGGCAATGAAGAGAAATGACTGTAGTGCGGAAATTGCAACCAGCAATGTTATTTTTGCCAGGAGGAAACTACTTCTGCTCAGGTTAAGGAATTCTTCCCTTTTCAATATTTTCCTCTCATGAAAGATCTCTTCCGCGCTTATCGTTAGCCCAAGGAATAACGCGACAATTATACTCATGAAAATATAGGTAGGAATATTTTCATTTTCAGCGAAGTAGTAGACATCTGAATTGGGATCAGGGATATATCTGATAATAATTGAAAGAATAAAAGCCAGGACAGGAGCTTCAAGCAAAGTAAGAAGGATATACTCGGTATTTGATTTCTTGCTATTAAGATCTCTTGAAAGATAGAGCTTAAACTGTTTAAATCGTCCCGGTTTGTCGAGATTGCTTTCGGGAGCTTCTGCCACCTCTTTAACAGGTTCCTCTGAGTTAAGTATTTTAAATCTGTCGGCCCATTGTTTGGGTTTGACTTTGCGTTTTTCGGTATAATTCCCAAACTCATCCACTACATGTGCCTCAAGGATTTTGAAAATGATCTCAGGGTTCATATTTCCGCACGACGGACATTCCCCCTGGCTGGCGTTTATCTGCGCATCAATTGTTTTAAAATGAATTACCGAATCGACAGGATTCCCAAAATAAACCATATAGCCGCCCTGATCGAGGATCACTACCTTATCGAACATTCTGAAAATCTCGGAAGAGGGCTGATGAATGACAGTGAAGACCAGCTTCCCTTTCAGGGTGAGATCGCGCAGAAGGTCCATAATGTTTTCTGAGTCTCTTGACGAAAGTCCGGATGTTGGCTCATCAACGAACAGGACAGATGGTTCCCTGATAAGCTCCAGTGCGATATTCAGACTTTTTTTTTGCCCCCCGCTGATGATTTTATTAAGTGGACTTCCGACTTTCAGATCCTTCTTATCAAATAAACCAAGTGAAGTAAGCAGTGCTCCTACTATCTGCTTAATCTCTTCTCCTGACTTATTACCGAAACACTGACAGGCTGCATAGTAAAGATTTTCAAATACTGTCAGCTCTTCAATGAGAAGATTGTCCTGTGGTACGAAACCCATTACTCCCTCAAGTTCTTTCTTATCCCTTACAATGTCAAGCCCGTTTAAACTGACACTACCTGCAGATGGTTCAATGATTCCGCTCATAAGATTAAGAAGTGTGGTTTTCCCTGAACCACTTGCCCCAATTATCCCTATCAGGTTTCCCTGTTCCGCTGAAAAGTTTACGTTCACCAGTGTCCTTTGCCTGTTATTGTGTCGGTAGCTTACCTTTTTCACGAAAAATGAAAGCTTTTGAGTCTGGACTTCAGACAGGAATTTTGAATTGACATCGCTGTAGTAGAAAGCATGCCTGTTCTGTAATCTTAATGAACTGCCTTTCGGGAATGAATAGATAATGTCTGACACAATTGGTATCCCGTTCAGAAATAGCTGATCCTTTGAGAAATACCTGATAAAGTAAAGATCAACACTGGCGATCCTCAGGAATATTATAGTGGTGTCGGAATACCCTTCATGCATCTTGTTGCAGATCTCACATGCTTTTGTTCCGGGTCTGAGAACGAGAATTGCCGGATTCTGGAGCTTTTCGGATTCGGTGTTTCCGACAAATTGCTCTATTGCTTTAAATTCCTCAGGCAATATCCTGAAAACTTCAGCAACAATTGATGTAATATTAAGCCTTTGAGGAGTAAACTTCTTGCTTAAATTGATGAGTTCATACAGACGGATAAGGACAACTATTTTTTGTCCTTTGTTAAGTGTCTTGTTGATTTGTTTGCATATGTCGAAAATTTTAACAGAATCCCTGAGTGAAGGGATGTTGTTTTCAGGGATCTCATCCGCCTGTTCTGTCGAACCTGTGATATCATCGAACAACAGAATATATTTGATAAGTAAGTTTGAACCAAGCTGCTTTTCAAGGAAATTTATAACGTAATCACGTTCTTTCTGAATGATTCCTCCATCCTGTTTGACGACCAGGGCAAACAGCTCCATTAAAGCTTTTAGGATCTCTTCACTCATCTTTCAGCTGTGAATAAGCTAATGTTTTAAAAAGCCAGGCAACAAAAAGTTATTTCTTTTTTGTTTGGGGCTTTACAAAGTTTTTCTGGATCCATCCTGGTACAATTGATGCACCGATGATCAGGTATGGATAATAACTTATAATCCTCCATATTATTGCGATGGCAAGCGCCAGGCTTCCGACATATGCAGGATCAGCAGGAATGGCGTCGGATATATATCTGCCAAGTATCAGTTCAGCAAAGCCGCTTCCCCCGGGAGTGGGGCTAACTATCATCATTATCCATGTAACAAGCTGCCTGGCAAATATCAGAAAATGGTCATGTATTGTGAAATAAGCAACAAGGATAGCATTTACTACCCAGTATCTTGAAGTCCATGAAAGAAATGTTGCCGTAAAAGCCTTGATCCAGAATAAAAAGGGCTTCCTTTTTAATTCATATGAACTTTCTATAATGTCATCCCCTGCTTTTACCGCGGACCCTTTCCAGCGTCTTAGCAAAGGAAGTCTGAAAAACCAGATGATTGTCTTTTTGATCTTGGCAGGATCAATGAAAAGCCCGTAACCAACGAAGAGAACCCATGTAAGGATTATAATATATCCTGCAATTGCAACAAAGAAAAGGTTATTCAATAAAGCAATGCCGGTTCCATGAAGGGAAGTCGTGAAAAGAATATCGCCCCCAACGATCATGAGAATCAACGGAAACATTATCACAAAATACAGCTCATCCAGGAATGATGTGGCAAGCACTATTGATGTACTTCTTCCGACTGTTATTCCTTCCTTATGTATGAATACCACTGCCAATGCAGTCCCGCCTACTGTTGACGGTGTTATTGCTGAAGTGAATTCCCACAGCATTATAACTCTGAAAGCCTGCCGCAAGTTAAGATCGTTCTCCGACAGTATCCTTATCCTTATTATGTATCCCAGATCGCGTCCGATCATGCAGCACCAGGCTATTAAGAGCCAGAATAGTGCCCTCCATGTAAAATTCAGTAAACTCAGGGCATCGGTATCTATCTCCTTCAGGATAAACCATGCGACAACACCAAGCCCTATAAGGATCGGAATAACAATTTTTCCCGGCTTTAACCTGCTTATAAGTTTATAATGGTCTTCCTGGGCCATTTGTTAATGAATTTTCGTTACCAAAGATCATACAATTTTGCTTAAATTCAATACATTTAAATCCAGGTTTCCGGAATCAGTTTCAGGTCAATTAATTTAATCTTCTAAATACCATGAGTAAAGCAAAATACAATTTTCAGGCACTTCTCACACTCTTAATGGCACTAATCAGTTACAGCATTGCAGGGCAGCCTGCGGGAAGATCAGTTCTGGGTTTTAATAACGGATGGAAATTCTATATGGGTGATGTCGCTGAAGGACAGAAGCCGGATCTGGATGATTCGAAATGGCGCCGGCTTGATCTGCCTCATGACTGGAGCATTGAAGGTCCGTTCAGTAAAAACAATTACAGCTGTACGGCCTACCTCCCGGGCGGAATTGGCTGGTACAGAAAGGCATTTACTGTTCCCGGAAATGAATCGGGAAGAAAGGTTTATATTTATTTTGAAGGGATATACAATAATAGTGAAGTCTGGATAAACGGGAGCTACCTCGGAAAGCGGCCTAACGGGTATATTTCATTCCAGTATGATCTGACACCTTTCATAAATTTCGGCGGAGAAAACCTTATCGCTGTTAAAGCGGATCATTCATTATATGGCGATTCCAGATGGTATACTGGTTCCGGCATCTACAGGAATGTCACCCTGATAACGGAAGAACCTGTTCACATCAGGCAATGGGGGATATATACAAAAACTTCGGGGGTGACCTCTTCAAAAGCTCTCCTTTCGGCTGATATCTCTGTTGTGAATGAAACAAATCACAATGTGAATGTTAAAGTGATAAGCACATTGAAATTTGGGAATGAAACCATTGCCAAAGCAACCGGGAAGGTCACTTTGGGATCAAAGGAAGAAAAGGTGGTTAATCAGCTCTTCGATATTACCAATCCAAAGCTCTGGAGTGTTGATGACCCTTCACTCTATTCGCTGGTTACTGAGTTGAGGGGCAGGGAATTGCTCGATAATACTGTTACTATGATCGGGATACGCGATCTTAAATTTGATCCCGACAAAGGATTTTTTCTCAATGGCAGAAACCTGAAGCTTAAAGGTATCTGCATGCATCATGATGCCGGCACCCTTGGCTCCGCAATACCGCAGGAAGAGATTGCACGCCGGCTCGATATTCTTAAGGAAATGGGATGCAACGCTATCAGGACAAGCCATAATCCGTTCTCACCTGAATTCCTGGATCTATGCGATTCGAAAGGATTCCTGGTTATCGGTGAGGCATTTGATGAATGGGAACTTCCAAAGAAAAAATGGCTTGCAGGATGGAATGCAGGTACTCCCGGTAAGGAGGGCTATGCTGTGAATTTTAAGGAATGGGCGAAACGTGATCTTCGCGATTTCATTCTGAGAGACCGGAATCACCCCTCAATAATTATGTGGAGCATCGGCAATGAAGTAGATTATCCAAACGATCCTTACACCTATCCTATACTAAATACGGAAGCAAATCCCCAGACCTGGGCAAAGTTCAGCACGACCCTGCCGCTTGCCGACAGGCTCGGGGAAGTTGCTGCGGAACTTGCTGGAGTTATAAAGAGCCTTGACAAAACACGGCCGGTTACAGCAGGTCTGGCCTCTGCACTTATGTCGAATGAAACAGGATATTCTGATGCACTTGACGTTGTTGGTTATAACTACCAGGAATCAAGATATGAAGCGGATCATATCAAATATCCGAAAAGGCCGCTTTACGGCAGCGAAAACGGAATGACGCTCGAAATGTGGAACTATGTTGCTGACAATGATTATGTAATGGGTCAGTTCCTGTGGACAGGCTTTGAATACCTTGGAGAGGCAGGACGGTTTCCGGTGCGGTCAAATACAGCAGGTGTTATTGACCTGGCAGGAAATAAAAAGCCTGAATTCTTCTTTCGGCAGAGCATCTGGAGCGAGAAACCGATGGTCTTTATCGGGACAGCAGATAAAAATGCCAAAAGCGGCCCCGATAATCTCTGGTCCCATAAAAGAGTGGAACCTGTATGGAATTGGGCTGAAGGTAAAATGATTATAGTCAATGCCTTTTCAAATTGTGAGGAGGTTGAGCTTTTCCTTAACGACCGCTCCCTCGGTAATAAAAAGATGTCTGATTTTGTAAACCATACAATATCGTGGGATGTTCCCTTCGAAAAAGGAAAACTGAAAGCGGTTGCTAAAAATAATGGACAGGCTGTGGCGGAATATGAGCTGAAAACGACAGGTTCTCCGGTTAATATTATTGCTGTGTGCAGAGAAAAATCAATGAAAGCCGACAATAATGATCTTGCCCGTATTTTCGTAACCCTTTGCGATGAAGAGGGAAATCCCGTTTATACCGCAGAGAATGAAATTATATGTGAGATTGAGGGCCCAATCCGTCTGCTTGGCATGGAGGATTCCAATCCTTCAAACACCGAAAGCTATAAGGATAACAAACAGCATGCATATCATGGGAAATTGCTGATATATCTTCAGGCGCTGGATAATCCTGGAAAAGCAAGGATAAAACTGACATCGGAAAATCTGGGTGAGGCAACTGTTGAAATTAATGTAAAGGAATAGAAACATATTCCATTATTTCCATTTTTTTTACTATATTTATCCAGTCCCGTTGTGTTTTCCTGATGGCATCAAGATTCAGGCATAAATATCGTATTGAAACAACCAGGTTAAATGGATATGATTATTCTAAACCAGGTAATTACTTTATTACCATTTGTACCAAAGATCGTAAACCATCATTCGGAGAGATTATAGATGAAAAAATCAAATTATCTGAGAAAGGGAAAATTGTTACAGAATGTTGGTTAGATCTGCCAAATCATTACCCTAATATTAACCTGGATGAATTTATGGTGATGCCAAATCATTTTCATGGGATAATAATTATTCGCAATGGTTCGGATAACAATTTAAAACATGGATTATCCGAAATCATCCGTGCATTTAAATCATTTTCATCACGACGTATAAATAAATTAAATACGTTAGACGTAGAGACAGGTCTCAGACCTGTCTCTACATCAACCACATCCAATATTTGGCAATCACGTTTTTATGACCGCATTATCCGTTCCGATAATGAATTGAACCGGATCCGGTTGTACATCAAAAACAATCCAAACAAATTACATCATTGCAGGCGTTCTGATCCTTTCAGAAATACCGAAAATTTTCGTAACTTTGTTTACGATAAATATCGCAACGAATAAATTCGGAAAACAATGAATGAAAATCCATTCAAATTCGGAACAGTGGTTGATGGGATTCACTTTACCGACAGGGAAGATGAGATTGAAAAGATAGGATCTCACCTGAAAAGTGAAAATCACCTCATCATTATAAGTCCACGGCGGTTCGGCAAGACGAGCCTTATAAAGAAGATACTTAATGAATCGGATCGTCATTATATTTATCTTGACCTTCAGATGGTAGTTTCTGAGGAGGATTTTGCATCCCAGCTTCTTAAAAGGGTGTACAGAATTTTCCCGGTTCAGAAGCTTAAGGGATACATTAAATCATTCCGTCTTATACCATCAGTTATAATGAATCCGGTTACTGGTGAGATTGAAATCTCTTTTACTCCCGGCTCCAAAGACTTGGGTCCGCTTGAAGATGTACTGAATCTCATCGAAAAGCTGGGAAAAGAGGACAAGAAGATCATAGTAGTGCTTGATGAGTTCCAGGATATTTTCCGGATTAACAACGGCCTTGACAGGATGCTCCGTTCCATGATACAAAATCACAAAAACATAAATTACGTTTTTATGGGCAGCATTGAATCAATGATAAGGGAGATCTTTGAAAAAAAAGAGTCTCCTTTCTATCGTTTTGGGACACTGTTAACGCTTGGGAAGATCGCGGAAGAAAAATTCCGTTTGTTTCTTGAATACAAGTTCACCGGATTTGTTAAGGAGGCGGGAATTTTATCGGAAGCCATTCTTAATATAACCGGATCCCACCCTTACTACACACAACAGCTTGCCTTCATGGCATGGGAGATGCTTAGCCGCCAGGATTATTTTGCCGGCATTGTTGAAGCAGCCGCTGATGAGATTGTAACAAGTCATGATAATGATTTTGAATTGCTGTGGAACACCCTTAACCGGACCGATATGATGGTGCTTGCCGGCATGTCAGCTGGCAACCTTTCACCACTGACGGATGAGTTCAGCAAGCTATACGGCACTGGAGCAGCCAGCACCGT
Organism: Bacteroidales bacterium; assembly: GCA_038252165.1. Lineage (GTDB taxonomy): Bacteria > Bacteroidota > Bacteroidia > Bacteroidales > VadinHA17 > LD21. Next base: position 5,717 of record JBBSAP010000042.1, on the reverse strand, counting down.
ATTCAGTGCCCTTCAGCGGCTGGTGAAGAAAGGGATGATAATCAAGGAAGGATCCTCTTATTACATCGACGATCCGTTTTTCAGGAGATGGATCCGGTATCGCAGAAAAGTATAAACTTTCTTAAAAGGGATTATAAGATTTCCGGTGGAGTTCTTGCCCAGCCGGTAGCTAAGGCTGAGGAGGCCTATTCCGGCTTTTCCTTTTTCTCCACAACGATAGTACAATCGGTAGCCAGTGCCGCGATTGCACCAATAGCTGCGAACACAGGGGCCAGAACAACCCCTATTGCACCAATTGTGAGCGGAAATTCCACAATGGTTTCTTCTTTTTCATTTTTGATAATAATCTTTCTGGCATTTCCTTCCTTTATTATCTCCTTCACTTTGGATAACAGCTCATCAGCTGAGACTTTAAAAGACTCGTGGTTTGAATTTCCCTCTTCTGTCATATTTCTAAGGTTTTTATTTTAAACTGTGGGACGTACTGGATTCGAACCAGCGACCTCTTGCGTGTGAGGCAAGCGCTCTGAACCGGCTGAGCTAACGTCCCGTGTAAAGCAAAGATAAAGAAAAATCACGGTCCAGGTTGTTTTAACTGCTTTCACAACATTTTCAGAAACTTTATTTGATTCGTATCTCTCTCTTTCCTAACTTTAACTCACCTTAAATCTCTTCAGATTAAAATCTGGTAAGTTGAAATAAAGGAGCCAGACAGGTTTTTTGAATTCCTTAAATGTTGGATATATGGCAATTAAAATATTTAACGAATACTCAAAACGAAATACAGTCGCATTCTGGATTGCTACAATTATCGGGGTAGTATTACTGATCTGCCTGCTATTCCTTCTTATTAATTATATGATCGTTTCGTTTTAAGGTCAAATCTCACTTTCGCAATGTAATTTATAACTTTAATAAATTATAACCTGATAACACATGAAATATTCAAAGATGGCCATATCTGCAGAGCTCTTTCTCGTTCTTTTATTGGTTGCCGGCACCGATTCATATTCACAAAATCCTGCCCTGGAATATGGAAAAGCTGTAATTTTAAAAGACATAACACCGGCTGCACAGGGGAAAAATATTCCGTTAAAATGGATAAATGTCAATACAGCCGTTAACACCTGGACAAAGCAAAAAGGGATACTTATCTGCTCAGGAAAACCAATAGGTGTGATGCGCTCAGAAAAGCAATATGAAAACTTCATTTTGCATATTGAGTGGATGCACATGGAACCCGGTGGCAACTCCGGTGTATTTGTCTGGTCTGACGCCAATCCGGCAGAGGAATCACGTCTGCCCGATGGAGTTGAGGTCCAGATGCTCGAACTCGATTGGATAAACCTTAATATACAGGATGGGGTTACTCCACCCGTAGCATATGTTCACGGCGAACTTTTTGGTGTTGGCGGAGTTAAGACCACTCCCGATAATCCAAGGGGAACCAGAAGCAAGTCAGTTGAAAACAGGTGTAAGGGACGGGGAAACTGGAACGCCTACGATGTTATTTGTGTTGATGGTGTCATTAAACTTTCGGTAAACGGTAAATTTGTAAATGGGTTAAGTCAATCGTCTCAGAAAAAGGGATATATCTGCCTCGAATCGGAAGGAGCAGAAATTCATTTCCGCAATATTAAAATTGTCGAGTTGCCTTCAGGATTAGCCCCTGATTGAGGTTTCAGTATTTCGGACCAAAGTCCGGATTGCAAGTGAAAAACAAATCCCGCCTTAGTACTGACAAATCAGAACTACGGCGGGTGAAAGTGGAGATTAGGAGAATCGAACTCCTGACCTTTTGACTGCCAGTCAAACGCTCTAGCCAACTGAGCTAAACCCCCGGATAAAAGAACCTTTATAAATTCAACCGCTCTAGCCTCCCGATAGCTATCGGGATGAGCTAAACCCCCTTTAGTCTGCACAAATTTAAGAAAAAAAAGGTTATTATAAAACATTATCCAAATACCGGTGTTTAAACAATTTTGCCTGATCCGGGTTTCTGGACGATGGTTAATTTACATTACAGATCATGATTATTGTAAAAATATTGAAGCTTTTATGTATTGTCTTGTTATTTAGCCGCTAGCCCGAAACAAGTAATCAGCAACCAGTACCCTGGATAAAATATTACTTTGCAGGAAAGAAGGTATTTACTATTTTTGCGGTGAATTTGTGAAAATAGCTTTTATGGTCCTGACAGGTTATCCAAAACGGAATGATTATTGACCGTGAATTTTCATAAAAAGCTTCTCAATTGAGCAGATGATAAAGTGAGATTAAAAAAGATAAATACTGAACTTACCCCCGGAGCTGATAATCATTCCTTCAGAATATCCGATTTTGATGATCTTGTTTTTGAACACAAGAACAGGGATTACGGTGCTTATCAGCTGCGGAAAAGATATAACCGGGCCGTTCTCACCGGAACTATTATTGCTTCATTATTTGCCGTTGCTGTTGTATTGATACCGTTCCTTGCGAGGCCCTCAACTGAAAGAATATTATCGGGGGGTCGTGGTTATATACAGGTAAGGATGGATAAGCTTCAGCCGCCGCCGGAAGAAATTTACGTTCCTCCCGCTCCGCTTCCTCCTGATGCCTCCAGGATGCCGGAAACAGTTGAATATGTGGCACCTGTAGTAGTTGATACAATCAGTCCTGCTGATCAGACTCAGATAATAACAGATGATGCTCTTGCATCTTCCAACAGCAATACTATTGATGTAACTTCCGGAGCGGGATTTGGTGACGATCTTCTGTCGGGAGGCGATGGATCGGGAAACGAGGAACCACTTTTCATTGTGGAGGTTATGCCTACATTCAAGGGGGGCGATCTTAACAAATTCCGCGACTGGATAGGCCAGCGGACAAGATACCCCGAAGATGCAATAACAAATAAAATCAGGGGAACAGTGTTTCTTACATTTATTGTTGAGAAAGACGGATCGGTGAGCAACGTTATTGTAATAAAGGGGGTTCATCCCCTTCTCGATGATGAAGCAGTGAGGGCTATTAAAGAATCGCCAAAATGGTCACCCGGCCTGCAGAGAGGTCAACCGGTAAGGGTCAGATTCCAGATACCTCTCGATTTTAGGTATTGAGACATAATAATAAAGAGATTAGAGAGTTATAAATTGCAGTAAAATATTTTTCTGTTGCTGTAATAAACCTGGAAAAATTAACCTATGAAACCCACATGGTTTTTAAATCACTAACAAGAATGAAAATATTTTACAAACATGTGGGTTCCATGTGACCTTTAAAATCAAAATTATTTACACATGAAAAAGATTGTTTCTGTTTCAATCATTCTGATACTTATTCTTTCGGCTTGCATCTCATCCAAAAAACAACTTGAAAAAGGCAATTACGAAGCCGCTCTTGACAAAGCTGTCAGACAACTTCGTAAAGACTCCAGGGACACCAAGCAGATCTCCATTCTTGACAAATCGTTCAGAACACTTAATGAACAGGATAACGAGAGGATTCGATTCCTTAAATTGGAAGAGAAACCTGCCAACTGGGATGAAATATATCAGATCAATAAAAGAATGAGCGACAGACAGACTTATGTGAGGACTGTCACTCCCCTTGAACTTAACGGGAAAACTATTGAGTATCCTTATGTCGATTATATGCCCGAAATGGTTGCAGCAAAGCGCAAATCAGCCGATTTCTATTATGCACATGGCAATGAGCTGATGAAAAGCAAGTTAAAGGAGTCTTACCGGCAGGCTTTCTATGAATTCGTAAGAGCAAAGGAATATGTCGGCAATTATGAAGGCATTGAAAACAAAATAGATGACGCAAAATATCTTGGCATGAGCAGGGTGCTGATTACCCTGCAGAACAAATCATTAATAAAATTCGGACAGGAATTCGAGGAAGATCTTCTATCACTCGATCTGCCAAGGCTCAACAGCGAATGGGTTGAATACCATACCCAGGACCTCAATCAGAATACCCGGTATGATTATTTTGTCAATGTAAATATCAGGAATATTTTAGTTTCTCCCGATCAGACAATGCAGAAAGACACAGTTGTAAAGAAAGATGTTGAGGACGGGTTTTCATATCAGCTTGATAAAAAAGGGAATGTTATGAAAGATTCTCTCGGGAATGACATTAGAACAAAGAAATACAAAACACTTCAGTGTGCTCTTATTGAAACCATCCAGTCGAAAGCATGCCAGATCAACGGCGATGTTGAAGTGATTCAGGTTAATCCGAATAAAATTCTCAAAAAAGATCCTCTTGGCGCTCAGTCCGATTTTGAATATGTCTCAGCCCGGGCTCTTGGTGATATTAAGGCTTTGAGCCAGGCACAGATTGAGAAAACAAAATCAAAAGCTGTTCCGTTCCCCTCAGACATGGAAATGGTAATGCGCTGTTCCGATGCACTTAAACAGGCAATAAACGGTGCTGTCCAGAGTAATAAGAGATTTATTAACTAGATTTGCACCGGTAAGACAGCGTTGCTGGTAACTTGATGCATGGTACTGGTTGAACTGGCAACAAGCAACTGGTAACAAGCAACCTTAAGAATGATCGAAACCGGAAAGCAGAACGAGAGAGCAATACTTATTGGATTAGTTTATCCAGGACAGGATGAAAATCAAGCCAGGGAGTACCTTGCTGAACTTTCATTCCTCACCGAAACTGCCGGAGCAGAACCGGTAAATACATTCCTTCAGAAACTTGCCATTCCTGATTCCCGGACTTTCGTCGGCTCGGGCAAAATAGGAGAGATTGCAGCCTTTGTTTCGGGAAACAATATAAATGTTGCAATTTTTGATGACGAGTTGTCACCTATCCAGCTGAGGAACATCGAGGATGCCCTTGGGTGCCGTGTTCTCGACAGGACTAATCTTATACTCGACATCTTTTCCAAACGCGCCCATACCTCTCATGCACGCACACAGGTTGAACTTGCCCAATATCAATACCTTCTTCCCAGGCTGACAAGGATGTGGACCCACCTCGAGAGGCAACGGGGGGGGATTGGCTTAAGGGGACCAGGTGAAACTGAACTGGAAACTGACCGTAGGATAATAAGGGACAAAATCGCCCTTCTGAAGACACAGCTGAAGAAAATTGATGTCCAGATGGCCACACAGAGAAAAAACCGGGGTAAAATGGTCAGGGTGGCTCTTGTCGGTTATACAAATGTCGGGAAATCAACCATAATGAACCGCCTGAGCAAATCGGATGTTTTTGCCGAAAACAAGCTGTTTGCTACTCTCGATACAACTGTCAGAAAAGTTGTTATAGGTAATTTACCATTCCTGCTTTCCGATACAGTAGGATTCATAAGAAAGCTGCCTCACGATCTTGTTGAGTCGTTCAAATCAACCCTCGACGAGGTAAGGGAATCGGATCTGCTTATACATATCACTGATATTTCTCATCCCGGGTTCGAGGATCAGATAAACGTTGTCAATGACACACTTAAAGAACTGGGATCGGCCGACAAACCAATGATTATAGTTTTCAACAAGATCGATTCATTCACATTTGCCTCAAAGGATGACTATGACCTCACTCCTGTAACAAAAGAGAATTTTTCTCTTGATGACCTTAAAAAGACGTGGATGGCTTCGGATAAAAATCATAAAACAGTTTTCATATCAGCAAAAACAAAGGAAAACCTTGATGCATTTCAGAAACTGCTATACGAAGAGGTGAAAGGGATACATATTAAAAGGTATCCTTATAAT
>JBBSAP010000041.1:0-27422 GCA_038252165.1 Bacteroidales bacterium | reverse complement strand
CGCTTCTATTTATTTTCTGCCTTACAAACATTCAGTAAATATAGGCTGAGACACCCATATTTACAACCAAAAATCACATTGTTCGCTATATATCAGATAGTTGGCTTTTTAAGGACCGAAAAACCGCACAAAACAGGAAAAAGTTATCATAATTGCAGAGAGATACTAAGTAACTCTTATTTTTATATGGCTAACCGCACAAGACGTTAATACTATTTTGTTAAAAAAGATACCTCGACAACAATAAACTCAAATTTTAAGAATGTGAAAACCAAACTTGATCAGGCGATTCTTGATTCAATGAGTAAAAATCCCAGCAATTGGAAAGGAGTTTTTTATTTCAATCGCAACGATCCGCGGTTAACAGTTCCTAAGTTAAATCCATTACTGGGCTGGACTTTCAATTTTGCCAGTCCATATCCTTATATAACAATCGTTTGTGTTTTCGTGATTATAATTGCAGCCAATTATTTTTTATAATAACACGGACAATATGGGTAAGTTGCTTCCCGCCGAAGCGGGGTTTGGCTTCGCCGAGCTCCGCTTCGCTCCGGTTCGTCGCGGAGTTTATCCCGCGCAGCGGGACTCCTCAACTTTCCTGCCTGCCGGTGGGCAGGGAAGCGATAGCAACCCTGAACACTTAACCATCTAATTGACATATCATGAAAAATTCGTTATATTATTTTTCTTTACTGATTCTTCTGGCTATGTCCTGCAATCCCCACCAGATGATTGACATATCAGATGGATTTGAATCGAAAAAGCTTAGCAACCTTTGGCGATCTGATAAATTCATACCTGGCTCACTTGAGATTCAATCACGAGTGGTTAAATCTGGAAAATCAGCTGTACAAATAACTCTCAATCCAGGTGATCAGATTGAAGACGAAAAAGGGACTATCCTCGAACGTGCAGAAATAATGGAATCTCGTAAATATACCTCTATTGAAGATTCAGTTTATACATATGAATTTTCTTTTTTCTTATCAGCTGACTTCCCTATTGTTCCTACCCGGTTGGTAATAGCACAGTGGAAACAAGATTGTAAATCAGGTAAATGTAATCCTGCTAATCCAATTATTGCAATGCGATATTCATCAGGAGGGCTTAATATAACATTGCAGACAGGACCAGAAAAAATCATTTTATATAGCCAAACTGATGATATCAGAAAACAGTGGCTGGATTTCAAATTTAAAATCCGTTTCTCCAGACAACACAACGGTTTCATTTTTGCTTCGTTAAATGACCAAAAAATCATTGATTATTCCGGGATCACTGCTTACATAAAAGATTATGGCTATCCCTTCCCAGGTCATTTCTATTTTAAAACTGGATTATACCGGGATAAAATGGATCAGCCAATGACAATTTATATTGATGACTTCAAGAAACAAGAGATCAGGGAAAAATAAGTTTTCTCTATCCTAAAAGCCTATTTTTAAATATGACAATAAACACGCCAGCATATAACACGGACAATGAATTATTTTAGGCTTCAGGAACATGGGCTGAGGTTTTTGGACCAAATGGATCAATTAAGGCAACTACTATTTGATTAAGAAAATTCCTTCCTATTTGGTTGGACCAAGCCACGTGGACAACTTCACCTGAACCCGGATACTTCTGCCCGTCTTCCGGGACTGCATAAACTAGTCTTTATACCTAGAAAGAACGAAACTATATTATCAAGACGGACTAGTTTGCAGGAACAATTTCTGTCTGCAAATGTTATACGGAATTCATGGCGATTCAGATATCTAAAGAATAATTAATTTGAGTCTCAACTGACGAGTCTTAAGGGCAATTAAAAAACGAATATGATGGAACATAAAGCAGTATCAATTCGACCATTTATAGGAGCTAAAAACTATGAACAGTCACGAAATTTTTACCGGGACCTTGGTTTTCAAGAAAGCATTCTTACTCAAAATATGTCTTATTTCAAGACAGATGTAATAGGTTTCTATTTACAAGATGCTTATGTCAAGGACTGGGTAGACAATTCGATGATTTTTCTGGAGGTTGAGGATGTTGGACGCTATTGGGCGGAACTTTCAAAATTAGACCTTATTAAAAAATATAAAGATGTTAAGCTAACCCCCATTCGTGATTATGATTGGGGTAGAGAGTGTTTTATGCACGACCCGTCAGGAATCCTTTGGCACATTGGAGAATTCTCTAATAAGAATAGTAGCTAATAAATAAATGGATGCCAACCTTCAACACGGACACTAAAATTAATTGCCTTCAGCCTTCGCCGCAGATTTATTTGTATAGGTTGCCATTTAGGAACATAAACTAATTTTGAAAACAAGAACACTATGTATAAAATAAATAATAATAAATAACGGAAAGGAGATAGCGATGAAAACCGAACAGACGGCACATGATACTAAAGGCGTTACGGTGAAGCAACTTGCAGCGGTTGACCTTGGTCCTGAAATTGAGGGCATGGCAGGGCGTCAACTTCGAATGCGTTTGGTGACCATCGAACCAGGAGGCGTCATCGGCCCGATTCACAACCATAAAGACAGACCGGGCATAGTCTACATACTGCAAGGAACGATAACTGACCATCGAAATGGAGTGGCTCAAGATTATGGGCCGGGAGTGGGCTGGCCTGAGGATAAGAACACCACACACTGGCTTGAGAATAGAGGAACGACCCAGGCGGTGGAGATCTCGATCGATATATTCAGGCAATAACAGTAAGCTAAGAACCGTACCTCTTGGCATGGCGTTAGAAACAAGAAATATTTATTTGATTATAGTTTATAAAATCCAATCGATAACACAGACAATAAAGGTAAATTTATTTGTTGTGCTTTTTGCATGACTATGAGCTACTTACCTGGACCAGTGGTTAACCCGGCACCCGTCCTTCGCTCCGCTCAGAGTGCGCGCATCTGCACACCATATCCTCCTTGTCTGGCCAACGAAACTACGTTTTTAAATACGTTTTTTAATACGTTGGCCAGCCTTCGTCGGGTAACACTTACACTGTTTTGCATTTGCACATAACCTGGTGTTATGTTAATTAATAATTGACGAATAAAGTCTTTTCAATTTAACTCTTGCTTCCTTGTTTGTGAACTGCCAGTTTATTTTACTGTTTTTATTATTCCTGTGGATTTTCCACGCATCAACTTCTTCTTTTATTATTTCCATTGTAGATATATGCCGGTTCAAGCATTGTCCATTTAAAACATGTAACTCTATCTCTGCCATATTTAGCCAGCTACCATGTTTGGGAGTAAATACAAATTCAAATCTATCCCATAACCTCTTGGCTTCTTTTGGTTTGAATGTTTCATAGAAAGCCGATGGTGCATATGCACCGTATATCAGTTGAAGTTAATGTGATAGGAAGTGTTTTTGTAGTTGTATCAACAACCAATGCAAAGAATCCCGCTAACTCTCTGGCTTCTTTGGGCATTTCTTTTGGTATGTTTCCACTTTCATCAAGAAAGTGGAAACATTTGGGATATGTACATTTCTAATACTATTTATAAGATAATAATTTTTTTAAACAATGAAGGTATGAATTTAATATATTCAGATTTATTTCCTGCCCAGTATTATTGCCGTCATCCTTCTTAATATCCCTCCGATTTTTTTAAAAAATGATCCGGAAGAAATGCTTCCGGTAAAGATTTCCTTATTTTCATCCGGTTCATAGTCTTCTTTTGTATTAAGATGACTTGTGATCACCCTGTCTTTTCCCTGGCCGTCAGATAATATGTCATTGTCTTTTTTTTGAAGAAGTTGCAGCAGAGATGTGTTCTTAATGAAAGATTCAGTATCAATTTCAGTAAGCGCTTTTACAGAATTCATAAAACCTTCCAGCATCACCTCATCTTTCCCCTCTTCTTCTATTACACCTGTAAAAACAGACTTTTTAAAATCAAGCAGATATAATATCCTGTGTTCAATAGTGCCCTTCGAAATAAAATTAAAAACGTTAATATGTTTTTTTTGTCCCAGCCTGTAAATCCTTCCGATCCTTTGCTCCAGCACAGCAGGATTCCAGGGCAAATCCATATTGATCAATATGTTTGCAGACTGAAGGTTAACCCCCACTCCTCCGGCATCCGTGGAAAGAAATATTTTAATACCCGGATCAGCCGCAAATCTATCAATTATAGTTTTTCTTTGACTTGCAGGAATGTCACCATTAAGATATTCATAGGAAATGTTCCTTTTCCTGAGTTCCTTTATTAGCAGGTCAAACATGCGTTTCCACTGACTGAATATTACCAGCTTGTTCTCAGGATTTTCGGTCAGTTCTTCAATAATACCTGAGATCTCTTTGATTTTATTCCCGTGGTTTGTGGTGGTGTTCAGAATATACGTTGAATCACAAACCATTCGCATACAGTTAAGGTATATTAATAGTTGTTGCCTTTCTTCTTCACTTAAATGACCAGTCCGTATCCACTTGTTTACTAACTGGGATACATGATCATAATAGCTGTCATGATCTGTCATCTGCTCCTCAGTCATTTCCACAAAAAAGTTTTTATCAATTCTGTTGGGCAACTGATCTGCAATTTCTTTTTTGGTCCTTCTTATCAGTATTCCTTCTAATGTTTTATTTATGTTTCTGAGGTTCCTGTAACCGGTTAGCTTGCCGGTTTCATCTGTAACCTGATGATTATCAAGAAACCTAAACAGAGCCCCCAGCCTGTACCGGTCAATATATTCAACTATTGAATGGATCTCGTCAATCCTGTTCTCCAATGGAGTACCGGTAAGAACTATGGCATATTCCGATCTGATTTTCTTTACCGATTGGGCAGTCTGCGTTTTCCAGTTTTTAATTCTCTGTGCTTCATCAATGATCACCAGATCAGGATTCCAGCTGTTAATAAATTCAAGATCATTTCTGCCAGCACCATAGCTGATAATTTTAATAAAATCTTTTTCTGCATAAAGATCTTTCCGTTTATGAATTAATCCTTCAACAATGGTTGAATTACTGCCTGTAAATTTTTGGATTTCACTATTCCATTGATATTTCAGGGATGTCGGGCAAATGATAAGAATTTTATTGACATTCAAATGTTTATGGAATAATTCAATCGCTGCAATAGTCTGAATGGTCTTCCCCAAGCCCATATCATCAGCTAATAGTACCCTGCCTGCTTCCAGGATTCGAATTATTCCTTCCTTCTGGTAAGGATATAAACGAGTCTCAATAAGTCCTTCGAAGACTTCGCTATCCCTACCCCGGGGGAAAATTTCAGCAACAAGTTTCTTCCGGTATTCCTCTTTACGTTGTTGTTCGATCATCTCAAAAATATCAGGATATACCTTCATATTTAAATCGATGATTCTTGCTTTTTGAATGAAGGAACCCAATTCTGATAATTTAGCCGAAAATAGTAATCCATTTTCGTCAAAAAACTCCTTTTCATCTTCAAATACCGGAATAGAATCCGCTTTTTTAAGACGTATTTTTCTTTCTTGTCCGTAAAATACACTCAAAGAAGAATACGCGTTTTTCTGCTTTGCAGAAAAATACTTGCTGTATTTTTTATATTTCTCAAAATTCAGCAGGATATATTCTATATGTTTACATGTTCCCAGTTTGTTAATGGTGAAATCCGGGCAAGTGCAAAAATGAAAGCTTTTTATATTGTCACGGATTGAAACCTTATATGTATTTCGGGATTCCGGATTAAAAACCTCAAAGTCGGAAAAAAATGGATGATTACCAATATTCTTTATCTTGAAATGTTGATCTACTGCGTATTGCTTTCTGAGTTGCGTTTGCCATTCATCAAGGCTCATGTTGGAAGGCTTGCGTGAGTATGGCACTTTGTCCTTTTTTAAAGATTTTTGCATAATTCCATGATTTTTGCAAAGAAATAAATAAGTAATTAATCTGACAATTATTTTTTATCCTGCCAGGATTTTTATCAGGTTACCATTCACTAATAAACTTCGGAATCATCATCCATCTGCTCATTAGCCTTCCATGGAACGTATTCAAACCATTCTACAATATATTGCTGTAGGATCATTCGTCTATTTCAGCCATAGGCATCCCCGGATAGAAATTTTCGATTTTAATCCCATAATGCGCAACCTCGATTATTGCCTTAAGGTTGTCAATGAGTACCGTGACAACATACTGGGAAAACATTAGTTACACTGGCCAATTTTATACCCCGGTCTATGAATTCTCTTAAACTGGTAAAGGGAATGGGAAAGAAGAAATCAGAGAAATTCGGTGCAGAGCTGCTGGGAATCATTGATACATACTGCAAAGATTTGAATATTGAACCGGATGCTAATGCTCCTTCCAAGCAATTTCAGTGATCGCAGAGGAAAGAAGTCTGAGTGTATCTACCATCCAAGGGCATCTGGCATATTATGTTGGTAAAGGTGAAATTCCGATCAATAAATTGCTGTCACATGAATCAATAGAATTGATATTAAGTCATCTTGCAGTAAGCGACGATCTTAAAATGGGACCTGTTAAAGCTGCCCTGGGTGAAAAAGTATCATGGAGCGACATCAGGTTTGTGGTAAGCCATATTAAGTTTCTCAGAAAAGCCGGGAATGACATCTGAGGGGACTAAATTCGAAGAAAAGCCTTTGAGGACGCCCAGCAATCTTCTCATGGTGTCGTAGGCTATGCAGGGCTTTTTGATTGATATTACAAATTTCCTGATTTACCCTGCTAAAATTCTGGTAAGGTCATCATTCAGATAGTGAACTTCGGAACCATCTAATTTAGGAGTCAATACTTTTGCAGCTACCCTCTTTTGATAACAAAATTAGCCTGTTAGGGGCAATATTACATGTCCAATATTTTAATATTTCTAGACATGCCGATAGAAAATGTTGTATTACCTATTTTGGGAACAGGAAACCAGGGACTGAATGAGGTGAATGTCATACCATTATTGCTGGCTATTTCGGAGAAGTTCTTGAATGAACTTGATAACCTTCAAACGATCACTTTTATTGAAAAGGACTTAAAAAAAGCCAAATTTCTTTCAGAAGGAATAAATAAAGCCCTGGGAAGGCTTGAGATTAATCTGGATTCAGTGACATTTAGCAAGAATATAAAGAAAGAAATTTCCCGAAAACTAAAGTATGTTCATGAGCACTTACTTCCCGGAAACTTATTATGTATTGAATCAAGAGAAGTTATTGAAAACAATGAATCCCTCTATTACCAAATTGGAATTCTTGGCAGACGGATGCTTGAATTAATTATGATTGATATATTCTCTGGGGAGCAACATGCATTATATACCTTAATTATCATGGCAAAAGATGCTGGTGTCCCGGATTGGATTGTCAGTTATATGCATTTAATAAGACAATTTGTTAATACCTCGGCACACTATAACTCTGATTACCTTACATTGAAATCAGTCTTTAACGAGAAGGATCTTATGATAAATCTTCTGGCTATTGATAAGGTACTTGGATTCTGGATAGAAAACAGGGAAGTTCTTTTAAAAAGGGTTTCTGGATTTGGAAAGAATAAATTAGTAGTACATTCTGTTGTATAATCATCTGAATCTCTTTTAAAAAAACAATACAAAAATTCATTTTTGTCAGATTCTGCAAGAATCCTGGTTGTTAGATTAAGGTATTGTATGGCTAGTTCAAAAAGTGATAATGATATTCAACAGCCTGCACCTGTAGAACCTATCTCTGAAAATAACTATAATGAAAGAGCAGAAGCTTTTTCGGAAAAATGCAAATGCGGAGGTAAGTTTTCTTTCGGTGCATCTCCACGCTGTCCTAAATGGCGTTCAATGCGAATTGGAGAAGGTGAGATTGCAATAATATATGACCAAGATTGGCACTTTCTAATTGGACAAGAGTCAAATCTGTTGTTTTAAGCCTAATATAAAATACCCAACAGTAAAATAAAGCGATTCCAAAGGACTTTGTTAACTTTAATGATTCGTATAAATATTTCAGTGTTATATAATTGTTGAACAACTTATAACATTTTTCATTTTATTAAATTAAGAATCCCAGATGAATATCCTTCAATTCCATAAAAACCTCATCGATAACTACAGAAGCTACATTCAAAGCTTTCTGAATATCAAAGATCCTCGGATCGCCAAATTTGTCGATAAAGAAATATTAAATAAAAAACTATGGCCAGAACCACTGGTGCAGTTTAATCCTACATATGAAAAGGGTGCATCAATCAAGACTCTGTCAGATGAAGGTATTCTTCATAAGGATTTAAATAAGATTTTTTCAGGTTTTAATTTGTATAAACATCAGGAAGAAGCCATTAGGATTGGAGCAGCAGGAAAGGAATTTATAGTAACATCAGGTACGGGGTCAGGAAAGTCTCTGACATTTATGGCTACTATTTTCAATCATATCATAAAGGGAGGATCATCAGTTACAAATAAAGTTCAGGCAGTAATTGTTTATCCAATGAATGCCTTGATAAACTCTCAGAATGAAGAGATTAAAAAATTTGAACGAAACTTTTTGATAAGCAAACTCCAAGACAGGAATGCTTTCTCAGATAAAGATAAAACCTTAGATGAACAGATAACTGAGCTAAGAGGTATTGTTGGTGATATATTCCCGATTAAATACGGTCAGTATACCGGGCAGGAAAGTGAAGAAGTACGTGAGAATATGAGGATTAATCCGCCCCACATTATTCTTACCAACTATATGATGTTAGAGCTTATAATGACTCGAGGAGGAAAGGATTTTGATATCAAAACTAACATCCTGGAGAATATTAAGTATTTAGTTTTTGATGAACTGCATACCTATCGTGGAAGGCAAGGCTCTGATATAGCTCTGTTAATAAGAAGGATAAAGGCCGCTGCAGTCAATTCAATCACATGTATCGGTACCTCAGCAACAATGGTGGCATCAGAAACAGCTACGCTTTTAGAGCAAAAGATGGCAGTTGCTGAAACGGGAGCAAAAATATTTGGCTCAGAGATTTCTACTAACCAGGTAGTGAATGAATATCTCATTAAAAGTCTTGATGGATCCAGGGAAATTTCAGCTGGGTTACTTGCCTCAATTTTAAAAGAACCAATTAATACTGACTGGCCAGCTGATAAGTTCAGAACCTTTCCCTCTGCAGTTTGGCTTGAAGAAAATTGTGCCCTTGAGATAAAGGAAGGTGTATATTGTCGAAGAAAACCAATCACGCTCAAAAGCATAAGCAAGAAGATTTCGGAGTTTTCAGGAGTCCCTGAACTTGATTGTGAAAAGCACCTTAATTTTCTTCTCGATTGGGCTAACAAGTTAAACTCTGATAGCTCATTGCGAGAAAAATTATTGCCATTCCGGATTCATCAGTTCTTTGCTCAAACAGGATCTGTATATGCCACACTTGGGAATCAGGAAGAGAGAGAACTTTTTCTTGATGCTGGTTTATATTCAGGAGAAAAAGACACTTATATTTTCCCGTTAGTTTTTAGTCGTCAGTCAGGCCACGAGTTTTATTGTGTTGATATCGATGAATCAAAAGGGATAATCACACCCAGAGAGTTTTATAATACGGTCGATGATGACGACGATGAAGCATCAGCTACTTCAGGTTACATTTTTATTCAACACCAGGAAGATGAAGAGCCTGTTTGGGATAAAGATAGAGATATTCAGGAACTACCTGATTCCTGGTTTAATACTCCAAGAAGGGATGGCTCAAGATCTCTGAAAACTGAAAAAGCCGGAAGAATCCCCCGGGAAATTTCTTTTGATAAAGAAGGAAATTATTCATTTGATGATAGATTTGAATATAAAGGATGGTTCATAACTACACCATTATTATTTGATCCTGTTTCAGGAACCTTTTTTGAAAGCAAAACAGGAGAATGGACCAAGTTAATAAAACTTGGAGGTGAAGGCAGGAGTACAGCAACAACTGTCTTATCATTTGAAACAATTACATTATTAGACACATTTGGAGAATCCGCAGAAAAACAAAAACTGCTGAGCTTTACAGACAACCGCCAGGATGCCTCCTTGCAGGCAGGTCACTTTAACGACTTTGTAAAAGTAGGGCAGCTTAGGGCAGCAATATTAAAGGCACTTGAAAAGCATAACCAGCTTGATTATACAAATATTGCAGAAAAAGTTTTTGAATGCTTAGATATATCTCAGGATCAATTTGCTAAAAAACCGGCATCATTCCCTGGACCAAGAAAAGATAATGAGGATACTTTTAAGGAGTTTATTACCTATCGTCTTATTCACGATTTAAGACGGAGTTGGAGAGTTGTCTTACCAAACCTTGAACAGTGTGCCCTTATGAAAATTGAATACAAACATGTTGGAGAATCAGTAATTGATGATGAACTGTGGAAAGACAACTCACTGCTCTCAAAAATGAATTCTGATGAAAGGAAAGAATTTTTATACCAGATATTTGACTTTCTCAGAAAATCATATGCGTTGAATTTATCTATTCTCGAGCCAACGGTTATTACTCAGCGTTCAATTCGTATTAAGGAGAAACTAAAAGATCCCTGGACCCTTGAAGATTCTGAAAAGATAGATTATCCTTCGAACCTTAGGATAGAAAAACTGGCCAGAACTTCCCATAATATTTATACAGACAGTGGAGGTTACCTTAGCGTGTTCGGAAGATATATTAAAAGGATTGCAGCACAGTTTGAATTAGATCTGAGAGGAGTTGAAGTATATACCAATTTCATATATGAATTATTGGACTTTCTGACTGAAGCTGGTTGGTTGGTAAGGAGATCTGTAAAGAATCTGGAGGGCGTTGATTGTTATATATATCAGCTAAATGCAGAGAATGTCATCTGGCAAAAAGGTGATGAGGTCTCTATATATCCAGACCTTGTCAGATCACGCACATATAAGCCACAACAGGTAAAAATTAATGAATATTTTAAGAGATTCTATAAGACAAACTTTAATAAGCTTAAGCCAATTGAAGGCAGGGAACATTCAGGACAAATAAATTCAACTAAGAGAAGGGTTAGAGAAAAAGAGTTCAGGGAAGGCAAAATTGGTGCAATGTTTTGCTCACCAACTATGGAGCTTGGAATTGATATTTCAGACCTCTCAATAGTCCACCTTAGAAATGTCCCTCCGTCTCCTTCGAATTATGCTCAGCGCAGTGGTCGGGCAGGAAGGAGTGGGCAGGCGGCACTTGTTATGGCTTATTGCTCTAACTTCAGTCCGCATGACCGTCATTATTTTAAGCGACCTGCAGAAATGGTTGCTGGTTCTGTCTCGGCTTCCCGTTTGGATCTTATCAATGAAGAGATGCTGAAAAGCCATTTACATGCTATAATCCTTACAAAAAAGCCGATAAATGGATTAAATACTTCAATCGGAGACATTATCGATTTAGAAGATATTAAACAGTTTCCTCTGAAAAAAGAGGTTGCTGACACTATTAAATTAACCGATAGTCAGGTAAGGGAGATCTCAATTCAGTTTAATAAAGTAATCAACGACTCATATTTTAAAAAAGAACTTGGTATCAGAAAACCTTTGTGGTTCAATGATGAATGGATAAAAAGAGCAATTGAAACCTTTGAAGATGATTTTGACAGGTCACTAGGCCGTTGGCGTGTCCTTTACCGAAATGCCAAAGTACAATTCAGGGAAGCCAATGCCATAATTGAGAACCGTATATATGCTGATAATCATATAAAAATTACCGAAGCAAAATATTCCAGGAAGCAGGCTGAAAGGCAAATGGAATTGCTCTTAAACAGTTCTAAAAATAATGATTCAGAAGGGGGAAATAGTCAATCTGAATTTTATCCATACCGTTACCTTGCATCTGAGGGATTTCTACCTGGTTATAACTTTACAAGATTGCCACTTCGTGCATTTCTTGAAAATAAAGAGGGATCAGGTGAGTTCGTTTCCAGAAATCGCTTTATAGCTCTGAGTGAGTTTGGCCCACAAAATATTGTTTATCACGATGGCACTAAGTATCGCATTGACCGGATAATTCTTGCTGAAGCTGAAGCTAAACTGGAAAAGGCAAAAGTTAGTCCTTATTCAGGCTATATTATGATGAAAGACCAGTATAATTATAATTTAGATCCTATAGTTGACAGGGAACTGACTCAGGGTATGGACAAATATACTTATCCCGATCTTGTTGAGATGCCTGAGACTAAAGCATATGAACTACAGCGTATTACTTGTCAAGAGGAAGAGAGAACCCGAAAAGGATATGACATAAGGACATATTTTTCTGTTGATGATGATTTTAAAAGGATGAATCAGGCTCATATAATGTATGATGGCAACCTGTTAATTCATATTCATTCCATACCCGCAGCTCGCCTGGTACACATAAACCATAAATGGAAAAACTCTCCAAAAGAAACAGGTTACCCGATAAATTTAAAAAACGGTTACTGGCAGAGTAAACAAAAAGAAAAAGACGAAGGACAAAATGATGAGATTAGAAGGATTAGACTATTCACTACAACAACTGCAAATGCTCTTTATCTTCAACCAGTTAAGTCACTTGCCATGTCAGGAGGTAAGGATGGTGTCATCACCCTGATGTACGTATTCAAGAGAGCAATTGAATCTTATTTCCAGGTTGAACCGAATGAAATTGGAGTGACTATAATGGGGGAAGAGGATATGCCAAATATACTAATCTATGAAGCTGCCCAGGGAAGTCTTGGAATATTATCACAAATGGTTGAGAGTCCAGGAACTTTCAAAGCAGTTATGAAAGAGGCGTTTAGTATCTGCTTTATCAAAGACGGCGTTGAGGTTCCTGAAGAAGAACTTGTCCCGGCATCATATGATGACCTGCTCAGCTATTATAACCAGATCCATCATCAGGTTATAAACAGGAACTATATTCGCGGATCACTCCGTATGTTATGTGATTCAACACTGGAAGTGCAGACTTCAAAAAAATTCAATAATTATGAAGAGCATTACAGGGCAATTGAAGCGGCAAGAGATCCGAACAGCAGCACTGAAGAAAAGTTCCTGAAACATCTGTATTCAAAAGGTGTAAGGTTGCCGGATGAAGCTCAGCCAATAATTAAAAATATGTTCGTCAGACCTGACTTCCTTTATAAACCCAACATTTGCATCTTCTGCGATGGTACACCGCATGATACTCCTTCAATAATAGGGGATGATAAAGTTAAAAGGGCTACTCTCACAGAAGCAGGATACCAGGTAATTTCATGGCACTACAAAGACTCTATTGATGAACTCATCTCCAGGCGACCTGATATTTTTAAACTTGTTAAATAGATAATAATGACATTTGATTTCAAACCGGGAAGCCTGGTGACATTACGGAACAGACCATGGGTTGTTTTACCTTCTGAGGATAAGGATTTGCTACTGGTCAAACCACTTGGCGGAATCGAGGAAGAGATAACCGGCATATATAAGCCACTTCAGAATGAGGCAGATATTCCGGAATCATATAACTTCATAAAACCATCCCCAAAGGACCTTGGTGATTTTGTATCTGCCAGGCTACTTTATAATGCAGCCCGGATGGCATTTCGCAGCGCTGCCGGACCATTCCGTTGTCTGGGTAAACTCTCCTTCCGTCCGCGTTCTTACCAGATCGTGCCGTTAATTATGGCCTTGAAACAGAAGATTGTGAGATTACTCATTGCTGATGATGTCGGGGTTGGAAAGACCATTGAGGCTCTCCTGATTGCAAAAGAACTGTATGAAAGGAGAGAAATAAAACGGTTTGCAATTGTTTGCCTTCCTCACCTTTGCGATCAATGGCAGGATGAATTAAAAAGTAAATTTGGAATGGAAGCGGTTATTATCCGGTCAGGAACCGCAACATCCCTTGAAAGACAAATCAGAACAAATGAGAATATCTTCAATGCTTTTCCTTTCCAGATCATATCAATAGATTATATCAAAACCGGGAGCAAGCGACAGATATTCATAGATCATTGTCCTGAGATGATAATGGTTGATGAGGCACATACCTGTGCAAAACCTGCGGGAGCGAATAACTCTCAGCAATTAAGGCATTATCTTCTTAAAGAGATCTCAAATAAAGAGAATCAGCATCTTGTGCTTCTTACAGCAACTCCCCACAGTGGAAAACAGGCTGAATTTCAATCACTGCTGGGATTGCTTAAGCCTGATTTTGAAAGTATTGATGTAATTACAGCCAGTGAAAAGGATAAGAAGGAAATTGCTGCTCATTATATTCAAAGACGCAGAAAGGATGTTCTGAAATGGCTTGACGAAGAGACCCGGTTCCCTGAAAGGAAATCTGAGGACAAAGGCTATAACGTAGGGAAAGAATATGGAGAGATATTCAATGAAATATTGTCGTATGCACATGACCAGGTATCAATAAATGAAAGCGATGGACGAAAACAAAGATATTCCTACTGGGATGCACTGGCTCTTTTGAGAGGTGTGATGAGCAGCCCGTCAGCCGGGGTAGCTATGCTTGAGAAAAAAGCTCAGAAAAAAGCCCTGCTTGACTCAGATGACACTATTGAAAACGATGCTGATAATGTTGATTTACTCGATAACGGATATTCTGCAGATGACAGTCTGCCTGTTTCAGTCATTGGGAAGATAACATCAGGCGGAGAATCTGAATCAAGACGCCTTACAAACTATGCAAAACGTTTGAAAGAGATCACTGGTACAGAAAAGGATAGTAAGGCTAAGGAAGCTGTTGCTGCTGCAGAAGCTTTTATTAAAAAGGGTCTGAACCCGATAATATACTGCCGGTATATCCAGACTGCCAATTATCTTGGAACTATTGTCAAAGAAGCATTTAAAGGGTCAAAATATAAACACCTTCATATTGAGGTGATAACCAGCGAGCTTGATGATGAACAGCGGCGCGAGAAGATAAAATCAATGAATTCTTCTGAAAGGCGACTCCTGATTGCCACTGACTGTCTCAGCGAGGGGATAAATCTTCAGGAAGGCTTTAACGCTGTTATTCATTATGATCTCCCCTGGAATCCTAACAGGCTTGAACAACGCGAAGGTCGTGTTGACCGGTTCGGTCAGAAGTCCGAAACCGTAGAAGTGGTCAGATTACACGGGACAAATAATCCTGTTGATGGAGTTGTACTTGAGGTGCTTTATAAAAAGGCCGATGAAATAAGAAAATCTATAGGAATTACCGTTCCAATTCCTGAAGACAGCCCCTCTGTAATGAATGCAGTAATGCAGGCGGTTCTTATCAGAAATGTGGGAATCCAGGAGGCAGCAAAACAATTGACTCTCTTTGCCGATGAAGAATACAGCGCTGAAGTGAAGAAATTTGCAGAAAGAGAGAAAGCATCGAGAAGCATATTTGCTCAGAATGCCATTAAGGCTTCAGAAATAGAATCTGATCTGAAAGAAGTTGATGAAGCAATTGGTAACGTAAAGGCTGTCGAAGATTTTGTCATTGGTTCACTCAGATACCTGGGAGTTCAGGCAGATTCAAAAGGAGAAGGGTATAAGATCATAACCATAAATATTCCGCAAAGAATACGCGAACTGCTGACCGATAAACAGGAAATACAGATCTCTTTCCAATCACCAACTCCCGAAGGGTATAAGTATATTGGAAGAAATCACCCTTTTACCGAGCAGCTTTCACAGGCAATAATCAATAATGCGCTTGAAAATGCATCAGGTTGTGCGGCACGGGCCGCTGTTCTGAGAACCGATGATGTGTCAAAAAAAACCGTTATTTTCCAGCTAAGAGTAAGAAATGTAATCCAGGAGGAGAAAACGAAGAAAGAGATAGTGGCCGAAGAAATGTGGCTTTGGGGTTATCGGGGAGATATTGATAAAGTCGATTTCATTTCTAAAGAGGAGGCAATGAAACTCTTCCTGGCTGCAAAACCAATTGGCAATATTGAACTTCAGGAACAGGAATACTGGCTTAACGGGGAACTTGACTGGGTAAATAATGAGAAAACTTTCAGAGGGCACACAGATAAGGTTGCACTTGCCAGATCTACTCACCTGGTAGAAGCTCATTCAAGGTTTAAAATACTGATATCCGGATCCAAATTCAGTGTGGTTGAACCTGTGCTGCCTGTTGATGTAATGGGTATTTACATTTTATTGCCAGAAGTATGATAGTGTAATAGTTAAGTTAAGAACTAATGACACAGGAAGATATAAGAAACATAATAAAAAAGGGTGAAGGGAACCGGATCGAATTCAAGACCGCCGAAAATTCGGTTCCTGAATCATTTTATAAAACCGTTGTCAGCTTTTCAAATACAGATGGCGGTACAATATTACTCGGTGTTTCTGATTATGGAGCTGTTTTGGGAATAAATGAAGAAATCACAGTTAACCTACAAAAAGATATTATTTCCACTCTGAATTCAAGGGACTGTATCAATCCCCCGCTTTATATCCAGCCTGCTATTGTTCGCCTGGCCGAAGGGACTATTATGGTTATCCAGGTTCAGGCAAGCAGCCAGGTTCATGACCATGCAGGCAAGATCTATATCAGGGAATTTGAGATTGATATTGATATATCCGGAAATCAGGTCAGAGTAAGTGAACTTTATCTACGTAAAAGGAATTTCTTCTCTGAAGGTCAGATTTATCCGCATGTCAGGTTATCAGATTTTGATCAGAAGCTCTTTGAAAAGGCAAGAAATCTGATCAGGAATTTCAGAAGTGACCACCCCTGGCTGCTGCCTGATAATGAACAGATGTTGAGAGATTCAATATTGTGGAAAAAGGATTTTTCTACCGGGCAGGAGGGATATACTCTTGCTGCTGTTTTAATTTTCGGAAAAGACCAGACAATCCAGAGCATACTGCCAGCATATAAAGTGGAAGCAATAGTCAGGATCAGAGACAAGGATCGCTGGGATGACAGGATTACTCTCCGGACAAATCTGATTGATACATATCTTGAATTAAAGAAATTCATCAACAAACATTTGCCTGAAAAGTTTTATATGGAAAGCGATCAGAGAATTGATCTGCGGGATAAGATTTTCAGAGAGGTTATAGGCAATGTAATTGTTCACCGTGAATATACTAATCCGCTATCGACTGACCTTATAATTTCAGAGTCGGAGGTTCTCTTTACCAATCCTAACAGACCACTTTTTCATGGTCCAATCGATCCTGTGGGATTCAATCCCTATCCGAAAAACCCGAATATCAGGAAGTTTTTTACTGCTTTCGGATGGACGGATGAAATTGGTTCCGGAATCAGAAACACTAATAAGTACCTGCCGTTATACATAAATGGAGCAAAGCCATTATTTATTGAGAATGACACGTTTAAGACAGAGATCCCTCTCGTTTTTGTAACCCTGGCAGATTACGCAGTTTATCTTACAAATTGGCTCGGTCTGCCATTGTCGGCTGAAGAACAATTAAATAAAGGATTGAAAAATGTACCGCTCCCATCAAATCTGTCAGGTAAAAACTGGGAAGAGGTCCTCTTGCATTTGGTACCCAGCTGGCACAAAAACGGTACCCAGCTATTGAAAGAATCGTGGCCTGATAATCAGTACTTTACAAAAAAGAAGAAAATTCAGGTACCCAGCCGGGCAAAAAAAAGTACCCAGTCAGTCAGAAAAGGTGCCAAGCACATAGTTGAGAATATAGCAGATAATCAAGGTGATATAATAAACAGAATAAAAAAGGTACCAAGCTGGGATGAAAAAGGTACCAAGCTGATACAAAAGAAGGTTTTATATCTTATTTCTGTGTTGGCTCTTACTGCAGAACCATCAAGACTTTCTGAATTGATGTCAATTTTTGATTACAAAAATGAGAAGTCATTCAGAGATAAATATATTCTGCCGCTACGGCAAACAGGTTTCATTAATTTAACTAATCCCTCAATCCCGACCGATCCTGAAAACAAGTATGTTATTACAGAGAAAGGGAAAGCCTTTCTTGGTGGATTATTAAATTATTCAGACCACCTGACTATGAACGCTGAACACTGAACTTTTTGAACAAATGAAATATACATCCATAAATATACAGGGAAACCTCATCTCCGAAGATACTCTGAAGAAAATTGAAGAGGGTAACGCTAGCGGTCAGCATTACAAAGATTTTGGACTCGATTCAGTTCAGGCAGTAAGAGGTGAAACGGAATATGCCTGGAGCAGGATAAAACTCGACTGGAAACATTTTTCAGACAGGATGCAATCTCTTCCTCCCACTGATCCATACGGAACGTCTCTTGCCAGGAAATGGATGGTGAGTTTCTTTTCAAGCCTGAATTTCAACCTTACACAAAGAAAATCTTCCCTTACGGGTGACAATAACCAAACGTACAACATAAGCCATACGGACGATACACTCGATGGCCTTCCTGTTCATATAGTAGGCTTCAATGAACCTGATAATCCCGATAAGAATACCCTCGATATAAAAACCAGCGGAGGAACTTCACGTTTCTCTCCTCATGGCACAATGCAGGAGTATCTGAATGTAACCGAACATCTTTACGGGATGGTTACGAATGGGATCAGCTTGCGGCTAATAAGGGACAGCGGACGGCTTGTCAAGCTAACATATATTGAATTCGACCTCAGAAGGATGCTTGAAGAGGATAAGTACAGTGAGTTTACTTTGTTGTTCCGGTTACTCCATTCTACCAGGTTCCCAAAATCAAAAAATGAAGCAGAAAAATGCATACTTGAGAAGTATTACCAGGAGAGCATCGAAACCGGAAACCGTATCCGTGACGGCCTGAGCAATGCTGTTGAGGAATCTCTGGAAGCACTTGGCAATGGATTGTTGCATAACCCGAACAATACTGAGCTGAGACAAGAGCTCCTTGAGAAGAGATTATCTGTTAAAGATTTTTACAGGCAGCTGCTCAGACTTATTTACAGGCTTCTCTTCCTGATGGTGGCAGAGGAGAGGGACCTGATCTATGATTCCAATGATCACTCCGATGAGATTACAAGAAAGAAGAGAATATACTTCGATTATTACAGCATTGCCCGGTTCAGGCGGATAAGCCGGATAAGGTATCTGTATGAGCAGCAGTATGATGATCTATGGCAGGGACTGATGACCACTTTCAGGCTGTTTGAAGAGGAAAACGGAGGCGAAAAGCTCGGGATAAAACCACTTGGAGGGGAGCTGTTCAACCGTCGGGCAATTAAAAACATTGCCGATTGCAAGCTGAGCAATAATATTCTTCTCGAGGCAGTCAGAAAGCTGAATGAGTTTGAAGATGATGACCATAACCTTGTTTCAGTTAATTACGGTGCACTCGATGTGGAAGAGTTAGGTTCTGTTTATGAAGGGTTACTTGAGCTCCATCCAATTGTCGAAAACATTGAAGCATCAAATCCTTATCAGATAAGATTTCTGTTCCACAAAGGGACTGACCGGAAAACAACAGGATCGTACTATACCAGGCCGGATCTTGTAAATGAGTTAATAAAATCTGCCCTAATTCCTGTAATCGAAGAACGACTGAAACAAAATACCGGTAATAACAAAGCTCAGGCAGAAGCATTACTGAAGCTGAAAGTTTGCGATCCGGCTGCCGGAAGCGGGCACATGCTTTTAGCAGCCGCACGAACAATCGCCTGGAAACTGGCATGTGTGGAGAGTGGAGAAAATAACCCGGCTCCCTCAGTATATCGTTCATGCCTGCGTGAAATTATTCAGCACTGTATTTATGCCGTTGATATGAATCCCGATGCGGTGGAACTATGCAAGCTTTCATTGTGGCTCGAGAGCCATAACAGTGGTAAACCAATAAGTTTCCTTGATCATAAAATCCGTTGCGGAAACAGTCTTGTCGGGGTAACAGATTTGTCTGTACTTCAGAAAGGGATTCCTGATGAAGCATTTAATCCGGTTACAGGTGATGATAAGAAGATATGCCAGGAACTCAAAAGGGCAAATGCCTTATTTCGGAAAACAGGACAATATAGTTTATTTGATAATGCTAAACCACCTGATGAAGTAAAAGATTTCTCAAATCATTATTCGGAACTGGAAAGCATTAATCAAGATGATCTGGAATCAGTAAAAAAAGTACAGAATAAATTTGAGCATTTCCGCCGTGACCATAAATGGCTTAATGAATGGACTGCCTGCAATATATGGACCTCGGCATTCTTTTATACATATAACTCTGAAACAAAGCAATCATCTCCGACAAGTGAACGGCTTCAATTATTTTTAAGAATTCCGGCAGCAGGATATGGTCCAATGGTTGGGAAAGCTAATGCACTTTCGCTAGAAAACAATTTCTTCCATTGGCCATTAGAATTTCCGGATGTATTTGAACAAGGAGGTTTTGATGTAATGTTGGGCAATCCACCTTGGGAAATAATTGAATTAAAAGAACAAGAATTTTTTGCGAATCGGAATTTAGAAATAGCAAATGCTGAAAATAAAGCTGCCAGAACTAGACTAATAAACATGCTAAAAAATTCTGATCCGGAATTGTATAGTGAATATTTATCCCAAAGTCATAATTATGACGCTGAAAGGAAGTTTTTACAAGAAAGTGGTAGAAACAGCCTTGCAGCAGTTGGAAGAATCAACACTTATTCTGTTTTCGCTGAGAACTATTCATTGCTTATTAATAAAAGTGGACGTGCTGGATTTATTGTACCAACAGGAATAGCCTCTGATGATAGCAATAAAGATTTCTTTGGATCAATAGTTAGAAGCAATCGGTTAGTTAGTTTGTTTGATTTTGAAAATAGAGAGAAGATATTTAAAGATGTTGATAGCAGGTATAAATTTTGTTTGATTACTATTTCTGGAAGAGATATTGGACAAATTAAATCTCGTTTTGGTTTCTTTCTAAAAAGAATAGAAAACTTGCAAGATAAACTGAGGACGTTTAATTTAAGTAAAGAAGACTTATTAAGATTAAATCCGAATACAAAAACATGTCCTGTTTTTCGTACCAACATTGATGCAGATCTAACAACAAAGATTTATAAAAAAGTACCTATTCTTATTGACGAAGAATCAGGCTCAAATCCTTGGGGTGTTTCATTCAAACAAGGATTATTCAATATGTCAAGTGACTCCCATCTTTTCAAAACTAGAGAACAGTTGGAATCTGAAAGTTTTGAATTATTTGGTAACAAAATGAAAAGAGAAACCGAGTTCTGGGTGCCCTTATATGAGGCAAAGATGATTTGGCATTTTGATCACAGGTTCGGTACATATGCGGGAGTTGAAAGCCGGACTTCAAACCAAACTCCAACTCCCTCACTTGAACAATATCAGGATCCTAACTACCAGATTTTACCTTGGTATTGGGTAAATAGAACGAACATTATTCCACAACTTCTTAATAGAGACCCTAACGGACATTTAATTTGGCAATGGAATTTTAATTGGGTTTTATCTTTTAGAGATATTGCACGTTCCACTGATGTAAGAACCTCTATTTTCTCAGTTCAGCCGCTTAATGCAATTGGGAATAATTGTCCAATAATATTTCATGAATTTGCTGCGTTAGGAACTCTGTTACTTCAGTCCAATTTTTCATCACTAATTTTCGACTTTACAACTAGACAGAAAATTGCTGGCACTCATATGAATTTCTTTTATGTTAATCAGTTGCCTGTCTTAAAATATGATTCCTATTCTAAGGTAAATGCGATAGAAATATATTTAAGGGCACTAGAACTAATTTATAATGCATGGGACATAAAAGCATTTGCTGATGATGTCTGGAAAAAAGCTGATGAAGAATTGAGGGCATTATTAAAAAGACAATGGGAATTGAATAAATCTGTCACTGGTGGTCACGAATGGAACCCACCGGAATGGTGTGAGATTGATAAAGAGGGTTGCCCATTACCTCCATTTAAGTGGGATGAGGATCGCAGGGCAGTTCTTAAAGCAGAACTGGATGCCATTTATGCTAAACTCTATGGACTCACTACAGATGAACTCAGATACATTCTTGACCCGCAGGATGTTTATGGTCCTGATTTTCCCGGGGAAACATTCCGTGTTCTGAAGGAAAAAGAGATAAGGAATTATGGGGAGTACAGGACAAAGAGGCTGGTGCTGGAGGCGTGGGAGAGGTTGAATAAAACATAAACACCTATCAATTAATGTTAAGGTTATTGGAGAGATTTCAATGAGAAATAAAAATAAACAATATGAATATTCGCCAGGTATTGGATAAGATTGACGATGGGCAGCTGTTTGTGCCTGCCTTCCAGCGGGAATATGTCTGGAAAAGACAAAATGCCAAAGATCTTATGAATTCCTTGATAAGACGTTATCCAACAGGTACATTGCTTACCTGGGAAACCAGACAACCACCAGAACTGAAGGGTCCAATTTCATACAATGAGAACATGGGTGCTGTTAAACTTATTCTTGACGGACAACAGAGGATAACCACATTTTACCTGTTAATGCGAGGGAAGATACCTCCTTACTATACAGAGAGGGATATTAAAAGCTATATTCTTGATCTATATATAAATGTCAGTACACTTGAACTTGAGTATTTTAAGCCAAAATATATGGCAAATGATCCTTTATGGCAGAAGTTAACGGACATTTTCACAAATAAAATCAAAGCAATGGATGTGCGGCGAAGACTTAAGGAGTCCGGACTTCTAACAGACGAACTTGAAAATAAAATAGACAATAATTTTGAGCTAATTAAATCAGTCGAAACCAGAGAATTTGTTGAACAACAAATTCCAATTTCGGCATCGATAAAAGAAGCAATTGATATATTTTATATTGTCAACGACAGCGGCGTTAACCTTACTGATGCTGAACTTGCACTTGCGCAGATATCAGGTTACTGGCCTCAAGCAAGATCTCTTTTTAAAGAGAAGCTTAATGAGCTTGCAGACAGAGGATTTGTCTTTAATCTCGATTTTATTGTTTATGTGCTTCTGGGCACCTTATACAACATGGGTTCTGATCTTAGAAAACTACATAGTTCATCAAATAATGATACCATAAGAACTGCCTGGGAAAAATTATCGGCAAACACGTTGGATTATGTTATGAACATTATGCAGGAACATGCATATATTGATCACACAAAAGAGATCAACTCCGTATATGCTTTGATCCCGATATTAGTATATACTTATAATAAGGCAGACAGAGTCTTAACCCAGAAAGAAATAGATAAAGCTGTTAAATGGTTCTATTATTCGCAGATAAGGCAAAGATATATTAGTCAGTTACAACAGAAACTGGATAAAGACCTTGGGATAGTTGCGAAGTCAGAAAAACCATTTGATGAGTTGCTTTCTCTGATAAAACTTGAAAGACCTTTAGAGATTACACCTGATGAAATTGTTGGTACCGGGATCAGTCACCCGTTATTTAATATGATGAAAATATTATTTAAAAGCAGAAATGCAAAGTGTCTGGGAACAGGAGTAGGATTAAGAAGAAATATGGGACGAAAATATACAATAGAGTACGATCACATATTTGCCTACTCTATTTTGCGTGATGCCGGATATAATCCTAATAACAGGAAAAAATATGCCTTAGCTCAGGAAATAACAAACAGATGCCTATTGACTCAGGTTGAAAACAGGAGTAAATCTGCTTCTTATGCTACTACTTATCTTGCTCAGGTAAAAGCGAATTACCCGGATGCATTGAAGTTACAGCTTATTCCTGAAGATGAAAGTCTTTGGTTGTTAGACAAATATGACGATTTTCTTAAAGAGAGGCGGAAAATGCTTGCTGGTGAAATAAATAAGTTCTTATCAGAGATAGTCAGAACAGAAGAGGCTGCAATTACTCTGGGAATTGACGATCTACTGGAAAGAGGTGAGACGGATTATCTTGAAGCAAAATCCACCTTTCAGATAGATACAAAACATAATATTATAAGTGAGGAATATAAAGATGCAATTTACAGGGCAATTGCGGGTTTTGCCAATGCTGATGGAGGAACTGTTTTGATTGGCGTATCAAAGGAGGGGGATATTTTAGGTTTGGAAGATGACTATAATATTTTTGGAGGCAATGTCAATTTATTTAAAGAAAATTTAAAAGAATGTATTACCTCTTGTTTCAAAGACACAAAGGCAAATAATTTAATTTCAATCAAATATCACAACTTTGATGGATTGGAAATATGCCAAATAGACATCAGCAAATCAGATGAACCAGTTTTTATTATTCTTAAGGAAAAATATGGCATCTCAAAAGAAGTGTTTTGTATTCGGAATGGAAATAATAGTGAAGAGCTGTCAAAAGACAGGTCAATAAGCTATATCCGACAAAGATTTGAGGTATTTAAATAAAACATGATTACTTTTTACAAATTTGACAATAATGATTAATACTCTTTCAGCTATTCCGATCAGAGAGCCATGGATATATATGATCCTCGAAGGTAAAAAAACCTGGGAAATCAGGTCAAAGAACACTATTAAAAGAGAACTAGTTGGCCTTATTCGGGCTGGATCACAGACAGTTGTTGGCACTGCCTTCCTTTCAGATGTTATAAAAATTACTCCAGCGTTGGCTAAGGCCAATGCCGCTAAGATGGGTATGACATTAAAGGGTGCTCTATCCTGTGTTGGAGATAATGCATGGGTTCTCAAAGATGTTGTAAAGTTTAAGAATCCAGTACCATATAAGCATCCGTATGGTGCCGTAACCTGGGTGACACTTGATGAACCTACTACTAAAAAGGTAATGGCAGAGAAGATTCGCTCTTCTAAATAAAATCCTTCTTGACGAAATTCAAATATTGATCAATTGTTTCTGAATAGAACTTTCTTACCGAACTTGGCTGATGCGGAAAAGGATAGAATGGCCTGTCCAGATTATTGTCTTTGCATTTTCTGAAATTAAGTCCTGAAATACCCTTTCTATAATCCCAGTACCTCCTGACTTTATCATAATTGTCTTCTGAAAGCAGTTGTAATACTGGCTCTCCTAGTGCTATGACTGGCACATCGGGATAAATATTGAGTTCATTTCTCAATAATCTAAGGTTCATGTCAAGATGCTCAAACAATATTTCAGAAGTACGGGCAGGAGGGTCAGTGTAAAAGTATTTGAAGATATTTGTGGTGTAAACATTTTGCAGCTTTAAACCAAGACCAGCACATATTACATCTTCAATATATGTCCTCAGACTACCAAAAGTTTTGTCAAGATTTAAAGCCTTTTTTATATGCTTCCTGCTTAGCGGGTTCTTAATGGTTGGATCCTGGCCAATAATTATAAGCTTGATATCATCTGAACCCTTAAACGGTTCGACAGGGTCAAGTTCCATGTCAATCGGATTCTCCTCCGAATCCAACTCAGCCTTGATCTTGTTCCGGATCTTCAGTGCTTCCTCAGTAACCTTCTTTGGGTCCATATTCATATAATCAGGATTGATTTCTTCATTTCTGAAAAATGCCAACTGCTCCTCCTCACCACGAAAGTACTTTTCTATTTTAAGTCCCCTGTAACGCCAGGGGAAAAACTCCTGATCCAGAACAGCAATAATCCTTCTTTCAGGATATTCGATATAGGCACTAATGGCAGTTAACAGGAATGGCCCGACAAAAAACGGCAGCCGGTCTTCCTCGATCCTGACAAAAAGAGGTCTGTCCAAAATAAGTAAAATAGAATAAAAAAAGAGCGGTTGGAAAACAAAGCATTTACTGCTAAGTTTATTACGCCTCAAAACCTATCGCTTATGAAGACAAATTTATCTATTTTCGCTCAGATTATCCGATAAATTCCAGCTGATTTTAAGCTGTTTAAGGGGAAGTTAAAGGGTACTCTGCCGATTGGGGCTTTAGCCCACAGTTGTTGGACTAAAGTCCTTGTATAAGTGAGTCTTATCCCGTTGGCTAAAGCCAAGGGTAATTGCTGAAAAAACCAAAATGGAAGTTAAAGGTTGATTTGAGTTAGCGTTGGCTAAAACCAACGGTAATTGATGATTAATCCAATATAAAGCTGCATCTATTCAATTTCGTATCGACACGCAGCTAAAAAGCTAGCCGGAGTAAGGCGGTTGTATCGCCCGGGAACTCCGGCCCATTCATTTTATCTTATATGCATCTTCCAGCTTTTCAATTCCTTTAAGATATTCGGTCGATAATCCTTTGCTTGTTTCAACTTCTGCAAATCCATCAAGCAGTATTTGATGGTCTTTCTCATCAAGAACATTATCGGCCATGCGGAAAAGTACATTGTTTTCTTTGGCTATATGGTTACGCAATAAAGTGATATATCCGTTCATATTATCGAAGATATCCGGAACAGCATTTTCTTCACCATTCTTATACCGGCTTATTCCTTCACCCATCCCCCTGACAAAATTTCTTCCCTGAGTATGTTCTATAAGCATCATTGCTACTGGTCCCTGTTGAAGAGAAAATCCTCTTTTTGCGAGCAAAGGGAAAAGTAAATTTTCTTCCTTAGCATGATGTGACCCATCAGCATAGTTTTTAATCAAATTCACAATAGTTTCCAAATCACTGATTTCCGGCCTGCTGGTACTGGTAACTATTTCCATAACATCTATCAATCGA
The DNA here is from genome assembly GCA_038252165.1 of Bacteroidales bacterium. Lineage (GTDB taxonomy): Bacteria > Bacteroidota > Bacteroidia > Bacteroidales > VadinHA17 > LD21. Next base: position 960 of record JBBSAP010000041.1, on the reverse strand, counting down.
AGGATGTACACATGATCGTTTTCTAAGTTTTTAGTTGCTGAATTCATATAGGAGAATTTTAAAATTTAATTGACTTCGTAATACATTTTGTAATGCTTTCAATCAGAGACTAAGGGCTTTGGGATATAAAATATTATTTTCGAGATGAACATGGATATGCAGATCATCTTCAAACTGCTGTAATAGCTTAAATGTTACATGATAAGTATTACAACCATCTTCAGGGACACTATAGTTCGAGGTCATTGTGTTAATCTTATCCATAGAACCTCCTGCAAATTCATGTTCAAGACTCATGCGGCTTATTTCAGATAAAATGGTCGATTTTGATTCGGGCGAATTATTTTTCAATGCCTCTTTTATTGCGGGGAAAAGGACCTCTTCCTCTTTTTTAAGGTGTTGTAACAGTTCAGTGTTTATCTGTCCGAACAAAGTTGCAACTTCAATAAGTTCCTTATGATGTGAACCATGCACTGAAGCAATTTTTTCAGTGTAAGAAACTAATTCAGGCAAAGCCTTAAGTACAAATTTGTGATGTGTATTTACAATATAATCTGCCAGGAACCCTAATTCCCAATCTTTGAAATTATGACCCTGGCTGGAAGGGGTGAGGCCAAGTTCGTTTAGTTTATTTACTAGCAGTTGCTCGTCTATATTTTTTTCCTTACAGGCTTCCCCGAGTGTTTTCTTCCCTCCGCAACAAAAATCAATCCCTGCTTCTTTAAATACTTCAGCTGCTCTGAAATCATCAGTTACTATATCTCCAAGCAATTTTTTGTCAAAATTTTCATGTGCCATAGCTAATATTGTTAATAATTACAATAGTTCGTTAAACTTTTAAGCGGCCATAGTGCCGTAAAATATAAGTTCTTTGACATAATTTTGATTTTTAATAGAGTATGGTCTTATCCCGAACACGTCAATAAATCGCTGAAGCAATAAAGTATTGTGGTTCATTGT
>JBBSAP010000040.1:0-27665 GCA_038252165.1 Bacteroidales bacterium | reverse complement strand
GAATTCCTCCGAAAACCGATGGATGGAGAGTTTTGACCCTTCCGCCAAGTATCGACGGGTAAGTTGTCAGAGATTCAACGGTTTCAGCTGCGATACTAAGATCCTTAATAAAACCAAACGTGCCTCCGGTAGAATAGATTTTTACCTTCAGTTCATCAAGGGTCCTGACAATTTCTTCAAGTCCATCCTTATAATAAACTGAGATTAGCGCTCTCTTTATCCTCTTAACACTCATAATCTGATTTTTATAATAGGTCTACCCTGCAGATTCCGGCGGTTAAAAATAGATATTTTTTTATTATCCTCAATACAAAATAATTATGAATATTGATGACAGTAACATGAGTCCCTGAAATCCAAATGATTTTCTTACCTTTGACATTCCATTAATGTTAAACAATTCAGAAATGTCATTAAGACTTCTAATTGAAGGGTTTCTATTTGCCGTTAAATCTGTGGTAATTAATAAGTTACGGACTTTCTTGTCACTTTTTGGTATTACAATCGGAATATTTTGTATAATATCCGTATTTACGGTGCTTGACTGGATGGAGAAATCAATACGGGACGCAATTAATTCCATGGGCAGCAATGTTGTTTATGTACAGAAATTCCCATGGTCGTTCGACGGGAACCTTGCATGGTGGGATATAATGAAATGGCCCTCAGTTTCGATAAGCGATTACCAGTCGGTCAAAAACAAATCAACAAAAGCGGAAGCAGTTTCATTTATTATTGCAAAGTCTGACAAGGTCAAATACAAAAATAATGTTGCGAATGATGCTGCCGTTGCAGCAGTGACAGATGACCTCGAAAGAGTGGTTTTATTTGAGATAGCAAAAGGTCGCTATTTTTCTCCTTTCGAATATTCAAGCGGAAATAATGTGGCAGTTCTGGGAGCTGAAGTTGCTGAAAGGCTCTTTGAGAATGCTGATCCGCTTGGCAAGGATATCACCATGTCTGAAGGTTATAAAGCGAGGGTTATTGGTGTTCTGAAAAAGGAGGGCCAGGGAGGTATTAGTTTAAACAATGTAGACCAGCTCACACTTATTCCTTTGAACTTTGGAAGGAATTTTATAAATATCCGCAACAGATTTGTTGACTCTCAAATGGTTATAAAAGCAAAGCCTGATGTGTCAATCCAGGAACTTTCTGATGAGCTTACAATGGTTTTAAGAGCCTCAAGGAGATTGAAGCCGGCCGAAACTACTAATTTCTCAGTTAACACACCAACAATGCTCTCAAAGGGATTTGAGGCAGTTTTCAAAGGGATAAATATCGGAGGCTGGATCATAGGGGCTTTTGCAATTCTTGTTGGGGGATTCGGAATAGCGAATATAATGTTTGTATCGGTAAGAGAAAGAACAAATATAATTGGAATACAGAAAGCCCTGGGAGCCAAGAAATTCTTTATCCTTCAGCAGTTTCTTACAGAATCGGTTCTCCTTTCGGTAGCTGGCGGGTTGCTTGGATTAATTATGATCTTCATTGGAACACTTGTTATAAATTACCTTTACGATCTTAATATATATCTCACTTTTAGCAATATTATTCTTGCAGTTTTTATCTCTGCCATTATCGGTATAGTTGCAGGTTATGCTCCTGCAAATGCTGCTGCTAAAATGAATCCGGTGGATGCTATAGGATTTTCATTCTGAAGCTTTTGTATTCTTCCCTATCCAGTTTGTGAGTTCGACGAACTGACCGACTGAAAGCTGCTCGGGCCTCAGATGAAAAGAATGATAATCGTCTGCCTTCAGATCAAATGCTGATTTAACTGAATTTCTCAATGTTTTGCGTCGCTGGTTGAAACAACTCTTAACCACCCTGAAAAAGAGGGCTTCATCGCAATCAAGTTTAATGGTTTCATTTCTTTTAAGCCTAATCACTCCTGAAAGTACTTTCGGAGGTGGAGCAAACACTTTGTTCGATACTGAGAACAGGTATTCTGCTGAATAAAATGCCTGAACAAAGACGCTTAATATTCCGTAAGTTTTTGAGCCGGGTTGGGCACAAATCCTCTGCGCAACCTCTTTCTGAAGCATTCCGCATACTTCAACCACTTTTTCGCGGTAATTGAGGACCCTGAAAAATATCTGGCTTGAGATGTTATATGGGAAATTACCTATAATTGCGACTTTGTTGTTAAAATATTTGTCAATATCAAATGTCAGAAAGTCGCCGGTTATTATGTTTTCAAATGCGGGGTAATTTTTCTTAAGGTAATGAACCGATTCATTATCAATTTCAATAACCCGGAAATCAGAAAACCCCCTCTCCATTAAAAATTCCGTAAGAATTCCCATTCCGGGACCAATCTCCAGAACGCTGTGGTAGCCATTACCGGTGAGGGAATCAGAAATTCTCCTGGCAATAGCCTTATCTTTCAGAAAATGCTGTCCCAGATTTCTCTTTGGATACACTTTTGTCATCTTTCTTTTCTTCTCCCTTTCTCCACCGGCAGAAGGGCCCCGATAGCTATCGGGAGGGGGATAAGGAGGTTCACTTTTTAAATCTGCAACAGTTCTCTTCCAAACTTTCTCCAAATTGGAACATTAAGGGTTTCCAGAAATTCAATGAAACGTTTCAGAGCATTCAGATATAAGGTGACAAATAATACAATCGTCATTATCCAGATTGCAATTACGTTGAACAGAAGGGTATCTATTTTCATGTTGCCTAACATCTTATAGGGAGCATAAAAATGCGCACGACCGCATTTTGAACCTGGTTTCATAAAAACCGGATCAGCTTTCTGAATGAGCTTATTGTCCGATTCATATATTTTATTTGTATTAAGCCTGTTAAGGACCATGTTCACCAGGCTCTCATTGTAATTTCTGTCCTTTAGCTTCTGAAATTCGGCTTCACCCATCTTTTTCTGTATGGCTTTGACCAATGAATCCTTCCTATCTGAAATAATTCTGTTTCTTGTCCTCAATAATACCGAAAGAGTGTCAATATACTTCTTTGCCTGATCACCGGTAAAATCATCGAATCCTGAATAGTTCATTGATGATATCCAACTGCCCGGAAATAATCCTGTTTCGGAAGACAATTCCTTCAGGTGGAAGTTTAACTTCCTGAGATTATTACTTGAGAGATCCCTATACACGGGATTTTTGCCGGCAGCCTTGCATTCATCAATTTTTACTTTCAATGTGGGAATTAAAAAAGATGCATACCAGTCGGTCTGACTTATTTCCATTTCATATTTAAAAAATGGCCTTTCAAATTTATTATTTTTAAACTCTTCGACCATCAATGCCTCATATGCCCAACGTGTAACCATGGCATCACCAATTACCGGGACATATATTTTTTTACTTATTGATTTATGGAGATCGTCGAATTTTATCATTGCTCCCCCAAGGAGCAGCATTGGAACAAGAAGCAATGGTATTAGAATATAAATGCTGACTGCGGTTCTCATCCCTGCTGAGATATTCAAGCCCAGCATATTACCGAAGCAGGCGGTTGAGAAAAGTACAAGCCACTGCTGAAAGATCATACCTTTAACATCAAGCAGGATGTTCGCGACAATTACAAAGCTTATTGACTGGATTGCTGACATAACAAACAGGAAGCTGATTTTAGAGAGTAAATAACTTGACCTGCTGATATTTAAGAACTTCTCTCTCTCGAGGATCTTCCTGTCTCTGTAAATTTCTTCGGCACTTACTGTAAGCCCGACAAACAACGATACAATGATTGCCATAAAAAGAAAAACAGGATAATTTTTGTCAGCACCGAATGTATAGACGCCGTCCTCACTGTACTTTGACAAAAAACCAAGTATAAATGCCAGAACCGGAACCTCCATCAGATTAATTGACATATATTGCCTGTCGGCCATCTTACGCACTACATTGCGCCTGACAAATGTTTTTATCTGCACCCATTTTTCAGGTAACTGAAAATTACTCTGCGGAAGTGCAGTTTTGGCATGTTCTCCCTTGAGAACGGGCATCATTTTCTTTTTGTACTTTTCGTACCATTCCTTAGGGCTCACCTGCCTCTCTTTTCCTGCGAATCCTGAATTATCAATTACTTTTACTTCAATAATATGAAGTATATTTTCAGTTTCTATATTACCGCAATTAGGACATTCGCTTTCTGCGGCATTAGCCTGCGATGTTTCAGTTTTGAAATAGACAAGAGCTTCAACCGGATCACCATCATAGATCATATAGCCGCCTTTGTCAAGGATCCAGAGCTTGTCGAACATTTTCAAAATATCTGACGATGGCTGGTGAATAATTGTAAATACGAGCTTCCCTGCCAGTGCCTGGTTCTTTAAAAGCGTCATCACCTTTTCAGAATCAAATGATGATAAGCCTGAAGTCGGTTCATCCACAAACAAGACACCCGGTTCCCTCATCAGTTCCAGTCCTATATTCAGCCTCTTGCGTTGACCTCCGCTTACCTTCTTGTTCATTAGGTCTCCAACCTGAAGATCCTTAATATCCAGAAGATCCAGGTCGGTAAGAACCTTATCGACAGTTTTATTAAGCTGATCTTCATTAAAATCCCCAAAACAGAGGCGCGCATTAAAATACATGTTCTGATATACGGTCAGTTCCTCTATCAGCATATCGTCCTGCGGAACAAATCCAATGAGTCCGGTGAGCTTTTCCGACTCTGCATTAAGATCATAGCCATTTATATAAATGTTCCCTGAAGTTGGTCGTGTTTTTCCATGAAGCAAATTCAGCATGGTTGTTTTGCCGACTCCGCTTCCGCCCATAAGGCCGATCAGATTACCTGATTCTATCCTGAAATTCATTTTTCTGACGCCGTTATCAGAATTCTTAAAGAGGAATTCAATATCGTGTCCTTCAAAAACAATTGTTTCGGGAAATTTTCTTGAAACAAATTTTTTGAAGATCCTTGAATAATAGATTGGCTCTATCCCCTGTCCTTTAATATTCACGCCTCTGTCAAGCAGATATGGGCGGCATGCAATAATATCTCGTCCCTTAAAGTAAAGGGTGAGAGTTCCGTCATAGGTAAGTATAAGTGATCCGGTGCTTTCGATATGCAGGACAAACATGTGCCCTTTAAAGCCTTTTATCCTGATATGGCGCCAGCTGTCATAGTTCTTGTAAGTGTTCTCGGCCCAGAATTTGGGATTGTCATTTTCAATTATAAGTATACAGTCGGGCGTAACTTCGTCATACGATCTTCCAATCATGAAAGCAATTGCGTTCTCGTACTCTTTCTTTGATATATTGAAGGTTCTTGAAACAATGTCAATAATAGTTTTCTCCTGCTCGGATATCAACCCGTCCTCAAAAGCAAATTCAAGCAGCTGAAGAAATACCACCATTCTCTCCTCAAGAAACAATCCTTTTTTTATCTGGCGGCAAATATTTGTAATCTGGAAGGTGATAAGAGAATCCTCATCAGACAACTCGGCCTTGTCAACGCTTTTTAGTTCATTTGAATAGAACTCAAGATTGTTTTCAAAAAGAGCATAATATTCCTCTTCCAGTTCACGGTTAAGATACCTCCTGAGGTAACTGCGAAGTATTTTTTTACCCCTTGACGAAATACCGCCTGGATTAATTGTCGATACAATGGCAAAAATGTGTATCAGAGCCAGGAGAACAGATTCCCTCATAAAAACAAATGATGAAAAAAAGACCGCAAATAAATTTGTTTGCGGTCAGTGAATTATGTAACTATTATTAAATTATCTGGCTTCTTACTTTTTCAATTGCATTAGTAATATCAATTATATTCTGATTTGTAAGGCTTGTAGTGAGACCATCATATACTTTTTTGATTGGTTCAAGTTTGTTAACGAATTCTTTAATATTCGGATCTTCAAGATATGGTTTGGTAATATCCATAAATAAATCAAATGATTCCTTCTGTTGAATAAGGACCTTCGATATTCCTGCAACCTGATAGGCTGCTTCAGAAACGTGAGTTGTAAGATACATTCCTTCCACCCATGCGCCTCCAACAACAAGAAGAGCAAGTGGCTGCTGGTCATTTTCACTCAGGTAGGCGTAAGTTTTATTGAAAGCTTCAGTAAGTATGTTTACAAGCTCATCCCTGTTATCAAAACTTTTCTTGATCTTGTCATATAAAGTTTCATCATATATTTTCGTCATGTTCAGTTCATTTGCCAGCGATCTGATCCCATAAAGAAAATTAATTACCTCCTGTTGAATATTATAGAGAGTTGCATAACTCAGGTCAGCTCCGTAAACTCCCATATTCACTGCTTTGCTTGCACTTGTCAAATATTTCCTTGCATTTTCAACCGGATTTGTTATGCCAAGAATATAACCAACTTCCAGTTCTGAAAGCATGTTAATTACCTCGGCAGAAGTAGGTAAAGGATAGACATTCTTTTCGATCTCACTGCCAAGGGTCTCAACCTGATTTAGCTCAATTTGGCTCTTCTGGTCTTTTTCTTTCTTTTCAGTTCTGTTTTTGCATGAACTGAGTCCTGAAACAGATAAGATCAGAATTGGAATGATTATAACAGCTACAGCCTTTTTCATTTTGGTTAGTTTAAAATTAAAATCTCATTTAAAAGCGACTATAAAAGTAATAAATATTATTAAAATAGCCCATCCGCATCTATCAATTTTACATTTTCATGAAGTAATATATCATTTAGGCATTGAACGGAATAATTTTCATCTGTTTGGAAGATTTTCAAACAGGCATTAAACTTAATTCGTCCAACATTTTGCTTATCTTTGAGCCCCTGAAATAAAATCATTTTTGATGAGATGGGATTTTGATGAAGAGGTTCCAAGGGAAAACACCGGATCTGTAAAATATGATCTAAGGAAGGAATTTTTTGGTACCGGAAATGTCATCCCGATGTGGGTCGCTGACATGGATTTCAAAACACCTGACTTCATAATCAGTGCTATTGAAAAGCGGCTTAAACATGAGGTCATGGGATATTCCTTTCATCCGCATGAATATTTCAGTTCTATTTCTGCCTGGCTGCTTAAAAGGCATAAATGGGAAGTTGAGGATGAATGGATTTCATTCTGCCCCGGGGTAGTCCCGGCCCTCAACCTGTGTACCCTTGCTTTTACGCGACCCGGTGATTCCGTTATTATCCAGCCACCGGTATATACTCCGTTTTTTACAGCAGTTGAAAATCACGGACGGAATCTTATCTTCAACCAGTTGAAAGAGTCTGATGGCAAATGGTTAATGGATTTTGACTCACTTGAAGCCTCCATTACCCCCACGACAAGAATGATAATCATCTCCAATCCGCATAATCCGGTTGGAAGATCATGGACAGCGGATGAACTGACAAGCCTGGCAGATATATGTATTATGAACAACATTTTGCTCCTTTCAGATGAAATACACTCTGATCTTATTCTCCCGGGTTATTCCCACACTCCTGTTGCTAAGCTCTCTGAAAAAATTGCAGAAATCACAGTAACCTGCCTGGCTCCGAGCAAAACCTTTAACCTGGCAGGCCTCTCAACATCATCAGTTATTATCTCCAATCCTGTTTTAAGAAAATACTTTAATTCTAAAATTGAGCATCTTCATATAGGCAACGGTAATATTTTTGGCACTGTTGCATCAATCGCCGCATATTCGGAAGGTTCGGAATGGCTTGATAAACTGATGGAATACCTGAACAGGAACGCCGGTTATGTAATTGAATACTGCAGGGAGTTTATACCTGAAATAATACCTGTCAAACCTGAAGCAACCTATATGATATGGCTTGACTGCAGAAAGTTAGCCATGCCGGGGGAAAAACTGGGTGAGTTTTTCGTAAATAAGGCTAAGGTCGGAATGAATGAAGGATCCTCCTTCGGACCCGGAGGTGATGGATTTATGAGAATGAACCTTGCAACTACCCATAAAAAGGTAAGCAAGGCGATGGAAAGGATCCGGAAGGCTGTTGAATCATCGCGTTAAGAATTTTAATATCAGCTGAATGAATAATTCAATAAAAGTCAGACTTACCCTCGAAGATGGAACTGTTTATCCGGGCAGGTCATTCGGCTCTCCTTCATCGGCCGCAGGTGAAGTTGTTTTTAATACAGCAATGACGGGATATCCCGAAAGTCTTACCGATCCTTCATACAAGGGACAGATACTCTGCCTGACCTATCCGCTGGTAGGAAATTACGGGGCACCGGCGAAAAGCGAGGAAAATGATCTTTATAATTTCTACGAATCGTCATCTATCCATATCTCGGGTCTGATTGTTTCGGATTATTCATTTGATTACAGTCACTGGAATGCCAGCGAGAGCCTTGATGAATGGTTAAAGAGAAACGGGATACCCGGAATTTTCGGGATCGATACCAGGGCACTGACAAAAAGGATCAGGGAAAAAGGTGCAATGCTTGGTAAGGTGGAACCTGAAGGAACTGAAACTAATTTTTATGATCCGAACAGCAATAACCTTGTTGCTGAAGTAAGTACCCATGAAATAAAGAGATACGGATCAGGTAAATACAGCATAATCCTTGTCGATTGCGGTGTAAAGTATAATATAATAAGGAACCTGCTTAAAAGAGATACAACTATAATCAGGGTACCATGGGATTATGATTACCATAATGATGAGTATGACGGGCTCTTTCTGACCAACGGTCCCGGCGATCCAAAGATGTGCAGCAAAACCATTGAGAACATTAAGAGATCTTTTTCGGTGAACAAGCCCATTTTCGGAATATGCCTGGGGAACCAGCTGATGGCACTGGCTTCAGGAGCCAATACCTATAAACTCAAATACGGGCATAGAAGCCATAACCAGCCTGTGATAAGGGTTGGAACAGACAAAGCATATATTACTTCCCAGAATCATGGTTTTGCAGTTGACAACAAAACTCTTGACAAAGACTGGGAGCCACTGTTTATAAACATAAATGATAATACAAATGAAGGGATGAGGCATAAAAACAAGCCTTTCTTTTCCACCCAGTTCCATCCCGAGGCTTCAGGAGGACCGACAGATACGGATTACCTGTTTGATGAATTTATTGAAAATATCAAAAGAGCTCACCTTTAAATCCCCTCTTCAGGTGGCCTGGGTGATTAACCATTTTTCATCATCTTTTTCACTAATTCTTCAGATGATTTACTCCTGAAGCATTTCATTCTCTCTTCAAAAATCCTTCTTATTTCCTCATTACATAAATTCCCTATACTTCCCTCATGAGTGTAATCGCTTATAGATGTCTTTGTGAAAATCCCTTTCCCGATCATCTCAGAAACCTTTTTATACGCATCCCTGAATGGGATACCCTGCTTTACAAGACGATTTACCTCCTCAGTGCTGTATATGCTGTTATATAGGGGGTTTCCCGTTATGTTTTCATTCAGTTTAATATGATCCAGCATTAAAATTAAAATATTAATACATTCCTTTATATCGTCGAAAGCGGTGAATATCAATTGCTTTAAAAGCTGAAGTTCCCGGTTGTACCCCGACGGAAGACCCGAGACCAGGTTAGTGATCTGGCCCGGAAGTGTCTGGATCAGGTTAGTCCTGCCTCTTATCAGTTCAAATACGTCGGGATTTCTCTTCTGGGGCATGATGCTCGACCCGGTTACAAATTCGTCAGGAAAATCAATAAAATGGAATTCTGCTGTCATGAAAAGACATACATCAGTTGAAAATCGCGACAGTGTCTGAGCTACCGAAGCCAGTGCCGAAGCAATGGCAATTTCAGCCTTTCCCCGGCTGAGACTTGCATATGTTGAATTATACAATAAGTCCCCGAACTCAAGAAGGTCTGTAGTGAGCTTCCTGTTAAGAGGCAGGGAAGACCCGTACCCAGCTCCTGTTCCGAGGGGGTTGCGGTCAATAAGTGTTCTGGCTCCTGCAAGCAGCACAATATCATCAGCCAGGCATTCGGCATAGGAACCAAACCACAGTCCGAATGATGATACCATTGCCGGTTGCATATGGGTATATCCCGGGATCAGGAGCTCCCTGTGCTGTTCGCTGAGCGCCTGAAGCTTGCTAAAAAGCCTGCTGACATTCCTGGCAAGGTCATCAGTCTCCTTTCTGGTGTAAAGTCGCAGATCAACAAGGACCTGGTCGTTTCTCGACCTTCCCGTATGGATCTTCTTGCCTGCATTTCCAAGGATTGAAATCAGTTCTTTCTCAATCTGTGAGTGAATATCCTCGGTCCCTTCCTCAATGACAAGATCCCCTTTTAAAGCCTTTTCAAAAAGAAAACTGAGAGCTTTTAACAACTCTTTCTTCTCGCTGGAGTTTATCAGGCCAGTTTCATTGAGCATTATTGCATGAGCCATTGAGCCGGCGATATCCCAATCAGCCAGACAAAGATCAGTTGTCCTGTCCCTGCCGGAAGTGAACTCAATGACTGAAGGATCAGGTATCTTGGTTTTTTCCCAGAGTTTCATTTTGATTACAGGTGTTTTCTTATCTTAAAAAAACTAAAATTATGGTTTCTCCCTTATTGTTTCCTTCTGGCTTCGACAATAGCTCTGTGAGCCATAAGCCTTATGGCATTGATCCTGATAAATCCCTTGCTGTCGGTCTGGTCGAATCCGCCTTCAATATCCATGCTCGAAAGTTCTTTATTGTAAAGTGAAGATGGAGATTCGCGTCCTTCGATAAGAACATTGCCTTTATAAAGACAAAGATGCACGCTTCCGTCAATCAGTTCCTGGCTCTTTTCAAGAGCTGCCATCAGAAAGTCCATTTCCGGACTAAACCAGAATCCATAATAGATCAGTTCTGAAAATTTAGGGGTGAGCATGTTTCTCAGTCTCATCACCTCTCTGTCCATTGCGATACCTTCCAGATCCATGTGTGCTATGTGCAGTACCGTTGCTGCAGGAGTTTCATATACACCTCTCGATTTAATTCCCACGAACCTGTTCTCCACCATATCGAGCAGACCTATCCCATTCTTACCGGCAAGCACATTGAGATAAGTGTACAGGTCATATGAATCCTCTTTTACTGTCCCGTCCTCTTTATTTACAAGTTTTACAGGGATGCCATTCTTAAAATGAATTGCTATCCTGGTCTCTTTGTCCGGGGCATCTTGTGGCAATACCATTTTTTCAAGAATATTTTTATGAGCAGTGTACATGGGATCCTCAAGTATACCGGCTTCATGGCTTATATGCATCAGATTATCATCTTCGCTGTAGGGTTTGTCGATGCTGGCCTTTACCGGGATTTTCTTTTCGGCCGCATATTTAAGAAGATCCGTCCTGCCCTTGAATTTCTCGAGAAACTCCCGGTCCTTCCAAGGTGAAATAACTTTGATGTCAGGTTTCAATGCATAATAGCAAAGCTCAAATCTTACCTGGTCGTTCCCTTTTCCTGTTGCGCCATGAGCTACGGCATTTGCCTTTTCACTCACTGCTGCTTCAATCTGCTTTTTCGCAATGAGAGGCCTCGCAAGGGCCGTTCCGAGAAGATATCTGCCCTCATAAATTGCGTTGCCCATTATTGCTTTAAGAACATAGTTTTCAATAAATTCCCGCTTCAGATCAGCAATTATTACCTTTGAAGCACCCAGCAGCAGAGCTTTTTTCCTGCACTCCTCGAAATCATCTGCCTGACCCACATCAGCAACAAACGCAATTACTTCATAGTCTTTATCTATCAGCCATTTAAGAATAACAGATGTATCGAGTCCGCCGCTGTAGGCGAGAACAATTTTTTCTTTCATTTTTGATCTTGTTTAGTGTTTTTAACTCTTTTTCTTTCTTTTTTTGCTTTGTTCATAGCTTCCCCTTTAATCAGAACATGAAGTCCCGGCATTATCAGTTCCAGGCATGAATGGACCTGGGCGAGGGTTATTCCGTTGCGCGGTATTATCAGGATCGTGTCATCACCGGCTATAGTGCCGGCTATTTCGTACCTGCCGGCATTATCAATAAAATAAGCAGTGGCATTTGCATTTCCCGGTATAGTTCTTATCACCAGCAGGCCTTTAGCTTCGACTATTTCACGGATAACGGTAATAATATTCATTCCCGATCCCGTTTCAGGGGTAACATCTTTTTTGCCGGCGAGCGAATACCTGTAATTTCCTGATCCGTCGGGGATGCGGCTTACTCCCAGCTGCCTTAAATTGCGCGATAAGGTAGCCTGTGTACAGATTATCCCTTTCCCTTTCAGTTTTTTCAGCAAGGCTTCCTGGGATGATATCTTTTCACCCCAAATTATTTTTTCAATTGCGAGAAGCCTTTTTGTTTTTTGCATATTTATTCATTACTTTTGCAAATATATACATTATTTTGAATTGTGCCTGAAATGTGAAAAAATATTATATTTTTGGGAACTAAAATGTGCGAATGAAAGATGATATAAGGAAGGTAATAATCCTTGGTTCGGGAGCACTTAAGATTGGTGAGGCAGGCGAATTTGACTATTCCGGTTCACAGGCACTCAAGGCATTGAGGGAGGAAGGGATAAAAACAGTTCTCATCAATCCAAACATTGCTACAGTACAGACTTCAGAGGAGCTTGCCGGAAAAATCTATTTTCTTCCTGTCACTCCGTATTTTGTTGAAAAAGTTATTGCAAGGGAATCACCCGACGGTATTCTACTCTCTTTCGGGGGACAGACAGCCCTGAACTGCGGAACAGAATTATACCGAAAAGGCATTTTCGAAAAATATAATGTAAAAGTATTAGGGACGCCTGTTGAATCAATAATTAATACCGAAGACCGCGAGCTTTTCGTAAGAAAGCTTGACGAGATCAATGTAAAGACGCCAAGGAGCATTGCGGTTCAGGGAATTGAAGATGCAGTAGCTGCTGCCGGCAGGCTGGGATATCCCGTAATTATCAGGGCAGCTTTTACCCTTGGCGGACAGGGAAGCGGCTTTGCTGCGAATAATGAAGAACTTCGTGCTCTTGCTTTGAAAGCATTTTCATACACGAACCAGATACTTATTGAGGAATCCCTGAAGGGGTGGAAAGAGGTTGAATATGAAGTTGTCAGGGATAAATATGATAATTGCATTACTGTATGCAATATGGAAAACTTCGATCCGCTTGGAATTCATACAGGCGAAAGCATTGTTGTTGCTCCATCCCAAACCCTGACAAACAGCGAATATCATAAGCTCAGGGAACTGTCAATAAGAATAATCAGACATATAGGAATTGTGGGCGAATGCAATGTTCAGTATGCCCTGTCGCCTGTATCGGAGGATTACAGGGTTATTGAGGTTAATGCGCGCCTTTCGCGTTCAAGTGCACTGGCATCCAAGGCAACCGGTTATCCCCTTGCTTTCATAGCCGCCAAGCTTGGAATAGGATATGGTCTGCATGAGCTGAAGAATTCAGTTACAAAGAATACTACTGCATTCTTCGAACCTGCTCTTGATTATATTGTATGTAAGATACCCAGGTGGGATCTAAATAAGTTCAAGGGAGTCTCACACCTCATCGGAAGCAGTATGAAAAGTGTTGGAGAGGTTATGGCAATTGGCAGGTCATTTGAAGAGGTGATCCAAAAAGCTTTAAGGATGATCGGGCAGGGAATGCATGGATTTACCGGCAACCTCAAACTCGATCTAGGCGACATTGAAAAGGAGCTTGCAGAACCGACCGACATGAGGATCTTCGTAATTGCAGAAGCTCTTGAGAAAGGGATATCGGTCGACAGGATAAACGAACTTACAAAAATTGATAAATGGTTCCTTTTTAAGTTAAAAAACATAATCTGCATCAAAAACGAACTTTGTCAATTCGATAGTCTTGAATCAATACCGGCAGAGCTGCTTTCCCAGTCCAAAATTTATGGATTCAGTGACTTTCAGATAGCACGGCATGTTATAAAATCACATTCTTCAAATATCAACCACGACCTTTTAAAAGTAAGGGAGTACAGGAAAAGCCTCGGAATTGTACCATATGTCAAACAGATCGACACGCTTGCAGCTGAATATCCTGCAGTCACAAATTATCTGTACCTTACCTACGGAGGTACCGAGCATGACATTACTTTCGCTGACGACAAAAAATCAATAATCGTTCTCGGATCAGGAGCTTACAGGATCGGTTCAAGCGTCGAATTCGACTGGTGCTCGGTAAATGCAGTCAATACAATAAAAAAGGAAGGATTCAGGGCGGTAATGATCAATTATAATCCTGAAACAGTCAGTACTGATTATGATATCTGCGACAGGCTCTATTTTGATGAACTGACATTTGAAAGGGTACTCGATATTACCGACCTTGAATCGCCGCGCGGCGTAATTGTTTCAGTTGGTGGCCAGATCCCTAATAATCTTGCCATGCGTTTGTATGACAACAAGGTTCCGATTCTTGGCACATCGCCCCTGTCTATTGACAGAGCCGAGAACAGGCACAAGTTTTCTCATATGTGCGATCTGCTTGCAATCGATCAGCCAAAATGGAAAGAGCTTTCATCGACCGGTGATATTTTTGAATTTGTCGACAGGATTGGCTTTCCCGTCCTTATAAGGCCATCTTACGTACTGTCGGGTGCAGCAATGAATGTTGTATCGAACAGGAATGAGCTTTCGCATTTCCTCGATCTTGCTACTCAGGTGTCAAAGCAATATCCTGTGGTGGTTTCCGAATTCATTGAAAATGCAAAGGAAATAGAAATGGATGCAGTTGCCAGGGAAGGAGAGATAATCGCTTATGCAATCAGTGAACATGTCGAGTTTGCAGGTGTCCATTCAGGTGATGCAACAATGGTTTTCCCGGCACAGAAGATCTACTTTGAGACAGCAAGGAGGATAAAGCGTATTACCAGACAGATTTCCAAAGAGCTCAGTATAACAGGTCCGTTCAATATTCAGTTTCTTGCTAAAGACAATGACATAAAAGTTATTGAGTGCAATCTTCGGGCAAGCCGCAGCATGCCTTTTGTATCGAAGGTACTTAAAACGAACCTGATTGAGCTGGCCACAAAAGTGATGCTCGGAATTCCGGTTGAGAAACCTCACAAATCTGTCTTTGAACTCGATTACGTGGGGGTAAAGGCCCCACAGTTCAGCTTCTCGCGACTGGCTAAAGCAGACCCGGTACTTGGAGTCGACATGGCATCAACCGGTGAGGTCGGATGCATTGGTGAAGGATTTTACGAGGCAATCCTGAAAGCCATGTTCTCCGTTGGGTACAGGGTTCCAAAAAAGAGTATCCTGCTTTCAACCGGTCCGGCCCGGTCAAAGGTTGAATTACTCAACAGCGCCAGGGCTCTGCGTGAAAAAGGACACAAACTCTACGCTACAAGAGGCACACAGGAATTCCTTGGTAATGCAGGAATTGAAGCTGAAATTGCTTACTGGCCCGATGAAAACAAATCTCCGAATACAATTGAACTGATAAGGACAAGAGAGGTAGACCTGGTTGTCAACATTCCAAAAGATCTGACTGCAACCGAGCTTATTAATGACTATTCAATCAGGCGGAACGCAGTGGATTTCAATGTCCCTCTTCTTACAAATTCAAGGCTTGCAAGCGCATTTATCCTTGCATTCTGCAGAATGAGCATTGATGACCTTGCAATAAAGAGCTGGGATGAGTACAAATAGGGTTGGGGGGTGGGTTAAAATGAAATACAGAAATAGAGAAATAAAGAACTTAAAAATGTTACGAATCCGAAATGCAATTCCCTCTGATGCTCCTTCAATAATCGATTTCCAGCTCAGAATGGCATGGGAAACTGAAAACATGAAACTTGTTCCCGAAATTGTGACAAAAGGAGTTGATGCCGTTTTCAATGACCCCTCAAGGGGCCGGTACTATGTGGCAGAAGCCGAAGGTAAGGTTATTGCTTCCCTTCTCATTACAAATGAATGGAGCGACTGGAGGAATTGCAATGTATGGTGGTTCCAGTCGGTTTATGTGTTACCTGAATTCAGGAGAAAGGGAGTTTTCAGAATAATGTACGGCCACATAAGAGACCGGGCCGTGCATGAGGGAATTGCCGGACTCAGGCTTTATGTTGAAACAAAGAATTTAAAGGCTCAAAAGACATACGAAGCACTTGGAATGAGTTCTGAACACTATGCTTTTTATGAATGGATGAGGGAGTGAGCTATGCAATGGCTTTTTCTTATAATTCTGATACCATATATATATCTTATAACTAAGATATACCTCAGCCTTTCAAAAATCAAACCGTACCATCCAAAGAGAGATCCTGAGAGATTTGTATCCGTAGTAGTCGCATGCCGTGATGAAGAAGAGGCTCTGCCTCATCTCCTGGCTGATTTTGCAGACCAGACCTGCAATACTGATCTTTTCGAAATTATTATTGTCAGCGACAACTCTTCAGACTCAACATTTGAAGTGGCATCAGGGTTCGGCAGTATCAGGAACATGAAAGTACTGAACAGTGCCGGCAGAGGGAAGAAGAAAGCCATCAGAACGGGAGTGGAAGCATCGGCTGGCTCTTATATAATTGCAACTGATGCTGACTGCAGGGTTGGGAAAAACTGGATGAAGACGATCGCATCATTCGAGGCTGAGTATGAACCTGAAATGATAATTTGTCCGGTACAACTTGAAGACGGAAGAGGTTTTTTTCATAGGTTCCAGGAACTGGAATTCCTCAGCCTGCAGGGAATTACAGCCGGAACGGCAGTTGGAAAAAATCCTGTAATGTGCAATGGCGCAGCTCTTGCTTTCCAAAAAGAGACCTATCTTAAACATGCCGGCAGCCTTCATGATGAGCTGGCTTCAGGTGACGATATTTTTCTTCTTCATAATATTAAAAGTGATCGCGGTAAAAGAATCATGTGGCTTGAATCATCTGAAGCAACAGCAGTAACACCTGCTTCTGACAATTTGCCGTCATTCCTCCGTCAGAGAGCAAGATGGATCTCCAAAGCAGGAGCATACAGTGACTGGTTCACCCGGGTGCTGGCAATTGTAACATTTGTTACAATTTCTGTTCAGTTATTGCTTTTTGTGGGTGGATTATTCTACCCGTTATTGCTGCAGGTATTTGCAGCTTTTTTTGCGCTAAAATCAATTCCGGACTTTCTGGTTCTTTCAAACACTGCAGCGCGTTATGGTAAAAAGAGCCTTTTGAGATGGTTCCTTCCTTCCCAGCTGGTTTATCCGTTTTATGTTCTTGCTATTGTTCCCTGCTCATTTGTTAACAGGGCAAAATGGTCAGATTAGTTACCCATTTCCGAGAGGAACTTGATCCTCATCAGCCTTATCTCCTCCTCCTCAAAATCATTTCCCAGCTCGGCTATGGCCTCCTCCAGCGAGTCAGATTCAGCTTCTTCCCTGAAGTAAGAATATATGTCATGTTGGCGTTCCTCATCAATAACCATATTAATATAGTAATCGAGATTGATCCTGGTCCCGTAATTAACAACAGCTTCGATTTCGCCTATCAGCTCACTCATCTCCAGTCCTTTAGCTTCCGCAATATCTTCGAGTGGGCGCTTCATGTCAATGCTCTGGATTATATATACTTTCATCCCTGATTTGTTAACAACCGATTTGACAACCATGTCGAGAGGCCTGATTATCTCCTTTTCCTCAACATATTTCTTGATTATCTCAACAAATTCCGTTCCGTATCTCTGGGCTTTCCCTGCGCCAACACCTGAAATATTCTGAAGCTCATCAATTGTAATCGGGTACTGGATTGCCATATCCTCGAGGGAAGGATCCTGGAATATCACGAAAGGAGGAACATCTTTCTGCTTTGAGATCTTCTTGCGAAGGTCTTTAAGAATGCTGAAAAGCTCATCATCGACTGCTGCTGTCCTGGCTCCAAAAGCATTTTCCTCATCAGTGGTATCGGCATAATCGTGATCCTCTGCGAGCATAAAAGAGGTGGGATTTTCAATAAACGCCATTCCCTTCTCTGTAAGTTTCAGCAATCCGTAATTCTCTATTTCTTTTACGAGGAATTTTGCGATCAGTGCCTGCCTTATCACCATGTTCCAGAATTTCTCATCCTTATCCTCCCCTATTCCGAAAAATTCGAGCTTATGGTGCTTGTATGACTTGATCGCAGATGTCACTTTTCCCGCAAGAATATTTGCAATATGGTCAGCCTTGAACTTTTCCTTGACTGCGAGGATAGTTTCAAGAACATTTACAACTGCTTCGCTTCCTTCAAATTGCGCCTTGGGGTGAAGACAATTGTCGCAAGCCTCACAATTATCATTCGGATATTCTTCACCAAAATAATGAAGAAGCAGTTTCCGTCGGCATACTGACGATTCGGCATATGAAACGGTTTCAAGAAGAAGCTGTTTGCCGATCTCCTGTTCTGCAATAGGCTTACCCTGCATGAATTTCTCCAGCTTCATTATGTCATTGTAGCTATAATATGCGATACAGTTCCCTTCACCGCCATCGCGCCCGGCCCTTCCTGTCTCCTGATAATATCCCTCAAGGCTTTTGGGAATATCGTAATGTATAACAAACCTGACATCGGGTTTATCAATTCCCATTCCGAAGGCTATTGTTGCAACAATAATATCTGCCTCTTCCATAAGGAACTTATCCTGGTTTAAGGTGCGGGTGGCGGAATCCATCCCTGCATGGTATGGCAAGGCCTTTATTCCGTTAACCTTCAGGGCTTCGGCCAGCTCTTCAACCTTCTTTCGGCTGAGGCAATAGATTATCCCGGATTTGCCGGTGTTATTTTTTATATACTTTATGATTTCCTTGGTGACATCCTGCTTTGATTTTACTTCATAATACAGGTTGGGACGGTTAAAGGAGGATTTAAAAACATCTGCTTCCAGGATACCAAGGTTTTTCTGGATATCATGCTGGACTTTCGGGGTTGCTGTTGCAGTAAGCGCAATTATGGGTGAACGTCCTATTATGTCTATTATCGGTCTTATCCTTCTGTACTCAGGGCGGAAGTCGTGACCCCACTCTGATATACAATGAGCTTCATCGATAGCATAAAACGAGATCTGAATATTCCTGAGGAATTCAATGTTTTCTTCCTTTGTAAGGGATTCCGGAGCGACATAAAGAAGCTTGGCTTTACCTGTAAGAACATCCTTCTTAACTTTTGTACTTTCGCTTTTTGTAAGGGATGAATTCAGAAAATGGGCAACATCATCATCGGTGCTGAAATTGCGCATTGCATCCACCTGGTTCTTCATAAGTGCTATAAGCGGGGAGATGACAATTGCAGTCCCCTCTTTCATAACAGCCGGCAGTTGGTAGCAAAGCGATTTCCCTCCGCCGGTGGGCATAAGCACAAATGTATCGCGGCCCTCCAGTACATTATTAATAATATGTTCCTGATTGCCTTTAAATATATCGAATCCAAAATACTTCTTTAAAAAATCATGTGTTGTTGCATTAGTCATCATAATCTTCCCTAATGATAATTCTTCCTTTTTTGATAGTGCTACACTTGGTAGTGTATATAAAGTTAATTAAAAAATTTATCCAAGAGCAGATTTATGTCATTATTAACAAAAATCAAAAAATAAAATTACATATCATGTTTTACTGCAGATGGAATATAGTATTGTTTTGCAAAAGAAGATTTATCATCTTTACAGGCTGAATTTTAGACAATCATCTGAAAGAATTATGGCCGGAAAAGATAAAAAAGGGAAGAGCAAAGAGGGGGAGATGTCATTTCTTGAACATCTCGAGGAGCTGAGATGGCACATTATCCGATCGTTACTTGCCATTGTGATAATGATGATTGTTGCATTTATCTTTAAAAACATGCTTTTCGATAAAATAGTCCTGGCTCCAAAAGATCCAACATTCATTACCAACCGTATGCTTTGCGAGTTAGGACATTTTCTGGCTCAGAAGCTTAATTTCAAGAATCCTGACATGTTATGCATAAATACAAAACCCCCGAACCTAATCAGCATTAAAATGGCAGGACAGCTTACCACACATATCACCGTGGCTATGGTGGCAGGGATAATCCTTGCATTTCCCGTGATCATACGTGAGTTCTGGCTCTTTTTTAAACCAGCCCTTCATTCGAATGAAAAGCAGCATGCACAGGGAGCTGTTCTTGCTTCATCATTGCTTTTTTTCACAGGTGTACTTTTCGGATATTTTATGCTTGCTCCGCTTTCAATCCATTTCCTTACCTCTTACTCAATAAGCACTGACGTTGTTAACCAGATAAATATCAGATCATTTATAGGTACTTTAACATCAATCTGCCTGGCAACGGGAGTTGTATTTGAGCTTCCTATAGTGGCATTTTTCCTTACCAAGATCGGTATTATAACTCCCGCTTTCATGAGAAAGTACAGAAAGCATTCAATTGTTGTAATATTTATTCTTGCTGCCATAATTACTCCTCCTGACATATTTTCACAGACACTTGTTGCAGTCCCGCTTTTTATCCTTTATGAAATAAGCATTTTAATCTCCGTCAGGGTAATTAAGAAAAAAGCAATAGAGCACGACGCATTTATGAATGATGACTCATCGGTCAAAACAGAAAATGCATAAAGAGCCTCACAGGGATGAAATTATATACAGAAAACCTTGTTAAGAAATATCACAACAGAACTGTTGTCGATCATGTATCAATAGAAGTTGAACAGGGTGAAATAGTTGGCCTTCTTGGTCCTAATGGTGCCGGCAAAACAACATCATTCTATATGATAGTGGGGCTTATCAGACCAAGGGAGGGTAAGATTTTTCTGGAGGATGAAGATATTACTACCCTTCCGGTCTATAAGCGTGCCCGGAAAGGGATAGGATATCTTGCCCAGGAAGCATCGGTCTTCAGGAACCTCTCTGTTGAAGACAATATCAGTGCAGTACTTGAAATGTCGGGATTCCCCAGGGATGAACAGGCTGATCGCCTTGATACACTGCTTAATGAATTCGGACTGCAGAAAATCAGAAAAAATAAAGGGATCCAGCTCTCGGGTGGCGAAAGAAGACGCACTGAAATAGCCAGGGCTCTTGCTCTCAAACCAAAATTCATCCTGCTCGATGAGCCTTTTGCCGGAGTCGATCCCATTGCGGTTGAAGATATCCAGGAAATCGTTTCAAAGCTTAAAGGAAAAAATATCGGAATTGTGATCACCGATCATAATGTTCACGAAACACTTGCAATAACCGACCGTGCCTATCTCCTTTTCGAGGGCCGGATATTAATGTCAGGCACATCATCTCAACTTGCTGAAGATGAGCATGTAAGAAATGTTTATCTCGGAAAGAACTTTGAACTTCGAAGGTAACTGCCCCACTTTGTTATAATAATTATTTTTTCTACTTTTGCGGGGATTTTTTCGCGGATGTGTCGTAATTGGTAGCCGAGCAAGACTTAGGATCTTGTGTCATAATGACGTGGGGGTTCGAGTCCCTTCATCCGCACCATTTTACAGACCGCCTGTTACGATTATAAAAAAAGCGTTCCGGCGGTTTTTTAAGTACTCAATAAACAATTAAAGATGAATATCACCAGGGAAAGTATTGATGATCTGAATGCCGTGCTGAGAATTCAGTTAGAAAAAGCTGATTATGACGGTAATGTAGAAAAAGTTCTCAGAGATTACCGTAAAAAAGCAAATATCAAGGGATTCCGTCCGGGAATGGTGCCTATCGGCCTCATTAAAAAGATGTACGGAAAGGCCGTACAGATCGATGAGATAAATAAGGTAGTGACAGATAATATTCAGAAATATCTTACCGACGAAAAAATCGAGATCCTTGGAGATCCACTTCCAAAAATTGATGACAATGAGAAGATTGATTTCGATACACAGGAATCATTCACATTTTCATTCGATCTGGGAATTGCTCCTGCCTTTGAAACAAAGCTCAGCAAGAAAAACAAAGTCACATATTATGAAATTACAGCTGACGACAAAATGAAGAATGATTATCTCGATAATTACACGCGTCGTTACGGCAAATTTGAGAAGGCTGACATTTCGGAAGAAAAGGATATTCTTAAGGGGAAGATCGAAGCTCTCGATGAGAAAGGGAACCTGGTTCCCGAAGTGATTTTAGCTGATGACACTTCACTTTCAATAGAGATTATCAAGGATAAGAAAATCAAAAAACAGTTTATTGGAAAAGCCGAAAAGGACTCAATTGATTTTGACCTGAGAAAGGCTTTCCCGAATGATAATGAAATCGCAGGTCTCCTTAAAAAGCAGAAAGAGGAAGTCGTTCAGGTTGAAGGTGATTTCAGGTTTACAATTAATGAGATAAGCCGCTTCAGTCCGGCAGAATTAAACCAGGAGCTTTTTAACCGTATCTATGGTGAAAACATTATACAATCAGAAGAAGAGTTTCGCAACAGGATCAATGAAGAGATAACTGCTAATCTAAGTAATGAGAGCGAATATAAACTGTCGACTGACCTGAAGAAGCTTGCAATTGAAAAATCTGAATTTAATCTGCCTGATGCTTTCCTGAAAAGATGGCTTCTGAAGGTAAATGAGAAAACTACAGAAGAACTTGTTGAAAAGGAATTCGACAACTTCAGCCGCGATCTGAAATGGCAGCTGATCCGTAACAAGATCGCCAGGACGAATGAACTTAAAATAACTGAAGAGGAACTCCTGAAAGAAGCCGAAAAGATTACCAGATACCAGTTCAGCCAGTACGGATTGTTTTATGCGACTGATGAACAGGTGGAAAACTATGCAAAGGAAACCCTTAAACGGGAAGAAGACGCTAAAAGAATTGCGGACAAGATTCTGGAAGAAAAAGTCAACCTGATCCTTAAGGATACTGTCAAGCTTGAGAATAAGGCAGTATCCATAGAGGAATTCAATAAGCTTTTTGAATAGTAATCAATGCATTACAATGATTTACAATATTTATTCTATCTTTGTGTTTTAACAAAAGGACTTTTATCATGAGTAATTTAAGTGATTTTGGAAAATATGCGAGAAGCAAACATGGAATAAGCAGTCTCTCCCTGCACAGATTTGCTTCAATAACTGCTGATGCTTATATTTCTCCGACTATTATAGAGGAGCGTCAGCTTAACGTAGCGTCTATGGACGTTTTTTCGCGTCTTATGATGGACAGGATTATCTTTCTGGGCTTACCAATCGATGATTACGTTGCCAATATTATAGAAGCCCAGCTTCTGTATCTCGATTCCGCCGATCCCGGAAAAGACATTCAGATCTATTTTAATACTCCTGGCGGATCAGTCAATGCAGGACTGGGAATTTATGATACAATGCAGTATATTTCAGCTGATATTGCAACTATATGTACCGGAATGGCTGCCTCGATGGGAGCAATACTTCTAACTGCCGGGACAAAGGGTAAAAGATCAGCACTGAAGCATTCAAGGATAATGATCCATCAGCCGATGGGAGGATTTGAAGGACAGGCTTCTGATATAGAGATCCAGGCACGTGAGATCATGAAGCTTAAAAAAGAGCTTTTTGAAATAATAGCACTTCATTCAGGCAATACCATTGAAAAAGTGGAAAAGGATTCCGACAGGGACCACTGGATGACATCACAAGAAGCAAAAGATTATGGGATGATCGATGAGATCCTCCAGAAAACTGAGCGATAGTGGCAATGGATAAATGTTCATTTTGCGGCCGGACAAAAAAAGAGGTCAGCATGCTTATTGCTGGTCTTGAAGGACATATTTGTGACCACTGCATTGAGCAGGCACACAGTATTATGAACGAAGAGCTCGGCACAAAAAAGAATATCAGTTTTGACACTATCAACCTTCTGAAACCTGCTGAAATAAAACACTTTCTCGATCAGTATGTCATTGGACAGGACATGGCAAAAAAGATAATTTCCGTTGCTGTCTACAATCATTATAAAAGGCTTATGCAAAAGCCTGATGAAGATGATATTGATATAGAAAAATCAAATATAATCCTTGTAGGCGAGACTGGTACCGGTAAAACCCTGCTGGCCAGAACAGTTGCTAAAATGCTCCATGTTCCTTTTACAATTGTTGATGCAACAGTTCTTACTGAAGCAGGATACGTCGGTGAGGACATTGAAAGCCTTCTTACACGTCTTCTTCAGAATGCTGATTATGATGTAAAAGCAGCTGAAAAAGGAATTGTGTTTATTGATGAGCTGGATAAGATCGCGAGGAAAGGAGATAATCCCTCAATTACCCGTGATGTATCGGGGGAAGGGGTTCAGCAGGGCTTGCTGAAACTTCTGGAGGGTTCGATTGTGAACGTTCCTCCCCAGGGAGGACGGAAACACCCTGAACAGAAAATGATCCCCGTTGATACAAAAAATATCCTGTTTATCTGCGGAGGGGCCTTCGAGGGAATTGATAAGAAAATTGCCCACAGGCTCAACACACAGGTTGTAGGATACGGCGCATCAAAGAAGAGAGACAGGGTTGACAAGGAAAATCTGCTTCAGTACATTGCTCCCCAGGACCTGAGATCTTACGGGCTTATTCCTGAAATAATAGGACGACTACCAATTCTGACTCATCTTAATCCGCTCGACAGGGAGGCGCTTAGAGCAATTCTGACTGAACCTAAAAATGCCCTTGTAAAACAATATATCAAGCTCTTTAAAATGGATAGTATCGAACTTACTTTCGGGGAAGGAGTTCTGGATTTCATTGTCAATAAAGCTATTGAATTCAAGCTTGGAGCACGCGGACTCAGGTCGATTTGCGAGACAATAATGCTCGATGCAATGTTCGATTCGCCTTCTGAAGGCACAAAAGAGCTTACAATTACAACAGATTATGCAACCCGTAAGCTCGAAAAAATTGACATGAAGGTTCTGAAAGCATCATGAAAAAATCTTTTATTTACCGGGTCCCCTCCTCTCATAGATCACATAGGAATATGGTATCTTCTTTTCATCTTCTGTAATGCACTCCTCTTTCTCAACAATTTTCCATTTCCTCCGGTCAATTTTCGGAAAATATACGTCAGCCGGTGCCTTTCTATGAACATGTGTGATATATAACCTGTCCGCAATTGTCATAAACTGACGGTAAACACTTCCACCGCCGATTACAAATACCTCCTCATTACTCCCGCACTTGCTCAATGCATCTTCAATCGAGTATGCTGTTACCGAGCAATCAATGCATTCGTCAGGTATATCCGTAATTACAATGTTATTACGCCCAGGAAGAGGTTTTTTTGGAAGGGATACCCATGTTTTCTTCCCCATTATTACGGTACTCCCCATAGTAAGCTTCCTGAATCTCCTCATATCTTCGGGGATATTCCAGAGAAGGTCATTATCCTTACCTATTCCCCAATCGTCAGAAACTGCAACTATTATTGAAATCATCTCTTTCGGTTAAACTGAAATATCTCCCTTTATATGTGGATGGTAAAGGTAATCCGATAGTGTAAAATCTTCAAACCTGAATTTTGTAATATCTGTCAGCTCGTTATTTATAGCCATCTTGGGCAGCTTAAATGGTTCCCTTGTCAGCTGCAGTTTAACCTGATCGATATGATTCAGGTAGATGTGTGCATCGCCAAGGGTATGAATGAACTCCCCTGGCTTAAGCGAAGTTGCCTGGGCTACCATCAGCGTCAGAAGAGCATATGATGCAATATTGAACGGTACCCCAAGAAAAATGTCACAGCTCCGTTGATAAAGCTGGCAGGATAATCTTCCGTCAGCAACATAAAACTGGAAAAGAATATGGCATGGAGGAAGCGCCATTTTTTCAATCTCTCCGACATTCCAGGCACTTATGATATGACGTCTCGAATGGGGTGTTGTTTTTATTGAATTTATCACATTACTCAGCTGATCGATTTTTCTGCCATCTACAGCAGGCCATGAGCGCCATTGGGACCCATAGACCGGACCAAGATTGCCATCTTCATCAGCCCATTCATCCCAGATCTTTACACCATTGTCTTTCAGGTATTTAATGTTAGTGTCGCCTGAAATAAACCATAGAAGTTCATGGAGGATGGATTTCAGATGCAATTTCTTGGTAGTCATAAGAGGGAAGCCATCCGCGAGGTTAAATCTCATCTGATAACCAAAGACGCTTATTGTACCGGTTCCTGTTCTGTCGGACTTTTTGGTCCCGTTCTTAAGGACGTGATCAAGAAGTTCAAGATATTGCTTCATTCCTGAATTATAAGAATCCTATTTTGAAGATATTCTTGCCACCCATCCACCTCCCGGAGCCATTTCAATTTTCAGCTTATCACCCGGTTTAACACTCTTGGTCAGATGCTTAAAATCCTGGGCATGCTTGTCGGCATTTATACCATCCTGGAATATATCCATTGAATAATCCCCTGCCGGAAGGAATGAGAGATCAAGCTCCATCTGGCGCGGTGTCCAGTCTGTCATTCCTCCTATAAACCATTCACTGCCAGAGCGACGTGCAAGCAGGAGATAGTCGCCAATTTTCGCATTAAGCACTTTAATTTCGTCCCATACTACAGGCACTTTTACAAGGAAATCAGTACATTCCTGCTCCTTCATATAATTTGAAGGGGAATCGGAAAGCATCTGAAGGGGAGACTCATAAATCACGTACATTGACATCTGGTGAACTCTTGTTCCCTGGCTTGCTGGCCTGGTGAACTGGGGATTGAAATTTGTCTTGTCCATATTGACCATGGCGCCCGGAGTAAAATCCATAGGACCAGAGACCATTCTTGTGAATGGAAGGGTAACATCATGTTCAGGTGAAATGTTTCTTTCCCACTTGTCATTTTCCATACCCCTTACTCCTTCTCTTGTAAGAGCATTGGGATATGTACGCTGGAGTCCGTCAGGCTTGTATGAACCATGGAAATCTATCAAAAGGTGATGCTCAGCCGTTTTCCTGGCAGCTTCGTAATAGAAATTTACGATTTTCTGGTCATCTCTCTGCATGAAATCGACCTTTACCCCTTTTACACCCCATTTCTCATAAAGGGCAACTGCCTCATCGATTTTATCCCAGAATGTCTTCCAGACAACCCAGAGAATTACCCCGACATTCTTGCTTTCAGCGTATTTGCAGAGCTCAGGAACATTTATCTCAGGGATCGATTCCAGAACTGTGGTTCCGATCTTGTACCATCCTTCATCAAGAATAATATATTCAATTCCGTTTTTGGCTGCAAAATCTATATAGTATTTATAGGTATCATTATTTATACCCGATTTAAAATCTACACCATAGATATTGCATGCATTCCACCAGTCCCAGGCTACCTGTCCGGGTTTTATCCACTTAGTATCGGTCAGCCTGTTTGGAGAGCCAAGCCTGAAAACCATATCGCTCTCCACAAGCTGGCCGTCATTCCCGGTTATAATAAACACTCTCCATGGGAAAGTTCTGGTGCCTTTTGTCTTCGCAACATAATCTTTTGTGCCAGTGACGAATAAATCCCTGTCCCTGATAAGCTTTTCCGCTTCAGGGTATTTGGGTTGCACACCGGTTATCCTGCATGAACCTGCTCCCCTGATCCACATGCCAGGATAATCCTCAATATCGGCTTCCGTAAAAAGCACATTGACGCCATTTGCTTTGAAAAGGGCAGGAAGGCTCGCCAGATGCCTGCTTCCTATTGTGTCGAGTGATGAATAAATAAAAATCCTTTCATTATGCGACATAAAGCTTTCCTCTAACGGATACCAGGCATAAGTGCCTGAAGGGAACTGCATATCAGCAATTTCGTTTTTAATAATAAGCTCATCCTTCATTGATGTTTCAAAACGGTAAGCCACACCATCATTATAGGCTCTGAACTGGATCGACACTCCTGATCTGAATGTTATCACCAGCGTGTTT
>JBBSAP010000039.1:0-29409 GCA_038252165.1 Bacteroidales bacterium | reverse complement strand
GATTTTACTGATTTATCGAAACCGGTTACTAAAACACGCGCAGAGGTTTATAATTTCATTATGACCGAACTCAATGATATAAAAGACCTGATCAGGTCAGATGTCAGCGCGTCGAGTTATGGAAAGTTCACCAAGGGATCGGTGTACTTTATGCTTGCTAAAATGTATCTGAACGCTGAGATCTGGAATCCCGCCGGTGGTACGAAGTGGCAGGAGTGTATTGACGCATGTAATGTTGTAATGGGACTTCAATATTCCCTGGAACCGAATTGGAAAGATCAATTTAGCGCAAATAACGATAACTCCAAGGAAGCGATTTTGGTAGCTGTAAACAGTATATCATTGTCATTCGGGGTGCGTGGGTATACGCTTCATTATCTGGATCCAATTGCCTTGGGAATTCCTGGAGGCGCAAATAATGGAATAGCCGCTATGCCGGATTTTGTGAAGTCATTTGACCCCGATGATAAACGGTACCTCGGAAACTTCCTTATTGGCCCGATGTTAAACCCCTCAACCGGGCAGGTCCTTATTACTGCTCATGGCCGACCGCTTATTCATACTGTTGATATAACCATGAAATACTCTCTCGATGATGATGGATGGGGACAAACAGAACAGGAAGACGGGGCACGATGCAATAAGTGGGAGTTTAAGAAAGGTGCTACTGCAATGGAAAATGATTTTGCAATTTTCAGGCTTGCTGACGTCTATCTGATGAAAGCTGAATGCCTTGTAAGACTGGTTACAGATAATACTGAAGCAACCCGACTGGTAAATGAACTCAGGAAAAGAGTTTTTACCGATCCTGCAAAACTCAGAACAAGCGTAACCCTGGAGGATATCCGCCTTGAGCGCAGATGGGAGCTGGCCTGGGAAGGTTGGGGAAGACAAGATCTTATACGTTTTGGTAAATTCCTGGATCCAATCCCCGGCTGGAAAAAACAGCTTCCTGAATTTCGTTTATTATTTCCTATTCCACAAACGGCAATAGATGCAAATCCGAATTTGACACAGAATCCGGGTTATTAAAAAAGGTTAAAACTGTCTTAGGATAGTTACTTTATTATAAATGTAATTAATTTTGAGAGGGTGTTTAAAAAGCACCCTCTTAATTCTTTTAATAAGATCCTGATTTCAGGATGTGTTTATCTATATTAAATTCATAAATTAAAACCAATTAAATTCAAATGAAAAAAACATCAATTTTTGTACTAATGCTGTTCCCGTTTATCTTTTGCGCAGCTCAGGGACAGCAGCGGACAGCGCCCCCGGCCCAGCAAAAACAGGAATACCCTGCCAGGATGACTCCTCAGATGACAGAGTTCTTCGAGCCTGAAGTGAAAATCATTCAGCCTGCATCACAAATAGGCATGCCGCCTTCAGATGCAATAATCCTGTTTGATGGTTCGGCTGTGAACAAGGAATGGGAAGACAGCAAAGGCAATCCAACCAAATGGATAGTTCAGGATGGAGCTCTGGTTTGCGTCAAGGGATCAGGTGTGATTCAGACAAAACGAAAATTCAACGACTTCCAGCTTCATGTAGAATGGAAATCACCCTCAGAAGTCAAAGGTGACGGACAGGGCAGGGGAAACAGCGGTGTTTATCTCCAGAGCCTTTATGAAGTCCAGGTTCTTGACAGTTATGATAACAAGACTTACAGGCAGGGTCAGGCAGGTGCTCTCTACAAACAGTATGCTCCGCTTGTAAATGCAAGCAGAAAACCAGGTGAATGGCAGACCTATGATATAATATTTACAGCACCCCGTTTCGGTGCCGACAGTTCTACATATTTCACCCCTCCAAGAGTTACCGTTCTTCATAATGGCGTCCTGATTCAGAATAATGTTAGCCTTAGAGGACCAACACTTTATGTTGGCATCCCTGAATATTCAGTCAAAAAACACGGAGCTGAGCCCCTGGTATTGCAGGATCACGGAAATCCTGTTGCTTTCAGGAATATCTGGATACGGGAGCTTTAAGAGAAGTGGCATGTTGCTGATGGCCTGTTGCAGGTTGATATCTATTTAAACCTGAAAATTAGTAACAAGCAACAAGTAACAATTAACAGGTTACCGGCAGCATATTCATTTATTGATTGAATTCATTTAGAATTTATTACTTTTACAAGTAAATCCAATCTTATTTTTAAACTAAAAATATCTCACAATGAAAGAAAATTCAAAACAGATTTCACGTCGCAACTTTATCGGAACGACTGGTGCTGTAGCAGCAGGTTTTACAATTCTGCCCAGCTCGGTTATCAGCGGGTTCGGAAGAAAGGCACCCAGTGATAAACTAAATATTGCTGTGGTTGGTATAGGTGGTATGGGAAATTCAAATTTGAAAAACGTTTCCTCTACAGAGAATATAGTAGCTCTCTGCGATGTTGACTGGGGTTATTCGAAAAAAGTCTTCGAAGCTAATCCGGGTGCAAAAGCTTACTGGGACTGGCGGAAGATGTATGATGAGATGGGTAAATCAATAGATGCGGTTATTGTTGCAACTGCTGACCATTCCCATGCAGTAATTGCAGCTAATGCTATTACTATGGGCAAACATGTTTATGTCCAGAAGCCTTTGACTCATACAGTTTATGAATCGAGATTACTTACCAAGCTTGCTGCTAAGTACAAAGTAGCAACCCAGATGGGAAACCAGGGTTCTTCAGATGAAGGTGTTAACCTCACTGTTGAGTGGCTGAATAATGGTGAAATAGGCGAAGTAAGGAGAGTAGAATCTTTCACCGACCGCCCGATATGGCCGCAGGGACTCAATGTGCCAAAAGGTGAATGGGTTCCTGAAACGCTTAACTGGGATCTTTTTATAGGTCCTACAAGGATGCGTCCATATAACAGCATATACACTCCCTGGAACTGGAGAGGCTGGTGGGATTTTGGTACCGGAGCTCTGGGCGATATGGCTTGCCACATACTCCATCCTGTTTTTAAAGGACTGAAACTTCAGTATCCGATCAAAGCACAGGGCAGTTCAACATTGTTATTAACCGACTGCGCACCAAATGCCCAGATGGTTACCCTGGTTTATCCTGAAAGAATAACTCCGAAAAATGCTAAAATGAAATTGCCTCAGGTTGAAGTAACCTGGTATGACGGTGGTTTACAGCCTACCAAACCAACTGGATGGCCTGCCGGAAAAAATATGAATGACTCCGGAGGTGGCGTGATTTTCCATGGAACAAAAGACAAACTGATCTGCGGATGCTACGGAGTACGTCCATGGCTGTTATCAGGACGCAAACCTGTTGTTCCGCAAACTGAAAGGAGAATCGATAAAGCAATGAATGGTGGTCATGAAATGGACTGGGTACGTGCATGCAAGGAGAGCCCGGAAAGCAGAGTGAAAACCAAATCAGATTTCTCCGAAGCCGGACCATTTAACGAAATGGTTGTTATGGGGGTTCTTGCAGTGAGACTCCAGGGGCTGAATAAGGAACTCGAGTGGAACGGAGAAAAGATGGAATTCACCAACATCAATGCTGAAGATAAGGTAAGACTCACCATATCGGATAACTTCACAATCATTGACGGTGATCCTAAATTCGACAGGCCGAACATTACCATAAATGCAAGAGAATTTGCAGCTGAGATGGTCAAACACACATATCGTGCTGGATTTTCATTACCTCCGATGCCTGCTTAGTAAATCAATAATTTATATGATAGAGACGGAAGTCATTCCGTCTCTATCTCATTTTAAACATTAATCTCTTAATTATGAAACATTTAAACATAATACTCTCATTTGTTCTGGTTCTCGGACTGGCTGCATCGTGCGGATCAAAAGGTAAGAAAGCCGGACAGGCTAAAACTGCTGACGATGGTTGGAAAGTTCTTTTTGACGGTACCTCGACTGCCGGATGGAGAGGATACGATACTACAGCATTCCCCTCAGGTGGATGGGACGTTGTTGATGGTACCCTTCATTGTATTGGCTCTGGTGCCGGCGAAGCTGGCGGAGCTGGTGGCGGCGATATTATCTATGATAAAAAGTTCAGCAACTTTGAATTGTCACTTGAATGGAAGATATCTGAAGGCGGCAACAGCGGTATATTTATTCTTGCTCAGGAAATTCCGGGTGAGCAAATTTATATGTCCTCTCCGGAGATGCAAATACTGGATAACGAAAAACACCCCGATGCACAAATGGGAGAGAATGGTAACCGGAAGGCTGGTTCTCTTTACGATCTTATACCTGCTAATCCGCAGAATACAAAACCTGCAGGAGAATGGAACCAGGTGGGGATCATCTGCTACCAGGGAACTGTGGTTTTCAAACAGAATGGAGCAAATGTTGTCGAATTCCATCTATGGACTGATGCATGGAAAAATATGGTCGCTAACTCAAAATTCAAGGATTGGCCAAACTTTGTCAACCCTGCAAAAGAAGGTTATATAGGCCTGCAGGATCATGGCAATGATGTATGGTTCAGAAATATTAAGATCAAGGAAATGTAATAATATACCAATAAGGACATGCCATGGCATGTCCTTATTTTTATACGATTTGGGCCGGATTCCCTTTCAATCCGATTTTATCGGCTGCCTCCCTCATCCCCATTATGCAATCTGTTATTAATTCATCGAGACTGACACCCAGCATCGCTGCTCCTTTCTCAATTACAGACCTGTCAACACCTGCAGCAAATCTTTTGTCATTCCATTTCTTTCTGACTGACCTCGCTTCCAGGTCGAGGACGCTTTTCGATGGTCTGACGAGTGCACTGGTAGCCACCAGCCCTGTCAGTTCATCTACAGCATAAATGGTTTTCTCAAGCTTTGACAGTGGTTCAACATCTGATGCCAGCTCCCAGCCATGACTTAATACAGCCCTTATGTACTCTTCAGGCCAATTGTTTTCCCTCAGTATCTTTTCGGTCATTTTGCAATGCTGTTCAGGATATAATTCATAATCAAGATCATGTACCAATCCTATAATTCCCCATTTTTCTTCATTTTCTCCTGCTTTTCTTGCCATATACCTCATAACAGCTTCTACAGCAAATGCATGCTTTAGCAGACTTTCTGACTTGTTGTATTTACTCAGGAGATCCATGGCCTGTTCATATGAGGGAATGAATTCACTCATGATTTTCTATTTTTTAAGTTTTATCAGGGGATATGCTTTCAGGAAGGTGGCGCCGTGCATATTCAAAATAAAAAGGCCTGGACTTAGGACAGAAGTATTAATGGTGATCTGGTTTTCACCGGCTGTCAATACTTTATCCTCAGCAAAAACCTGTTTACCGGCAGTACTGGTAATTGTTAACCTTATTGTTCTGTCAGATTTTGAGTTTATTATGATATTCAAATGATTAGTGAAAGGATTTGGGAATATTGTCACCGATTCTTCTATTTCAGTATTCTCAACACTTATAGTCAAAGTGTCATTCAGGAGATAATCATCCTCATTGTCATATCCGAAAACCGAAATATTGTACATCCCGCTCAGATCCATATCAGCTCTTCTTTCGAAATCGACGGTGACTGAATCCTGGGAAGGTAACAATACAGTTTTAAAATGCTGAACCACAGGAAACTTATTATTTATCGAATAGGCAAGGTTGAATCCATTGAGAGTGTCTCTTCCGACATTAAGCACTTTAACCGAAACCACTTCCTGTCCGTAAACTTCCTTTTGAAGAGGGGTTACGATGCGAGCTACTTCTATATCTTTTTGAATATAACTAACTATGGCTGAACCAGAGAAATCTATCATATCTATCCAGGCCCCGTCAGCTCCCTGGGATACTGAGTTGTCTTTTTTGTATGACCATTCCATTGTGTTAAGTCCGGCCGGTACTGCGACTTTTTTAATCTCCCAGTTTGTTTCTCCTGATTTCCTCATTATTTCAGTATTATTCAGCTTAAAGAGGAAATAATCATAATTTGGCTCCGACGAGACTCTGCTGTAAAACTTCAGAGTATCTGCCTCAGAGAAATACGTTCTCAGTATCAATGAAGAGGCTGAGTTGTGGCTTATGACTCCTGACCGGGCTGACACAATGCCATCCATTGGATTTGTTCCGGTGATTGTCCATGGTTTCTTGCTTAGGTTAATCCATGGGAACACCTTGAAAGTTGATGATTCAAAGCTCTCCCTTATTCTGCCAACCCTGAACATAAAATTTTTATTCACGATGAAGGGCGAACAGTCAAGTGTCGACAATAGTGAGATAAAATCACCGTTTTGTGCCGATTCAGAGAGTTTTACAGTCACAGGAATATTAGATATCTCTCCGAAATGCAGTACTCCCGATTTGATGTTGTGATCAATTATTTCAAGGTCATTTTCCTGGCTCGTAATTATAAACTGACCTGATGTACTGCTGCTTCCCTGATTCCTGACCTGGAAAATAAGGCTGAAATTCTCACCCGGATCCGCTACAAAGTTATTATTGCCATAAACTGAATCATCAATAATACAGTTGATTATCTCAAGTCGGGGTGCATGGACAGTAATGTCTATCTTGTATTTCTTTTCTGTATGATTGTCTTTAAGCGTCAGATCAATTGTGATTATCCCACGATCAGGAACATTATCAGCAAGGGTCAATTGTATAACGTTGTCAATATTCACTTCCGACCTTCCGGGAAGGGTTCCGATGTTTGCATTGTAATTATCCACTGTAACCCATGGAGAGGTTGAAGAAATGGCTGCGGTAAGATTTGTAGCACTGGTAAGTCCCAGATTGCTGATTTTCAGTTTCAGATAGAAGGTTTCTCCAAAATCGGCTTTGCCATTATTATTTTCTGCAATATCATTAATTCCTGATGATGACAGGTTTATGAATTCCTTATTAATATCGGAAAAATAAATTGTCTTTATAAGGGGGATTCTGTTCTGACCTGTAATTACCACAAGGCAGGAATCATTTGATAAACCAGGAAAATCCAGTACGACGGAACCCGACGGGCTTGCAAATGAAGCATCCCAGAGAGTGTTAAAGTCAGAAATGGCAATATAGGCAAAAGGCTCTAAAGAAATCGACCATGACTTTATTCCTTTCGGCAGTGTGTCGGGCAGTGAAAAATTGAATTTCTGAGGAGTTCCAATCACAGGAATAACACTGGGATCACCCAAAACCGCATATGTTTCCCAGTAATATTTTTTCCGGAGAGACATAGTTGAGCTCACTGCAAGATTCCCGGCAAAATTGACCTGACCCATCGTTATGTACCAGTCAGAAGGCTTTTCGTTATGAGTATGGAATAACCTGTCAAGAGCACCAAGTCCGGTTTCTGCATACTTTGGATCGGCATTTGGAGTACCTGATCCGACAGCCCAGTTAAAGTCTTCATCCCAGTAAGAGTCATTTGTGCATCCGATGAATCCGATTGCCCCTTTTCCTGCTGACAGGAGCATTTTATTCCCAAATGAAGCCGTATCGTTGAACTGTGCGGTACGACATGCGTTACTTATAATAAAAGGATACATACTCTTGTTGCTCAGGTTCTTTATATCCGGCGATTTTATGTCGATATGCAGCCAGCCGGCAGATGAACCGTGACCTGTATAATTAATAAATGAGAGCCCTTTTGAAATAAGCTTCATTATTGAATCTTTTTTCGTGGAGCCTTCAGGATAGTAAAAGTGAAACTCTTTGATCTTATTTGCAGCCGAAAGGTAATTTGTTGCACCGTATTTTACCTGGCCGTTCATATAACTGGCATAGCTGGCATCCTTTCCCGCAAATGTCAGCGCATTCGTATAGAATTTGTTAGTGTCGGCAAACTCAAATTTTTCATATTCGATTAATTTACGCACAATCGACTTTACTGAGATGGTATCCTTTGCGGGGATCCTTCCAATGAACATATCAGGCAAATAGTCACCGTTGCCGTCAAATTCGCCGTAATACATATCTGTAACGTTGCCTGAACCAGAACCAAAATATGGTATTTTCACTGCATCTCCGATTATTAGCAAATATTCAGGAGCATGGCCGTTAACGGTTGAAGTCGTATATATTTTCGATATTGATTCTTTAAGTTCGGTAAAATTACTTCCGGCCATCCCTGCACCATAGTAAAGTATGTCAAGCTTGAATCCTTTTTGTCTCTTCCATTTGTAAAATGGCTCAAGATATTTCCTGTAAGCAGTGTCAGTCACTATGATCATCCCCAACGGCTGATCAGAATATCCTGTTATCAGGTCCTCCGGATTATAGTTAAGGAGGCCTTTGTCAAAAGTCTCATTGAACACAGCAGATTCGGATTCTGAACCTTTGGAATAGCTTCCGTTATTTTCAGAAAATGATATCTCAATTTTCATTGCAGTTATCACTTCCAGGGAATTTGACCCAGGGTTGTACATTATGGGTGAGATTACCAGGTTTGAAAGATTCCTGCCTCTTATCTTTCCAATGGATTCTATTTTTACGGTGTCGGTTTTAATAATTCCCCGTCGTGAGTATATTTCCCTGTCCATTACAAATCCCTGCTTCTGAGAATCTTTCTGTTTGGTTTCGCCGTGCTGGGAAGGGAACAGAATCCCTTTGAATTCATTTTTTGAAGGATTTATTACTGAAGATTTCACCTCTGAAATTCTGATACTATATCCCGATCCCTCCGGGATTTCAATAAGCCGGTTTAATACAGGAAGCTCAGGTTTGCCAGGATCGGTTGTAAGTGTATGGCCGGGAACTGCAATCCTGTAAAAAATTCCATTATCACTGATTAAGTTATTGATGGTAAGCTCTGATAATCTGTAGTTTATCGTAATTAAACGATCTCCGGTAACTACATTCTTCTCCTGTAAATCACCATTGAACCGGTAATTGTAACTCTTTCCTGTCTGCGATGAAGCAGAAATAGAAATTAGCAGGAAACCAATTAATATTTTTATTAGTTTACCTTTTCCTAAATACATCAATGTTAATTAATTAACACTGTAACCTAAATTCCGCTGAAAGATATTCAAAATTTTAATACATTGAGATACAACAAAATGAAATTTGATAAACAACCCAATATGATATATTAACAATCATATTATATTTTGATTCAATGGCTTCAAATAATATATCGGTTTAAGCATTCTTAACAATTAATCAGCCGCCATTGTTTAGCTAATAAAACAAATATTTGTATATTCGGATTTTTAATAAAAGCACAAGATCAGATTTAATTAGTTGGAAATGAAAAATATCCTTACAAATTTAATATTTATCGCTATGACTGCTCCGGTTTTTTCCCAGGACCTGCCGGAAATTGACAAGATCAGCACCTCGGCAGGTGATGTTGAAATGTTTTTTATCGGACACGGCTCTCTGATGTTCAGGATTAATGATTTTGTAATTCATATTGATCCAGTAAAGAGTTCGGGTAGATATGACAAGCTGCCAAAGGCCGACCTGATACTGGTCACGCATGAACATTCCGATCACCTTGATACTGAACTTATAAACGATCTCCGTAAGCAATCAACGGTAATGTTCTGCAACAGTGCTTCTGCTTCAAAGGTACCATGGGCCCTGGTTATGAAGGCGGGAGACAGTAAAACAGCCGGGAATGTAACCGTCGAGGCACTACCTGCTTATAATATTGTTAATGAACGCGCAAAAGGTCAGCCTTTCCATCCCAAAGGTACCGGCAATGGCTATGTCATCAAAATAGGGGATAAAAAGTTCTATATTGCCGGAGATACTGAAAACACTCCCGAAATGAAAGCTCTTAAAGGAATTGATGTTGCTTTCCTTCCAATGAACCTTCCTTATACAATGACCCCGGCAATGGTTGCTGATGCCGCAAAATCGTTCAGACCCGGAATTTTATATCCTTATCATTACGGTGATACAAATACGGATGAAATTGTAAGTCTGATGAAAGGGACAAATACGGAAGTAAGGATAAGAAAAATGAAATAGGCTGAAATAGATAGAAATAAACGGATATAAGCAGAACATATGAAAAATATAAACAGAAGAGGGTTTCTTAGAACAGGTATTGCAGGAGCTGCAGGTATAGCTTTGACACCGGCTGTAATTCCGGCTTTTTCACAGAGCGTGAATGAGAATATTATTTACCGGACACTCGGCAAAACAGGGATGAAGGTACCTGTAATCTCCTTCGGAGTTATGCGTGCTGATAACCCGGGTTTATGCAAAGCGGCCTATGAAAAAGGCATCAAGCTGTTTGATACAGCAAACGGATACCAGAATGGCAACAATGAGATCATGCTTGGAAATATCTTAAAGGGTTACCCGAGAGACTCATTTTATCTGGCAACAAAAGTAAAAGCTTCCGGAATGTCAAGGGAAGGATTACCAACTGCCGAAACAACGGCTGAAGATTTCCTTTCAAATTTCAGCACCAGCCTTTCAAGGCTGCAGATGGATTATGTTGATATACTTTATGTTCATGATATCAGTAATCCTGAATACCTTGAATATAAACCCATAGTTAATGCTGTCAAAAAGCTTAAAAAGGACGGTAAAATTAAGTTTATGGGATTTTCAACCCACAGGAATGAAGCAACCGTCATTGATGCAGCTGCTTCAAAAAATGACTGGGATGTTATTCTTACTTCCTATAATTTTCAACAGGCATACAGGAAGGAGCTTGATGCTGCTGTTCATAAGGCAGCAGAAGCCGGCATTGGTATTGTAGCAATGAAAACCCTTGCGGGGGGAGGTTTCCTTGACAAGGAGAGAACAAAGCCCATGAATACAGGTGCAGCTATTAAATGGGTGCTTTCGAACCCTGATATTCATACAACAATTCCCGGAATGACACAGTTCGACCAGCTTGATCTTAATGTAAAGTTGCTTTCAGATATTACACTGACCGACGGAGAGAAAAAGGATATTCTTTTAGCCAGTGCACAACCAGGTCTGTTTTGTTCCGGATGCCAGGAATGCATACCTGCATGTCCTTTAAAACTGTCAGTCCCCGATCTGATGAGAGCATATATGTATGCATTCGGATATTCTGATTCTTTACAGGCACATTCCCTTCTCGCTGACCTCGGATATGGATCGGATCCATGCAAAAACTGCGGAGGTTCATGCAGTGTGAAGTGTTCAAAAGGCTTTAATGTACAGGAAAGAATAGCCGATATTTCAAGGCTGGTTAATGTTCCGGCTGAATTTCTGACTTAGATGTTCTCATAGAGTAAACCTGAATAACATGCTTAAACGAATTATGCTTTTTCTGGCAGTTGGATTTTTTTCAACTGCATCCCTTGCCCAGGATATTGTGTTTCCTCATCTGAATGGCTACAAAATAAAGTCTGATTACCCTGTATATCTTCCTGACAACCTCTGGGATTTTATAAACGGGGCAGCTGACAATTATCTTGCAAACGGATTTGTTGATCTGCATGTGGCAGAATATAAGAAAGGTAAAGCCGTAATTAAAGCTGAGATATACAGGCACAGCTCAAGCACTCTTGCTTTCGCGATCTATTCATCCGAACGTTCTCCTTCATTCAGGTTTATGAATCTTGGGGCACAGGGATATGTTGCGGATGGCTCAATTAACTTCTTCAAAGGGAATTATTACATTAAGATCAGAACATATTCAAAAAAGGGAAAAGTCCTGCAGGCTGAAGAAACCCTTGCAAACCGGATTGCAGGAATGCTGACCGGTGAAACAGCGATGCCCGAAACGCTTTCCCTGTTCCCTGCTGAAGGTAAGAAAGCCAATGAAGAAACTTTCATCAATGAGAGCGTTCTTGGTCACAGTTTCCTTAATAAGGCATTCAAAGCTGTATACCAGGTTGGAAATGATGAATTCTCAGTTTTCATTTCTGATGCAGCTTCTCCTGAAGCGGCAAAAAAGAGCGCCGAGACATATATTGCTTCAACTGGTATTAGTCCTGTTGAAACGGCCGACAGCAAATTCATGCTGATGGACGGGTATAATGGTACAATTTTCCTTGCATGGAAAGATAAAAGGATAGTTATAATTTCAGGTCTTGCGAAAGATCAGTCTGAAATTGCTGACAAATACACTTCAGAAATCCTTAAATAAGGATAAAGACTTACAGTTTATGTTTATCAGATTTCATTGATCCCCTACACTCATATTATTTCATTAAAGACCGGGTATAAACCTTAAAGGTTGTCCTCTTCGAGAATTTCCGTAACAAGGTGCTTCAGCTGGGAATATGAGTTTACAACACTGATATCCGGGTTGTCATCAATTACGTTCTGCGGAGGCCTGTAAAGTATCCCATGCTCGGCTTTGCGAAGCATTGAGATATCATTATATGAATCACCCAGTGCTATAACCTTGAAATTCAGATTCTGGAGGGCTTCCACAACCCTTTTCTTTGCTTCTGTCTGACGCAGGTTAAAATCAGTAATATTGCCCTCCTTATCTATTGTCAGGTGGTGGCAGAAAAGCACAGGCCATCCGATTTTATCAAGGATTGGATCGGCAAATTCCCTGAATGTATCAGATACCACCACCATCTGAACCCGGCCATGAAGCCAGTTAACAAAATCCAGAGCCCCGGGCATCAGCTCAAGAAGGGCTATCACTTTCTGAATGTCAGTAATGGTTATGCCATGCTGTTTAAGAATCTCCAGCCTTCGCTTCATCAATGCGCTATAATCACTGATATCGCGTGTTGTAAGCTTTAATTCATCTATCCCGGTCCATCTTGCAACATTAATCCAGACTTCCGGAACAAGTACTCCTTCAAGATCACTGCAAAGCATATACATTTCTTACAACAATTTAAATATTAGTAATTCTGAATTATGAACTTCTTAAGCGCATCGTAATTATTTTCTAAAGATATATATTCTTCAGTTCGCGATTCAATTTTACGGAGCGAATCGGGAAGCTCCGGTTCAATATTAATTGCATTTTTGATTTCATTGCTGAATTTAGCAGGGTGCGCGGTTTCAAGGGATATGCAGAAAACATCCTTTTGATCAGCATCCGGATGATCCTTTATATAATCCTCCATACCAGCCCATGCAACTGCGCCGTGAGGTTCAAGAATTAATCCGTATTTACGATAAAAAGATCCAATGGTTTCCATTGTTTTTTTATCAGAGATGCTTACTGCATAAAGATCCTCTTTCATTCTTTCCAGGTCCGGAGAGAGCAGGATTACACCTTTCTCATCCATCTTCCCTCCGTACATTGAGATTATCCTTGCCAGGTTGCTTGGATGACCTACATTCATTGCACTGGAAATACAGTTTCTTGAAGGGGATACAGGATTGTATTTTCCTGTTTTCAGGAACTGAGGAACCTCGTCATTCTCATTAGTAGATATAATAAAATGCTTTACCGGCAATCCCATCTTTCTGGCAATTAGTCCTCCGGCAAGATTCCCGAAATTTCCGCTGGGTACGCTGAAGATAAACTCATCTCCGCTTTTTCCTGATAATTGCGCCCATGCTCTGAAATAATAGACTGACTGGGGAAGCAGCCTTCCAATGTTGATTGAATTTGCGGATGAAAGATTATACCCCGATAACATGGGATCCATAAATGTAGCTTTGACAAGTCTCTGACAATCATCAAATTTTCCATCAATTTCTATAACCTGAATATTGTCATGAAAAGTCGTCATCTGCTTTCTCTGCATTTCAGTAATCTCTCCTGAAGGGAATAATATTAAGACCTCTATGTTTTCCAATCCGTGAAATGCATTAGCAACGGCACTCCCGGTATCACCCGAAGTCGCTGTAAGAATTGTAATATGCCTCTTCTCCAGCCTTAGAAAATATTGCATCAGTCTTCCCATTAAAAGCGCTGCAAAATCTTTGAACGAAGCTGTGGGTCCCTGGTCGAGGCGCATCAGATAGTTTTTATTGGAAACATGTTCCATGGGAATGCTGAAAGTGTATATCTCGTTGCAGATGTTCAGCAGGTCATCTCTGCTTATCTCATTTCCAATAATTCTGCCGATAATTTCAGTTGCCAGTTCCGGGTAAGTTAAATTTGAAACC
Organism: Bacteroidales bacterium; assembly: GCA_038252165.1. Lineage (GTDB taxonomy): Bacteria > Bacteroidota > Bacteroidia > Bacteroidales > VadinHA17 > LD21. The sequence goes on along the minus strand of JBBSAP010000039.1, from coordinate 15,470 downwards.
GACTCAAGCTCGTCTGAATTAAGACTGGGCAGATTAAGAGGCATGTAAAGTCCGGCATCGGGTGCAAGTCCCTTCAGAAGGGCTTTCCTGAATGAGACGAGCGGTGCCTTAAGGTTTGTTGAATAATATTGAGTTCCCTCTTCCAATTCTTTCAGTGCTAAACATTAACTGCTCTCATTATATCCGCAAAGACACCTGCAGCAGTAACATCAGCGCCTGCTCCATATCCTTTTATAACCATAGGGAGCTCACGGTATCTTTCCGTCGTAAGCAATACTATATTGTTGCTGCCTTCAAGATCAAAAGTCGGATGGCTCGAATCGACTGAAATAAGTTCAACCCTTGCTTTCCCGTGGTCCATTGATGCAAAGAACCGCCATTTCTTATTCAGTTTTACAAGAACTTTCCTCTGCCTTTCGAATTCGTCATCATATTCCCTGACTTTGTCGTAAAAACTCTCAAGGTCTCCCTCAAAGCATTCTTCCGGAAGGAACCTGTTGACAATAACATCTTCTTTTTCAATTTTATAGCCTGCTTCGCGCGACAGGATAAGTATCTTCCGGACAACATCTATTCCACTCAGGTCAATGCGGGGATCCGGTTCTGAAATACCTTTTTCTTTGGCGATCCTTATGGTTTTGCTAAGCGGCATTTCGGGACCAAGGGTGTTAAAAATGAAATTCAGGGTACCTGAAAGCACAGCCTCAATTTTAAGGATCTTATCGCCGCTTACTACCAGATCCTGAATAGTTTTTATCACCGGAAGACCTGCACCGACGGTTGTTTCATACATAAAACGGACACCTCTGTCGCTGGCTATAGACTTAAGAAGGTTATAATAGGCGTATTCAGAGGAGCAAGCTATCTTGCTGGCTGTTACGACAGAGACATATTTCTGAAGCGCATCCTTATATGTAGTTGCTACTCTGGCGTCAGCAGTGCAATCGATAAAGACGGAGTTCCTTAGATTAAGTTTTGTAATCTGACTAATGAAAACATCTATATCGCTTTTTTCACCTGATGCATTTAATAGTTCTTTACAGGTTTCCAGGGGAATTGGCTTATTCCCCAGGAGCATCTTCCTTGAATTTATAATTCCCAGAAGATTAACATTTAGGTTATGCTCCTTTAAAAGGGTCACATGTTGCTTCAGGAGCTGGCTTATCAGACTGGAGCCTACAAATCCTGTACCCGCCAGGAACAGATGAAGTTCTTTATTTTTTGAAAGGAAGAAGCCGTCATGAATTACGTTAAGCGCCTTTTTCAGGCTCTCATTCTTAATCACTACAGAAATATTCAGTTCCGAAGAGCCCTGGGCAGTTGCAATGACGTTGATCCCGTTCTGTCCGAGAGATCTGAAAAGCGTGGCTGAAATTCCGGGTGTGTTCTTCATCCTTTCACCAACAATGGCAATGATGGAAAGATCTCTTTCAATAACTATTTTAAGCTCCTTCTTAAAGTTGATCTCTCTCTCGAACTCCTGATTTATTGCTTCCACTGCCTTTTTTGTATCGGACGGGTTGACTGCAAAAGTGATAGAGTATTCGGATGATGCCTGAGTTATGAGAATTATATTAACATTTCGTTTTGCAAGGGATCCGAATAGCCTCATGGAAGTTCCGGTTACCCCAACCATCGATGGCCCCTGAAGAGTAATAAGATCGATCCTGTCGATTGAGGAGATTCCCTTTATGGGACTTCTGCTTCCATTGGATGACTTATCACTTATAAGCGTTCCCTTTGCCTCGGGATTGAAGGAATTCCTTACCAGTACAGGGATAAACTTTTTATAGACCGGACGAAGGGTAGGAGTGTAGATTACTTTTGCTCCGAAGTGCGACAATTCAATTGCTTCAGAATAAGTTAGAGCTGCAATTGCATAAGCTTTCTCTACTTTCCCGGGATCGGCTGTCATAAAACCGTCAGTATCTGTCCATATTTCAAGCATTTCGGCATTAACCGCTGCAGCAATTATTGCAGCAGTGTAATCTGATCCGCCTCTTCCAAGAGTTGTAGGTTCGTTATCAATAGTACTTGAAATAAATCCCGGTACAATTATCAGTTTTTTCTTTTTGAGTATCTTCTTTCTGATCAGGGAATTTGTAAGGGCAAAGTCGACATTGGCATTACCGTAATTATTATCCGTTTTTATTATTTCCCTTGCATCGATGAGCAGGGAATTTTCAATAAAAGAAGAAATAATGGTCGAAGAGACTCTTTCTCCTGTGCTGAGAGCCTTGTCGAGCGAATATTTGCTAAGCTCCCTGAGAAGGAATAAGCCGCTGAGTGTTTCACTAAGTTCCAGAAAGATCTTATCAATCGTCGAAAGTGCCGATTTCAGGGAATCCCCCTCAAGAAGCTCCTCGCAAACGACCCGATGTTTCTTAATAAGCTCCTCAAGCCCGGACTTATATCCGGCATCATGCCCGGCTGCTGACTCGCTGATATTTTTCAATGCGTCAGTTACACCCTGTAGGGCTGAAACCACTAATACAAGCGGTAACGGTTCAGATGCAATGATTTTCATTACTGTTCTGATCCTTTCTGAATTACCAACAGAGGATCCTCCGAATTTCAGGACCTTCATAAAAGATTATGTTTTATTCCCGGGTTGAACATCCGGATTAGTTAAAAAATCAAGGTGCAAAAATAATAAAAATCAGGAAAATACCTTAATTATCAGGTGTTATTAGAAATTCAGGTTTCTAAGTGAATTTTATTAAGCTAAGATTGATAAATGCTTAAAAACGCAAAATACAAATTTATTTATTATGACTTTCTGGAATCATGAATAAAACAGGTAATGAAATAATTCGCTTCATTATAATTTACTTTAATTTCTTACATATCAATTTGAGATTCCTCATCCCGTCCCGAGTCCTCGGGATCGGGATTCGGAATGACAATGTGTTTTTTTCAGGTGGGGTGGATCAGAGGCGATTCGCCTGAGCCAATCGCCTCTGATCCACTATTTTACCACAATAATTACTTGTCATTCCGAGCGTTAGCGAGGAATCTCTATCTTAAATTTTTATTGATCCCCAATACTCATATTTTTTTTTGTTCATTTTGCTTTAACTGGCTGCTGCTTTCTCTAACCTCTTCAGAATTGAGAAAATAAACGTTGCAGAAAGAAGGCAACAAACGATGAACACAAGCCATAATGTGCTTAATGAAACTTTATCCCACAGAAGCGTGCCTACAAACAGCAGTTTATTCCCAATAGCTGTTGCGAGCAGCCAGCCGCCCTGCATAAGTCCCTGGAAACGCGACGGGGCAACTTTTGAAACAAAGGACAATCCCATCGGACTGAGGAATAATTCTGCAATCGTCAGGACAAGATAACTGCTCATAAGCCAGTAAGGTAATACCCTGTCGCTGTCGGCTGCCGGAACTCCGGCAAGAGAATGGGGTGATGGTGCTCCGATTGAAGCAATCAGTATTATTATAAATCCAAGGGCTGCAATGATCATTCCTATTCCAATCTTTTTCGGAGTTGAAGGTTCAATTCCCTTTTTATTCATCCATGCAAAGGCTCCCATAACCGGAAAAGTAAGGGCCACTATAAAAAGTGGATTGAATGACTGGAACACCTCAGGTGCTATTGAGTTTTGCTGACCGAAGGACGTGAGATTTTTACTGAGTATTGTTGTAAGATCAAAACCTGTAAGAAAGAATGCAGCTACCCAGAAGGAGACCAGGAACAATGCACCTCCAAGGATCCTTGTTTTTGTTTTTATATCTTTATATAAGAGTAATATTATCCCTGCTATTGAACCTATAACTGCCAGCATCGAAGGAAGGGTAAAGAACAGGTTTGTGAAAGGTCCCACCTGTTTGACAGTGTAGTCCCTGGCAAAAAGCGTAAGGGTAAGTCCGTTCTGATGGAACGACATCCAGAAGAAAACAACCACTATGAAAACCAATACCAGTGCTGTAATTCGGGCTCTCTCTTCCTTGCGTGATGAAAGAATTATCCATGTAATAAATGCCGCAAACAGGCCGAAGGCAAATCCAGTAGCCCAGTCGACCTGCTCAAGGAGCTGGAGGACAGAAGCCGTGACTCCCATAGCCGCTATTGCTGCAATAAGCGGCACAGGTTTGAAATCAACTTTTTCCGATGCTGCAGTTGTAACTTTCACTTCCTTATCAGGCAGTAACTTGTTAAAGATGATATAAACCAGCAGAGAAATCACCATTGCTGCGGCAGCAACGCCAAAGGCATAGTTATACCCTTTTGAGAAGACATCAAGGTAGTTATGAGCAAATGAGGACAGATCGGTAACCGGTCCGGACAGGTTCACATTGTTGGCAAGGTGCTGAAAAACTCCGGTATCGGTAAGTGTCCCGTTTAAATACTGATGACAGAGTGAAGGAACGCTTCCATCATGAGCAAATCCGTTGGTCTTAAGCCACCAGTTGCGCATGCCGTTGGCTGCGTAAGGAGCAAAAAATGCTCCAACGTTTATTCCCATGTAAAAAATCATAAAGGCAGTATCCCTCAGTTTGGAATACTTCGGATCGTCGTACATCTGTCCGACCACTGCCTGAAGGTTGCCTTTGAAAAGCCCGTTCCCGAGGGCAATAGTCATAAGGCCTATAACCGTTATTGTCAGCGACATTCCCGGTACAGCCATAATTACATACCCGGCGAACATTATAATTATGCCTGCAAGAATTACCAGTTTGTATTTTTTGGTTGAATCAGCCAGAATTCCTCCAAGCAGGGCCAGTGCATAAATTCCGAAATAGAACCAGCTGTATATTCCTCCGGCTTTTTCTGCTGAGAGCCCGAACTTGGCCTGAAGGAAAAGAACAAGGATTGCCATCATTGTGTAAAAGCCGAATCTTTCTCCCATATTTGAGAAAAAAGCTACAAGCAGTCCCCTTGGATGATTTTTTAACATATTATTTCGGATTTAGGAGTTACTAATTGTATAACCGTAATGATTTTAGTTTTGCAGATATCTTTTATTTTAAGATAATCCGGTAAGTTTTTGATCAGTAACAAATATATTAATCTTTTTAACATTTGAATAAAAAGATATAATATTGTCACTTTCGATGTAACCCGTTACAGAAAAGCTGAATGAAAAGGCCAGAATTATTTGCAGCCCTGATCACACTGATCCTTATCCTTGCGGGGTGCGAAAGACCTTTTGTTCAGGATCCAGATACTCATACACCCTGATTGGTGGGGGAAAAAGACCAATTAGAATAATTGAGATTGATTGCGTAATTTTAGAAATCAGAGTTTTTTTAAAATCCGGCTTCAGAAATGAAAATATTCACAACCCGCCAGATAAAAGAAATAGATAATTACACTATCATTAACGAACCGGTTGCTTCTGCAGACCTCATGGAAAGGGCGGCCGAACAGCTGCTGAGATGGTTTTTAAGGAACTTTGACAGATCGAGAAGGATTATTATTTTTGCCGGTCCCGGAAATAACGGAGGTGACGGACTTGCACTTGCACGACTGTTATCAGCTAACAGATTCAACACGGAGGTTTTTTTCGTTAAGACCTCAGGGAATACATCGGATGACTGGAACCATAATTTTCAGCGGTTGGAGAAAGAAACCACACTCCTTTTCAACACTGTCGAAAATATCGAACATTTCCCATTGATCAGCTCCGAAGATGTTGTTGTTGATGCAATATTTGGTTCAGGACTATCACGACCCGCTGAAGGTCTTGCCCGACTTGTAATAAGCAAATTGAATCATGCTGAAAGTGTTATTGTTTCGATTGATATGCCATCGGGACTATTCGGAGAAGACAACAGCTCAAATAATCCCGATAATGTTATTCAGGCAGATTTCACCCTGAGTTTTGAATTCCCGAAACTTGCCTTCATGTTTGCTGAAAACTCGAACTTTACAGGTGAATGGCAGATTCTGCCGATAGGTCTGAGTCCCAATGCGATCAGGAATACAAGAACACCTTATTCATTTCTTGAGAATGACTATGTCTTTTCATTACTTAAGAAAAGGGAGAAGTTTGCTCATAAAGGAAAATACGGACATGGGCTTCTTATTGCGGGATCATATGGGAAAATGGGTGCTTCAGTTCTGAGCTCCAGGGCTGCCCTGAAAACAGGTATCGGACTTGTTTCATGCCATGTCCCCGGATGTGGTTACCAGATTATTCAAACGGCAGTTCCTGAGGCCATGGCTCAGGTTGACAATAATGAAACACACACATCAGGTATAGAAACTGTCAATCCCTTCGATGCTATAGGAATAGGCCCGGGAATTGGAACTGATCCTGATACACAGAATGCTTTCCATGCTGTTCTGGCGGAACGCAGTAAACCAATGGTTATAGATGCTGATGGTATTAATATCCTGGCCCTGAATAAGGATTGGCTGAAAGAATTGCCCCATGAAACGATTCTGACCCCCCATGTCGGGGAATTTGAAAGGATAGCCGGAAAGACTGCGGAGAGTTTTGTCAGGATGGAAAAGCAGGCGGAATTTGCCGCAAAATACAATTGTATTATTGTGCTCAAAGGAGCTTATACATCCATAGCAACTCCGGAAGGAAAAGTTTTATTTAACAGCACCGGAAATCCTGGTATGGCAACTGCAGGAAGCGGAGATGTACTGACAGGAATGATACTTTCGCTTCTTGCACAGGGCTATTCCCCTGAAAACGCTGCTGTTATTGGCGTGTATCTCCATGGCCTTGCAGGTGACATAGCTGCGGCAAAATTGTGTTATGAATCAATTATCGCAACAGATATAATTGACAATATCGGTAATGCGTTTTTGAAAATAAGGAATGGTATCTGAGTCAAATCTTATAAAAAGAAGAATTATGCATAAAAAACAGAAGCTGATTTATCTGGTATTGATCGCGATGTTTGTTTCATCGTGCGCCATGAACAAAAATCTTGCAGGTTCAAAAAGTGTTATCACCCCTTTATCGGATAAAGCTATAGTATCGGAGGGAAGCCTCGTTTATGGGCTGCCTCTTACAGTAGTTGATGTTGAAATCGAAGCAGAACGTGTAATTGAAAAACCCGGTCCTTATGGGCGCTTCGCAGCCGATCTGCTCGGACTTACCGATGTTATTAAATCGGAAAATGAGTTCTGGACAATCACCGGCATAACTCTTAACACTCACGAGGAACTGGATCCGGCAGAGTTTTATGTTATTGAAGCAACCACTCTATTCCAGACAAATGTTCTTGCTCTGAAGAGATCCGGATTAATTCTCGACTTGAATCCGGGATTATATAATTCATACAAGGACTTGGATCAGAAGTTCTGGAATGAAAGAGGCCGGCCAGGCATCCATGACTTGGGATCGGATGAGTATTTTAGGGAAAGAAAAGATACTCTTTACAGGATTGTGAGCATGGACACTTTGTTTGTCCGTATTCCATATCTTGTCGAAAAGAAGCAAAAGCTATCAGTAGATCAGCTTGCTGAAAAGGCCGCAATTCGCCTTATGGAATTAAGGGATGGCAAGCATCTTATTCTGACTGGTGAGACCAACCTGTTCCCTCAGGATGAAGCCGCGATCAAAGAAATGAACCGGCTTGAAAAAGAGTACACGGAACTCTTCACCGGAAAAACCGTAAAGGAAAGGCGGATATTAAATTACCAGGTAATTCCGCGTAAGGACGATACTGGTAAACAGGTAACCCTATGCAGGTTTTCGGAAACTGCAGGTCCTGCTGAATCGACTGACAAATCAGGTTCACCGGTTACTTTGGTATTCACTCCTGAGTTGAAAACCAGGAATCTTAATATTATCTCCGGTAAATCGGGATCCTCTTCAGCTCAGAAATATGATAAGCTTTTTTACCGGGTTCCTGATGTAGTGAACATCAGGGTTATGATCGGGAATGAAGTCCTCAGTAAATCAAGAAAACTAATTTATCAGTTTGGCGAAATTGTCAAACTGCCGGCAAATTACATTATAGGAAAGTAATTACAATGTAATTACATGCTGCTGAAGGAAAAGTATTAAAATTAGTAGCTCTGATTTTTTCAGGATGCCGGTTGGCTGTTGCCTGTTTATTGGATCTTTCCCTTGAAGGTACTCTGATAATCCTCCCACTTCTGGGTTTCAAATGCTCTGTCGGCAAAAAACCTCAGGAGCATCTCCATCTCTTTAGGCTGTCTGAAGCCTGGTACAGGTGAGACCTGAAACTTGTCATCCTGCCTGGTAAGAAACACAACAGTCGGATATGAAAGCTGTCCATTTAGCAGAGCAACCGCAAGCTGATGAGCTTTCCCGGCTTTTCCGTCGTTTATGAAAGTCTGGCCAAAAAAGCTGATGCTCTCTTTTCCTTCGGCATCGAACTTGACCGGATAGAAGCTTGTATTTAGAATATCTGCTATTACAGAATTGGTAAAAGTCTCCTGATCCATTTTTTTGCACCAGCCGCACCAGTCGGTATATGTATCAATGAATAATGGACGGAATGATTGTTTGCTGAGCTTTTCAGCTTCCTGGATAGTATACCATTTTACGGCTTTGCCTTCCTGAGAATATGATGAAATTGTCAGGATCGTAAGTAACATCAGCGCAAAAGCCTTTTTCATAAAATTCATTTTAATATTGGTATAACAAATTATGTGCAATTTAGAAAATCTCTTCAACGGCCTCATGAAATGACCTGAAATTTCATGCATATAACGTTGAAACATGGTTTTAGGTTCAATTTAACTTAATTATTTCAGGATTTGAATTGAAATATTTTTCTACATTTACTGCTCTAAAAATAAAAATAAATGGAAGCTACAGCAAAGACCCTCCGTGATAATGCAGTTCTGAGATGGATAGTTCTTGTCCTCTTGAGTGCCCTGATGTTTGCAACCTACTGGTTTCAGGATTTCTTTTCCGGCCTCAAGGGTTTAATGGAATCGGAACTCAACTTTACCAGTGAAGAATTTGGAAGACTCATTGGTCTGACGACCATTGCCAACATGTTCGGAATGATAATAGTTGGCGGCATTATCCTCGATAAGTGGGGAATAAGGATTGCAGGAATTGTTTTCGGTGGTCTTGCTGCTATTGGAGGAGGAATAACGGCGATGGCTTCTGCAGGTGTTTTTGGAGAGGAGCATGGCACCATGCTTACAATGATGATCATTGGAAGGATCATGTTCGGTTCGGGTCTCGAAATAACTTGCGTGGTGGCGACCCGGACGATTGTCAAATGGTTCAGGGGATATGAGATGGCCCTTGCCATGGCAGTGAATATAGGGTTTGGGCGGCTCGGGTCTGCGCTGGGTATAGCCGTCTCCCCCGATATTGCCAGTGGACATGTATCTCCTGCCGTTACTTTCGCAGCAACCCTGATAGGCCTGGCTCTTATTCTTTTTATTATTTACACTTTCTTCGACAAGAAAATTGATAAACAAAGAGCTGGAATTGCTTCGGAAGCCATTGAAGACGAGGAGTTTAAATTCTCAGATCTGACCAAATTGGCTACAAACCCTTCCTTTATTTACATTGCCCTGCTGTGCGTCTCATTTTACGCTGCGGTCTTTCCGTTTATACAGTACGCTCCTGATATGCTTGTCAATAAGTTCGGCTTTACATACGTTTTGCCCGATGATCCGAATAGTAATATTATTCTCTTCGGAAGTAAGGCGCTCGGCAATTCCAGCGTATTCATCGTGCTGTTCCTGTTCGGGCTGGCATTCTCCCTGGTGCCTTCAAATATAAAGTCGCGCGCAAACAAGAATATCTCGATGATAATTATATTTGCAGCATTTCTGGGATTTTGCTTTCTTTTGAAAGATACTTTCAGACTATGGTTCACAAACGGACCAAAAACTGCCTCACTGATTCCTCTCGGAACAATTTTATTCACCCCGATTTTTGGAAATTATGTCGACAAGAAAGGACGCGGTGCCTCATTGATGATCCTGGGTTCTCTTCTGCTTATATTTGCTCATATATCACTGTCGCTTTTCAGTGTTAAGATCCTGGCATATCTTGGCTTGTTTAGTCTGGGAATTGCATTCTCACTGGTTCCTGCAGCCATGTGGCCATCCGTTGCAAAGATCGTTCCCGAAAATCGTCTGGGTACCGCATATGCATCGATGTTTACCGTTCAGAACTGGGGGTTGGGATTGTTCTTCTGGGGTATTGGTGCTGTGCTGGATCTGGCAAATAAAAAGGATCTCGTTGCTATCAGGGCCGGCGAGATGACCTACAACTACTCAATACCGATATTTATTCTGGTGATCTGTGGTGTGGTTTCCATATTTCTTGCCTATAAGCTGAAGCAGGCAGATAAGAGACAGGGCTACGGACTTGAGTTGCCATCAGGACAGAAACCGGCAGAATAAAAGGATACAGAACATTCGGGCGGATATTTTGCATTGATAGCTATGCCATCTTGATCAGAATGGTTTTGATTGTATCGGTAACATCCTCCTCCTCATCGACGCATCTTTCGAGTAGCTCAAGGATCTTGTTGTTCTTAAGGAGTTCTGCGGGATCCTGCTCTTTTTCAAACAGCTCTGCAACGGCTATAAAATAATAATCGTCTGCTTTGTGTTCAATGGCCTTTACCTTGTCGCATGCATCGGTGATCTCTTTCTTGTTTGCAGCGGCATCATTAAGACAGTGAATACATATTGCTATCTGGTTCGCAGCTTCAATGATCATTTCCGCCATCTGTTTGTACACGGGCATCAGTTTTTTTGGTTTATAGAGGCATATTCGTCTCCCGATGCCGTTGATTGAATCCACCACATCGTCGATATTTGCTATGAGCTCATGGATATCCTCCCTGTCAAAGGGAGTGATGAACGATTTGTTCAATTGATTATAAGTAGTGTCGGTGATCTGATCGCCGATATGTTCCACATCCTTTATCTGCTGATAAATTCTTTCATGCTCTTCTATCTCTGTGGTTGACAAAAGCTCCTTAAGGAGCTCAGCAGCCTTCACAAGGTTCCTTGCATCCTCTTCAAAAAGAGGATAAAACGAGTGATCCTTCGGTACAAAAAATTTAAGAAACTTATCTATATTCATATGCTAGTTTATTTATTTTTAGAGCAAACCTACTTTGATCATATTGAAAAGAAAATACATTGCAGCACCGATTAATCCTGAAACCGGGATTGTAAATATCCAAGCCCAAAATATTTTTGTCGTTACCCCCCATTTTACTGCTGAAAGACCTTTGCGGGAACCAACGCCTATAATTGCTCCGGTGATAGTATGGGTAGTGCTGACAGGTATTCCGAAATGAGTTGCTCCAAAAAGTGTCAGGGCACCAGCAGTTTCAGCACAGAACCCCTCAAAGGGTTTTAGCTTAGTTATCTTTTGTCCCATAGTTTTTACAATCCTCCATCCTCCGAATAATGTTCCAAGAGCAATTGCAGTCTGACATGACAGGATAACCCACATGGGAGGTCTGGAGGCATCTTTTGAGGTAATTCCGTATACTATAAGTGCTATCCATATTATTCCCATCGATTTTTGGGCATCATTACCACCATGACCCAGACTGAAAGCTGCTGCTGAAACCAGCTGTAAACGTCTGAAATGCTTGTCGACACCAAAGGGTGTATGATTCCGTGCCAGATACTGCACGATTGTAGAAATAATAAACCCGAATATCATTCCAAGCAAGGGCGATATTACAATGAAAGCCACAATTTTGATAACTCCTCCTGTGATTATTGAACCAGGACCCGAGCTGACCAAAGCTGCTCCCACTAATCCTCCAACAAGAGTGTGTGAAGAACTGGAAGGTAATCCCCACCACCATGTAAGTAAATTCCATATTATTGCGGCAATTAGTGCGGCTCCAATAACTGTAAGGTTTAATACATCAGGATCGACAACGCCTTTCCCTATGGTTGTAGCAACCTTAAGGGGGAATACAGTAAACGCTATAAAATTAAAGAAAGCTGCCATTAAGACTGCTGCCAGGGGTGAGAGTACTTTTGTAGAAACAACAGTAGCAATAGAGTTTGCCGAATCGTGAAATCCGTTTATAAAATCAAATATAATAACCAATCCTATAATAATATAGAGAAATGTCATTTATAGATATTTAGGAATTATATTCTGATTTGATACTTTAAAACAGCTATCATGGAAGGAAGTCAGCCTTGATTTCATTAAAGTCAGATATTTTGATCAGGTGCCCAAAATTATAAAAATATTTGTACTTTTATAAGGTAATCATTTTAAAATTTTAAAAGCTTTTTATTATGAACGACATACTCAAACTTGAACCAAAACCGGTTTGGAATTATTTCCATGAAATAACACAAATCCCCCGTCCTTCAAAGAAGGAAAAGAAGATTACAGAATTTGTTATCAAATTTGCCAAAGATCATAAACTCGAGGCTACGATTGACAAAGTTGGGAATGTTATCATAAAGAAACAGGCAACAAAGGGAATGGAGAATCGGAAGGGAGTGATCCTTCAGGCTCATCTTGACATGGTCCCTCAGAAAAACAGCGATAAAAAGCATGATTTTGAGAAGGATCCTATTGAGACATTGATTGACGGGGATTGGGTAAAGGCAAATGGAACAACGCTTGGTTCCGATAACGGGATCGGCGTCGCTGCTGCGCTGGCTGTTCTCGGTTCAAAAGATCTGTCGCACGGACCATTGGAAGTTCTCTTTACCATTGATGAAGAAACCGGGATGACAGGAGCTTTCGGACTGAAGAAAGGACTTCTTCATGGAGACATTCTTATGAATCTTGATTCAGAAGATGAGGGAGAACTCTATGTTGGTTGCGCCGGAGGTATTGATGTAAGTGCAGCCAGAAAGTATGCTGAAGAAAAATCTCCCAGGGCTATGATTGCATATCGTGTTACTGCAAAAGGACTTAAGGGAGGACATTCCGGTGTTGATATAGCTCTTGCCAGGGCTAATTCGAATAAAGTTATGTTCAGATTTCTTATGCAGGCTGAATCTGATTTTAAGATCAGACTGTCTGAAGCAGCCGGGGGTGACCTTCGTAATGCAATACCGCGTGAATCCTATTCAGTTGTTCTTGTCCCGGGAATAAAGGCAAAGGAATTTGAGAAATTTGTGAAGGGGTACGATAAAATGTATAAAGCAGAATTTGCCGAAACTGAGCCAACTTTATCTTTTATCTGCAAGAAGACAGATATGCCTGAAAAGGTTATGAATAAGGATGATCAGTTCAAAATTATCCGCGCTGTATTTGCCTGCCCGAATGGTGTGCAGAGGATGAGCCAGGCAATGAAGGGACTTGTTGAGACATCGAACAATCTTGCAATAGTAAAATGCAGGGATGGCAAGTTCGAAGCTCATAACCTGACCCGTAGTTCAGTTGACTCTTCCAAGATTTCAACTGCCTGGAAAATTGCTGCAGTATTTCATCTTATAGATGCTAAAGTCACGCTGACAGGTAGTTACCCTGGATGGAAACCAAATATGGAATCTCCGATATTGAAGACGATGAGTGGCATTTACAAGAAACTATACGGTAAAATTCCTGAAATTAAGGCAATTCATGCCGGTCTCGAATGCGGATTGCTTGGAGGAGTTTATCCGAATCTCGATATGATATCATTTGGACCCACAATTAAATATCCGCATAGTCCGGATGAAAAAGTACACATACCCTCGGTCAGGAAGTTTTATGATTTTTTGTGCGAAACACTGAAGCAGATACCTGTCAGGTAAATCACCTCACCCCATACCCCTCTCCCAGGGGAGAGGGGGTTTAACCGGCTAAATATCATGAATTAAGCCCTCCCTCTTGGGGGAGGGGTTGGGGAGAGGTTGACTAAAATAGGGGTCGGAGGTTGAGGTCATTATTCAACTTTTATTTCGATCAGCAAATCATCCTTCATCACATTTGAATTCGGCTTTGCATGAACTCTGATGATCTGACCGTTCACAGGCGACTGAATTTCATTTTGCATCTTCATCGCTTCAAGGATCAGAAGGGGTTCTCCGCGAAGGACATTTGACCCTTCACGTACAAGAATATCAATTATCTTTCCGGGCATAGGAGCTTTCAATGATTCATTCTCCGCTTTCCTTTTGCCGGAGCCGAGAACTTTCATCCTTTTAATTGAGAACGGAGTTTCAACAGTGAATGTATAACTGATGTCATTGAAGAGAATTTCATATTTGTTCTGCCGCGACCTGGTTATCTCAACAGGATATTTACGGTTTTTCCATAAAATATATGTTCCGTACTTTTCATCGGATTTAAGTTTTACATCGTACTCTCTTTTGCCTATCCTTATTGAATGCTTTAAAGGCTGTGAGAAGCAAAATCTCTTGTTCTCCGATGAAAGGGCATATAACTTCCGGATATCCGGCTTATCAGCTGTCATAGATTCCTGATTTTTTAAAACTGATTAATTCTTTTATTCAGCAACCATGGGCTCATCTCCTTACTGTTATCGAAATCGAAAGGGATGCTGTTGTCCATAAGGTTCTCCTCAACAAACATCTTTGTGGCAAGCCAGGCTGCCAGCATCTCCTCATACTCACTGTTCAGATAATATTTGTCGAGATCCTTCTCGATAAAGGCAGTTGTATAATCACCACTGAGGAATTTAGGATTGCGGACCAGCATTCTGAAAAACGGCAGAGTGGTCTTGCTTCCTTTTATCCAGATTTTATCAAGGGCCATCTTACAGTTTCTTATGGCATCCTTGCGGTCTTTACCCCTGATGATCAGTTTGGCTATCATAGAATCATAATTGGGGACAATTGCCGATCCGGGCTGTACCCCGGTATCAATTCTGATATATGGACCTGACGGCAGATTCAATTTTTCAATTTTGCCGGGATCGGGTGCAAATCCCGACTGTACGTCCTCTGCATTGATCCTGCACTCTATTGCCCATCCATTTAACTTAATATCTTCCTGACGGTATTTCAGCGGCTCGCCATTAGCGATGCGGATCTGTTGCTCAATTATATCAATGCCGGTAATTACTTCTGTTATAGGGTGTTCAACCTGAATTCTTGTATTCATCTCCATGAAATAGAAGTTCTTTTCGGAATCAAGAAGAAATTCCACGGTTCCTGCCGAATAATAATTTACGGCTTTTGCTATCTGAACTGCTATTTTTCCCATGGTTTTCCTGAGCTTGTCGTCCAATGCTCCGGAGGGAGCTTCTTCGAGCAGTTTCTGATGTTTTCTCTGGATGGAACATTCCCTCTCTCCAAGATGAATAACATTGCCCTTTTTATCCCCGAGAATTTGAAATTCAATATGCTTCGGATTCTCAATATACTTTTCAATAAATACTGAAGGATCATTAAATGCTTTTTCAGCTTCTTTGCTGGCGATAATGAACATTTTTTCCATCTCATCTGCTTTCCGCACTATCCTCATTCCCCTTCCTCCGCCTCCTGATGCAGCCTTAATGATTACAGGATAGCCAATTTTTTCGGCTATTACAACAGCTTCTTCTTCATTGCCGATATTACCCTCGCTACCCATAGCCATTGGAATATTTAAAACCATTGCAAT
>JBBSAP010000038.1:0-29612 GCA_038252165.1 Bacteroidales bacterium | reverse complement strand
CCTTGTAAATTTCGTCAGCAGGGGTGGTGGATTTCATCATATCTGTTTCATGTGCGACAACATGGATGACGGACTCAGAGAATTAAAGGACAAAGGATTGATCACCCTTGTCCCTCCGCAGCCCGGAGAGGCATTCAATAATCACAATATAGCTTTCCTCTGGGCAAAATACGGGATTAATATTGAACTGATCGACACTGATGAAAAGGCGGATATACTGCCATAGTCTGATTTCCTTATCTCCGCCTCAGCAACTCATTTAATTCCGAAATGATCCCTTACCATTTTGTCTTTCTGGTCAACCGTGCAGTTTTTGGTTTTAAGCAGTCCCGGATTTTGCCGTGACAGCATCCTCTGAACTCCGGTTTTTGATACGATCTGGGCCGGATTACCTGCGATGACCGAGTTTTCAGGAAATTGTCCCCTGACTACGCTTCCCGCCCCCACTATGCAGTTTTCACCGATTGATGTGTTTGAGAGGATAATGCAGTTTATCCCAATGAACACATTATTGCCTATAACAATCTTTCCGAAAATGCCTCCCCCGTCAACGTCATCTTCAAAAACCCAGGTAGCGCCGTCATGAGTAATTAATTCAGTTCCTGCAGCGATTGCGACATGGTTCCCGATTTCAATCAGATAAGGCTCGGTGGAAAATTTCAGAGTCCTTATTCTGCACCTTTCTCCGATCCTTATTCCCAGTTTCCGGAGATATTTAATCCGTTTTTCGTCACTGCATTTGAGAAGATACAGTTTCAAAATGCTGTTCCAGACTCCTTTTATAAAATCCATATCATTTCAATATTACCTGAAATTTTAGGGTATACCGACACCGGAGCCTTACCGGGTCAGATGTGTTTCGATTAGGTCCATTGTTTCCTGTATGTGATTCTTTGAGGAAGCACCGAAAAGCACAGATTCAATTTTCGGGAATTTGCCAAGGTATTCAATAGCTTCCTTTGGTCGCAGAGCCCCTGCTGCAAGAACCTGCATCGCAATCGGACGGAACTGTTTTTCTGTCAGGTATTTCTCATAAATTTCCTTCCCTCCCGACATCCTGAATCCAAGCTTGTTGATCGAACTGCAAATTATCGGGTTGGTAATCCCGACCGATGACAAAGCCTCAAACAATGCTGGCATGTTCATAGTAATATATCCGGGTTGGGAGTTGTATTTCTTCCTGATATAGGAATCGTAGGCTGTGAAAACCTCAAACATTTTGAGTCCAAGAATCATATCAACAACAACATTCTGGATGAAAATGACCGGAGTATTGATCCCCTTGAACATCTTTAGCTCGGCATCTACGAGCAATTCCATCAAACCAATAAAGTCCTTTCTGAGGAAGGCCACCCCTCCCTTTGTAAAGGTGCTGAATATATTTCCCGGAACATATTGCTTAATGGTTCCAACAATTCCAAGATCAGTCATTGCATTTGCATACTTATGAGCATAGGGCATGCAAGGGAATATATTGAAATTCCTGTACTTGTCCGGATCTTTCCTCATGTGCTCAGTTATGTTTGCAATCCTGTCGTGGGTTGTACACATGAATGTATTTATCCCGATCTCCCTTGCCTGATCAAGCACACGGATTATCGAGGCATCATCCTTAAAACGTATTGCCTGTTCCCTCGATTTTTCGTCTGACATATGACTAACCGCAAAAAACTGGTTATCACCAAATAATACTTTGTCCATAACTGTCTTTTTAACTTTTTGAATCCGCAATAATTAAGTCAATAACCCTGTCAGTATTCAAGGCCTGACTGAAGGAATTAACATCACTCTGCTTTTTGTTGACAATACAGCTGATGAAATTATCAATCTGTGCGCTATATTCTTCTCCGCGCAGGTAAAAGTTCACCGGGATGGCAAATTCGGTTATGTATTTGATCGTCCATCCTTTTGCAAGGTTCTCTTTTGGGTTTGCCTCCTTGAGATAGATTTTTATCTCTGTTGCATCACATAGTATTTTCCCTTTTTTGCCGAACAAAGTCAGGGATGTTGACATTTTGCGGTAGGTTTCATCGCTCCAGTTCACTGACAGGACTCCTGTCAGGCCGTTTTCGAGGGTCAGCATTGAGTATACTGCATCTTCAACATCCTTTGAATAGATCTTTTTGCAAAGAGTACCCTTAACACTGACAGGATTTCCGACAATTTCCTGGATAAGATTAAGTACATGGGATGCATAGTCAAAAAGGCAGCCTCCACCCTCTTCAGGATTTGAGCGCCAGGTACCGACCTTTTCCTTTGTGACAACCGGGCCATAAGCTTCACCTGTGAAATGCACCAGTTCTCCAATAATGTTTTCTTTCAGGCACCTCTTCAGTTCAATGAATGTACCGATAAAATGATTATGGTAACCCACCTGGTTAACAAGCGATTTTTCCTTTGCCAGTTTTACCAGTTCTTCCCCCGCACCGGTCTTCAGGCTGAAAGGTTTTTCGCAGAAAGTAGGGATACCTTTCTCAAGAGCATATTTTACAATGGGATAATGAAACCGTGTCGGTGTTGCCACAACCACAAAATCGAGTTTCTCCTCATCGATCATCCTTTTGTAATCAGAATGGCAGCTGACACCCGTAAACTTCCTGAAAGCATCCAGGATCAACGAAGAAGTGTCGCACACAGCTGCGAGTTCCGCATCAGGATGAGGACCGACAATGGCAGCATGGGATAATCCCATTTTGCCAAGACCTATTATACCTCCTTTAAGTTTCATTTTTGTTAGCATAGTTTATGTAAGTACTGAAAGTTTCATCGGCAATCTTATTCCAGTTAAACCGTTGTGTCAGGATTCCCCTGAAATTGTTTTCCTTGCCTGATTTAAGTTTTCCTATCATTTTCTCCGCCAGTTCGTTTTCATCGCCAACCCTGAAATAGTCATCCCGGTCAAGGCCGACCTGAAGATTTGCAGGAATATCGCTGGCAAGGGCGTCGATATCGTAGCTCATTGCTTCGAGAAGGGCAATGGGTAATCCTTCTTCAATAGAGGACATTACGAACAGGGCTGACCATGTGAAAATCTGATTGAGCTTTTCCCCTTTTATAAATCCTGTAAGAACCACCCCGTTTTCACCAGCCAATTCTTTCAGCTTACCGGAATATTCAGACGGGTAATCAGTATCGCCGGCAATAACCAGTTTATAATCTTTCAGGCCTGCCTTCACAAAGGCTCTAATAAGATAATCAAAACCTTTCTCTTCAAGAAACCTGCCGATCGCAATAATATATTTCTTCTTCTGAAGTCCAAGTGATTCGATATAATCAGATTTTACGGATTTTTCCGGAAGATTTACGCCGTTAGCTATCACGCTATGATTCCTGATCTTGTACCTTGACAACATTTCAGATCTGATGATATCAGAAATGAAGATTACGTAATCGGCATGGGTCATGCTTATCCTCTCTGAAGAACTCAGGAACCATTTTGCAAAACGGCTCCATTTCTTCTGGGTATAACTCACATTATGATAGGTAAAAAAAAGTCTTGCCCTCGTAATTCTGAGAAGAGGCATAAAAAAACCCGGGCCGGTATTATGGTAATGAACTATGTCAAAACCCTGGAAAAGTGCGTTAATGGTAGCAAGGAAGGAATGAAGAAGAGTCTCAATGTTTTTACTTTTTGGAACCGGGATATCGACGAACCTGATATTCAGGTATTCAGCCTTCCTGTTAACATCATTCAGATAGGGAGTGCGACGGTAAACTGTAATGCTTACATCCTCATTCTTTGCGATCCTTGAATACAGTTCCATGCAATGGGTCTCAATCCCTCCCTGAACTTCCGGGAATCCCCTGGTCCCTATGATGCCGATTTTCATTCCGGTCAGCTTTTATTGTTTATCCCCGATCCTTTCAAAAAGGCTAATATAATTGTCAACCAGCAGGGACATTGAAAAATCCCTTTCAAGAATGAGCCTGCTATTCTTTCCGAAAGTACGCCTTTTTTCCTCCGATTCGCAGAGGTATACAAGCTTCTGGACAACAAGACCAGTATTTTTGCATGGCACAAGGTATCCGTTGAAGCTGTTCCTGATAAGGTATTTGTTGTCTCCAACCTCTGTGGCCACAATTGGCAATCCTGCAACCATTGCTTCCATAATGGCATTGGACACACCTTCAAAAAGTGACGTACTAAGGAAAATATCACTGTTTCTCAGTATCTCCGGGATATTTGGAGGATTTATCATTATTTGTATGTCGCTGGTTATTTCGAGTTCACGGGCAATTGATCTTATCTCATTCTCGAGAGGGCCATAGCCTATGATAATATATCTGAACCGGGTAGTTTTGCATTTGTCATTGAGAAGTCTGAATGATTTAAGT
The DNA here is from genome assembly GCA_038252165.1 of Bacteroidales bacterium. Classification (GTDB taxonomy): domain Bacteria; phylum Bacteroidota; class Bacteroidia; order Bacteroidales; family VadinHA17; genus LD21. The sequence goes on along the minus strand of JBBSAP010000038.1, from coordinate 25,277 downwards.
GCAGTCGGATAATCTTTTTGTTTTACAAACCTTCCGACTGTAACTATCCTTATTTCATCACCGGCTGTTTTTTCTCCTTTTGCCAGGCGATTCTCCAATTCGATTGCATTTTGTATTACATGTATCTTTTCGGGATTGAATCCCCTTTTCCTGAATTTTTCCTTTCCCGAATAATTGTTGAATACAGTGACATCATTCACATGATTGTGCATGAACTTTTCAAGCGCAAATTTATAGTATGGCAGTTTTTCGTTCCTGATCCCCCCTATTGTCTTCAGATTACGGCCCATCAGCTTGCTTATTCCGGCAACCATATTTGCCAATGTCAGGTAAGAGACTATATATCCGGCATTTCCCTTCTTCAGTATGCGTCTTAAAGAGAGCAACTTTGACATTAATCCTCCCTTCAGGGGAAAGTACCTGATTGCATTGTCCTGAATATACTTCAGGTTTTCAGGATCGATCTTGTCCTGATACCAGTTTACAATGCAAACATTTGCATTCTTTTCCTGTAATGACCTTGCCAGTATCAGCGCCTGCTTTTCGGCCCCACCCTTCAATAAGGTCTTACATAAAATCGCTATGCCCTGCATTCCAAAATTTTTTATCCTAAGCCTCTTAACGGCAGATCAATGCCGGCCAAAGTTTTTGCCGGAGGGTTTAACCCACTCCACGTAATTCCTGATCCCTTCCTCAATGTTCACAACAGGATTATATCCAAGCACGTTTCTTGCCCTGGAAATATCTGCAAAAGTCCGGAACACATCGCCATCCTGCATCGGAAGATACCTGATATCTGCCTTCTTTCCGATGCTTCTTTCAAGCAAGGAAACAAGCTCACTCAGTGATATCGCATTAGACTCTCCAAGGTTAAATACATTAAATCCTTTCAGATTTTCCATCGCTCTTTCTATCCCCTGAACAATATCGCTGATATGAGTGTAATCACGCGATGAACTGCCATCGCCAAAAAGAGTAATGGGTTCACCGTTCAACAAGGCCCTGGTGAATTTATTGATGGCAAGATCACATCTCTGTCTCGGACCATACACCGTAAAAAACCTCAGACAGAATATATCCATATTGAACAAGTGATGATAGGTATGACACAGAAGTTCTCCTGCTTTCTTTGATGCAGCATACGGGGAAACCGGAAAATCGACGTTATCCGACTCGGCAAACGGAATCTTTCTATTGTTGCCATAAACCGAAGATGAAGATGCAAACAACATCCGCCTTATCTTGTTGTTCCTCATCGCTTCGAGCAAATTCAGGGTTCCGTTGACGTTTACGTCATAATAGGAAGCAGGATCCTTTATGGAGGGCCTTACCCCGGCTTTTGCAGCAAGATGTATTATGATGCCGGGTCTAAACTCCGAAAAACACCTGTCAAGAAAATCAGGATCCCGTATATCACCTTCACGGAATGAAAATGATCCATGTTTTAAAGCAATTGAAATATTTGATTCCTTGATTTCCCTGCTATAAAACGAGTCAAAATTGTCTATGCCCATGACGCTGAAACCCTTTTCCAGCAGATCATCGGCAAGGTTGGAACCTATAAAGCCAGCCGCACCTGTAATTAAAACATTCTCCGTCATTAAAAATCACAAATCAGAAACAAACTTAATATAACACACCATGATCAGAATTAACGGCCCTGAATATGGCAAAAAATTATTAAAACAATCTTCTCCTCAACTTATAGGCGTCAATTATCGCAAAACCACCATCAGAATTACAGGTATGAGTTCCTTTAAGACTCCTGTCCCAGTCAGGTCTAATCTTAAGTATTCGCTTTTCTTCGTAAATGTCTGCGGTCAAGGCAATGATCTGGTTTATATCAAATGAATTCCCATATCTTCCCGAACAATCCTGAGAGGGCCTGTATATTTTCCCATCCCTGATAAAAATCTTTCCCGCCGGTCTTGCATATCTAACATCGGAAACAACAGGGTTCATCGGATGACTGACCCAATGATCAGAAAGAAAGTCGCCAGAATGGAACAGGTACAATTCAGGACTTACGGCCAGACTACTGTCTATCTTGTCTATAAGGGTAAAAAGCCACCATTCCCCGTCATGGTGGAAAAGTGTTGTATCGACCGCATTGATATCCTTCATAATGCTTTTCATGAATTCCCACTTCCAGGGAAATTCCGTACACCTGTACAAGTCGATCGACCTGTTGCCCCCGGTTTCGGGAATCATGTAAAATGCATTGTCCCTTTCAAAAACAAAAGGATATGACATATGGTACGGATTATCAATAATCTTGTTTGTTGTCAGCAAGCGGCCGTCACAATCTAGTTCAAGGACAGAAATATGTCCCTTATTGGCTTTGTAGATAAACTCTTCGGCAAAGATATAGTACCGGTCTCCCCTTTTCACTACAAAAGGATCGGCCCAGAATCTGTCCTTTGGCGGTTTTAGTTTTTCATAGTCTTTATAAGAATTGGCTTCAAAATTATTGTCAGTTCCCAACCGGTAAAGCAAAACCCAGGTAAAGGGATCTGTATAGATTATTTTCTTCAGGATCTGCTGCAGAAGTATCAAACCGGCTTTGAAAAGATTTCCCAAAGCTCTGAATGATGAAGGCGGAGGCGACTGCGTCATCAAGATTAAGCCTTGGCTTTCTGATCTTTGTTCAATCTTCTGAAGATAACCTGGCCCATCCTGCCATAAACCCTTTAAAATCCTTGGGACAAACAGTGAGGCCCTCCTGTAAAGTTTTTCTCGGTTAAGACTGACCGAATAAGAACAGGTTGACTCGGTGACCCTTGTAAGCGCAAGAGGCTTTTGACCCTTCCCTATTCTGGCATCCAGCCCGGAAACTATCACCGGCTTTTTGTCTATTACCTCGTAATAACCGGTTGTATCGGCGAATTCTGAGTCGCACCCGGTCATTGGGTATGACCACAGTCCGTATCCTGACAATCCGCACAGATCTTCATCGACCCGGCCATATCCCAGCTTTATTATTGCATCCAGGCCAATTTCCCTTATTTCCAATAAAGGTTCCTGATTTTTGATTGAGGATGCATGCTTTCCCCCTGAACCAAGTTTTATCCTCTTAACATCACTTGTTAAATCCAGGATGTTTCTCTTTTCAGCATAGTTACCCTTCCCAAGGAAGAGAAGCCGATCAAGCATGTTATGAAAGCTGAATATACCGTTGCCTGAATGACTGCTTCCCTGCAAAACCTTTTGCCTTTCAGATAATATAACCACTTCTATACCGGAATATTCCGAATTCAGGATCTCATTTACAAGTTCATATTCCCATAGCGTAACAAGTTCCTTATAAATCAGCAATCCTATTTTAAGCTTAGCTCTCAATTACCGTATCGCTTTTAAATGATCCCGTTTTCGAAAATACCCAGTTTTGCAAACAACTCATAATAGTGTTTGAGCAATTCGGCTTCCGAAAACTCCTTTTCGATCTTTAACCTGCTGTTGATGCCGTACTCGTTCCTGATGTCATCATTGCTTATAAGAAACTGAATTCTTTCAGTTATAAGCTCAACATCCATACAAGGCACAATAAAACCGTTATAGCCATCTTCGATAAGGTACCTGTTGTCCCCGACATCAGTTCCAATAACGGGCAATCCTGCACTCATGGCCTCCATTATGGAGTTTGACAATCCTTCAAACAGGGATGTACTGAGATAGATATCGGAGTTATTTAGAATTTCAGAGATATTCCCGGGTTTTATCAGTATTTCGACGTGATTTTTAAGATCAAGCAGGACTATCAACGATCGAATATTTTCTTCCAGGGGGCCATAGCCAATAATATAGTATCTGAGATTCCCTCCGCTACCGGCTTCCACAACCTGCTTAATTGAATAAAGAGCAGTAGTAAAATCCTTTGGTTTAACAAACCGGGAAACCGATACAATCACTTTTTCGTCTCCCCTGTTTTCTTTCTTCCCATTCTGATAAACCCGAATCGTATTGTGAATTACGAATATCTTACCGGAATTGAAACCTCTCTTTTCAAACTTATCCTTTGCCGAATAATTATTGAATACTGTAGAGTCGTTCAGATAGTTGTGAGCCAGTTTCTCAAAGAAAAACTTGTAAAAGGGAAGTTTTTCTGTCCTTATTCCTCCTATTGAAACCAGGTCCCTGTAAAAAGATTTTGTTAAACCAGAAATAACGTTTGCGAGGGTCAGGTAGGATAGTATTACTGCAGATCTTTGGTTTCTGATGATCTTCAGAAATTCCAGGAACTTCCTTATTGTATTCCCCTCCAAACCCACATATCGAATAGAATTGTCATTGATGAATTTCGAATTTCTGGGATCTATTATATTCCCGCACCAGTTAATAAGGAGCACATTTTCGCCATTCTCCGACAGAAGTTTTGCCAGAGTCAGGGCCTGTTTCTCAGCCCCTCCGATTGCCAGCGTCTTGCAGAATATTATTATGGGTTTCATCAGGATCTCATGGATTTTTGCATTCTTCGACCAGTCATTACAATACCGGGAAATTCATTGAACACAAAATATTTAGAAAGTCATTTACTCACTGTCTTCCCTTATTCATTGATTTTTTTCTCATAATCAACACGGAAATCGCATGACAGAATATTGTTTAACATACATCCAATGATTCTTTCGGATTGGACCGCAGGATTTTTCTGTAACTCAACTCCTGAGCCTCTTATTATTAAGGTAACCTATCACAGTCTCTCTCTGGGATTCACATTCTATATGATTCTGGACCTGAAAACCCTTTTTCCCGGAATACAGGAGCCTGGTAAAAACCCCGTTCAGCAACTTGTCAATATTTCGTATTATTTTGCCGAAACCGGCAAAAACAGCCATATAATACTGCCCGTTTTCATCACAGAACTTTTCGAATTCGGATTCAACGAATCCAGGCTTTAATATCTGTTCAGAACGTTGCAGGAATGGATCCAGGATACTCTTTCCAGTCTCATTATCAGCCATCTGAACTCCATTCCACTTTTTCATGAAAGGGACAAACTCAACCGACATCACATTTCCGATTGATGCTTTGAGTAAAAGTCCCGTATTCCAAAATTCATCGTCATTCCGGTCGAAAAGGAAATTGCCCTGACCGTAAACAATTGTGCCTTTGTTGTACTTTTCATATGATCCGACACAATGGCTGTGCTGGCAGACAACAAGATCAGCCCCCTTGTCAACCATTTTCCTGCAAACTTTCCGGAGTCCGGGTGAAGGATAACGGTAATGTTCCTTCCCTCCATGATGCAATACGATTATAAAATCGGATTTTGCCCTGAGGTTTGAAATATGGTCAAGACTCTCAAGCGGATCGAAGGGATTGGCTCCTGCACTTTTTTCACCTGCAATCGTGAACTCAATCTCCGCGCATGCATATATCCCGATCTTTATTCCGTCCTTTTCCAGTATCAGCGGAGTTGCCGCTTTCTCAAGGTTTACATCCGCACCCACATGTTTAATCCCGCTTTTCTCAAGCTGAGCAATGGTCTGAAGAAGGCCCTGCTCATCCTGGTCCAGGATGTGATTGTTGGCAATGGCAAGTACATCGGGACCCAGACGTTTTATCCCCTTCATTGCCGATACCGGAGAATATAAATTTGGGCCATCCTTCCTGATTGGTTTTATTTCATCGGTCAATGGCACTTCAAGATTGAAAATCCTGAAATCTGCAGTTCCCAGCAGGTTCAGAAGCTTTTCATCTATTATGGATTCAATGTCACCTCTCTCAAAAATGGAATAATTCGACTTTGTGGGAGCCAGGTCACCTCCTATTATCAGATCAATATGCTTCATTTCCGCAAAATAGTCAATCTCCGGACATCCGGATACAAACATTGTTTAAATCACAGAGCCTTTCAGTGTGCCGGAAGAAGAAACCAATACATAATCAACTGCTTAACTACCTGAGATAAACTCAAGGATGGACCTGCAGAATTCCTCCTCCAGATCTGATCTGCCATCGATTCTGACAAACCGGCCGTCCCTGAACTCATGGCAGAATTCAGAAATCTGAAGAGCTAAAGGGCCCATATCTATCATCTGGAATTCAATAAGATGGTAATTCTTTCCATCAAATCCGATATCCATGCCTATAATTGGAAAATTTATCTCCAATGTGATTTCCCGTGCAAAATTCAGCAGGCCTTCGAATCTTTCTTCAGGCACGCTCAGAAAAACTCCGCTTCCGCTTGCCCTGAAATCATTTTCACGGTTCTTCCGGTACAAGCTGAAGTATTTCCCTCCGAAAAACAGGACCTTAAAGTCGCCCTGAAGGCCTTCTACAAAAGGCTGGACTATCAACGGCATACTGGACGGGGTAGTGTTATACTTCCAGTAATACTTTTTCCTTGAAGGATCGAGCAGCTTGATCAGGCGTTTCGACTGAATTTTGATCCATCCCACGATTAAATCAGAAAGTCCATGTGAAACAACAACTCTTCCTGCTCTCCGCACAATTCTGTCATATTCTGCTTTGTTCCTTGCCAGAAAAACTCCGGCAGATGCTGAACTTGACGCTGATTTCACCACAACCGGGAAACCTGAGTCATAACCCAGTGCATCCACCCAGGAACCATAGGGCTTGCTTTCCAGTGTCTTAAGTGCCACGTCCGAGAATCCTGATCTCATCAGTTCCATGAACACCTTATCATGATGAGCTATCAGATATTCATAATTCGGCAGTGTTACTGCGCCTTTCCTCTCAAGGTAATAAACAACGCTTTCAATGTATCTTTTATAAAACCCACCGGGAGTTTCAGAAGACTGGTAAACAACGTATACCCCCTTGTAATCATCCATGAGATCCAGCTTACTGAATTTGGATACCGTTACAGAAAAACCCCGCATATTAAAATAATCCGCTATTTTCCTGACATCCATTGAAGCGTAGCCCCGGGGGTCGGCTTTGGACACCAGAAATTCCGATTGTTCGTCAGTTAGTATTATCAGCGATTTCATCAGGTTTTATTTACAATGATTTGTAATGCAGGTACATCTCCCGTCCAGGTATCACGTAAGAAGGCCGACTATACTCCTGACAGAATTCCTGTATTCCAGAAGCTCCCCTGCTCGTTTATGACCTCGTTCCGCAATTTCAATCAGTCCGTCTGGATTATTGAGCATCCACTTTATTTTTCCGGCGATTGATCCGGGATTACCGCATTCGGCAATGATTATGTCGGTGCCATCAGTAAAATATTTCTTCATATCACCGAAATCAGTAGCCAGCACAGGCTTACAGGTGGCAAAATACTCTCCAAGTTTTGTTGGGAACCCGGCCCTTGTCTGAATGGTAGATGGGCGTGTTATGGTAAGTATCCTGCATTCCGAAAGGTATTGTTTTACCTGGGGTAATTCCACCAACCCTGTAAAAACAACGTTCTCAGAGATTCCAAGCTTGGCACACTCCTCCTTTAACGAAGGGATAAGGCTCCCTCCAAATACGGCGTCGCCTATAATCAACAAGTTAAAGGGCATATCAGTCTTCTCATACTTCAGCAAGCTTATTGCCCTGAAAAGATCCGACAGTCCATCTTTCAAATAAGGAGCACCGCTATAACCGAGAGTATATTTTGATTCCACCGGCGGGGCCTTCCAAAAGTCAAAGTCGGTAAGGTTGGGCTGGACTATTATATCGGACTCACCATACCCCATACGCATATATAAATCCTTAAGATAGTAACTGAAGACAATCAGTTTGTCAGATAGCCTATTAAGATACCTTAAGTTAAGGTAATATGCCACTCTTTTTATAAGACCGATCAAGGATCCCCCAAATTCAGATTTGTCAATATATTCGGCAACGAATTTTATCAGTTTTACTCCAGCCATCTTTGACATAATATGGATCGGAATGTTGTAAAACACGTCACTGTTATAGACCAGGAGTCTTACTGACTTTCTTTTGCCTGTCAGCGAGAACAGGAAGGCTATCAGCCTGATCAGGCTGACAAATTCGTCGCATAATTTCAGTATTTTGTTTTCCGGACGTTGGGTAAACCCGAGATAAGTAAATGGGATCCCGTCCTCTGAGACATTTTTACGGGGACCCTGGTAGGTATAGCTTCCGAAAGCATGTCCCTTAAGCAGGAGAACACTTACTTTATGACCATCATCCTTAAGTCCACGGCAAAACAGGTTTAGATAGGTTGCTCCTGCACCTCCTCGCGGAAAATTCATTGAAGTGATCAATACGTAATCACAATGTCTTTTTTGTTCGCTCAAAACTTCTTGTTTTTCGGTTCCTGGTGTACTCCATTATGATATACAATCTAATATCCGGAAACCCTGTATCTGATCTTTTTCAAATACTTAAACCAGCTTTTATTAATGAAAGTCAATTCATTATTGTGTCTTGCCATTCCTGCAGGAGGGATCCTGAATCCAAGCCCTGCCTCAATTGTCTGCTTGCATGGGTTGCATACCCCGCAGGGTTCTCCCCTTACAGGTGTATGACAGAACCAGGTCTTTTGCATTGTTTCAAAAAATCCCAAACGCTTATATCCCTCAAGCATATCCATTTTGGTAGTTTCAATTATTGGAAAGCGCAATGATCCAAAAACAGTCAATACATCTCTGCCTGATTTCTCTTCGTCGAGGACCCAATATACAATACCACCCTCATTTATTTTCTTTAGCTTCCCTTCCCTGCTTATGCAATAAGCTGCACCACTTTGGCAATCATGCATTTCAATACAAAGTTCCAACCCTTTGTTTGACCTGGCAAATTCCGCCAGCCAAATATATTGAGGGCCTATATATGATATGGTCTTTAACCTTTCATATGCATCGAGGATTTTATTGTGAGTTTTAAAATCCGAAACCTGTCTCTCTATCAAAGGAAGAATCTTACATCCTGTTTCGGGATGCTTTTCAATATCGGCAGTAATTTCACTTATAGCATGCCGTTCATACTTTTCTGAATGCCTGATCTTATCCGTCAAATAAAATGGCTGGATTACAAGGTTATGCCTCGACAACTCTACCATCCGGTAGGTTGAATCAAATCCACCCGTCCATAAGACCTTAACAGGTTGGCTAACGGTTTTTTCCATTGCTGGTTTCATTTCGCTTATGTGATTGAAGATGCTTTTGCAAACTGGCAGTAATAATTGGAATGATCTTCCCTGAATGTGCTTTTTCAGATATTATGTTTTCTCTTGAACATAAAACGTTAATCTGCAATTAATCAGAAGATTAATCTGTTTTTTCAACGAATTGCATCATCGAACAGACGATTTTTTTGTAGTTCAACAAATCATCAGCCCGCATATATCCATTTCCGGCAATTTCCCTGCTTTTCTCACTGTTGTTGAGAATCCATTCCAGATTATCAGCTATTGAGAGGGGATTACCTGCCTCAGCGAACACGATATCCTGTCTGTCGCGGAAATAGGAACCAACATCTCCTATTTTTGTCGACAGAATAATCTTGCCACAGGCAAAATACTCTCCTATCTTGGTTGGAAAGCCGGCAACAGTTTGGACAATACAGGGGCGTGTTATAGCAAGAATAAAGCATTTGTGAAGCCATCCTTTTACCTCATCAAGAGGAACAAGACCTGTGAATGTGACATCTTTTTCAATGCCGAGATCCTTGCAAAAGGATTTCAGGGACGGGAGGATTGATTTCTCATTTACCACATCGCCCACAATAAGCGCTTTTATTTCAATGTTTCTTTTTCTTAAAATGCTTATTGCTGTCAGTAGATCTTCTATCCCATCCTTTTTGTAAAGAGTTCCGCTATATCCAATTGTGTAAATGGTTTCCGGGTCAGACAACTTCCAGAAATCAAAGTCCGTCAGATTAGGCTGAATAAGTATCTTTTTCACGGGGTATTTCTTTTCGATGTACTTTGATTTAATAAAATGACTGAAGACAATCAATCGCGAGGAGAGTCTGTTCAAATAGTGGAAATTCATCAGAAACCCATACCATCTGAGTTTTTTGGTTATGTTTCCCGAAAACTCCGAAATATCATAATACTCCGGAACAAAAGTGACCACCCTGATCCCGGCCAGTTTACAAAAGCAGTTTAAAGGAATACTGTGATACAATTCATTGTTGTAAGCGAAAACAGTTGTTGTTTTGCGATGTCCCAACAATGAAAACAGCAAAAAGGTCATGCAGAAAAATGCATAGATGTCACCTGATAGTTTAAGGAGTTTATTCGATGGTCTGTTAACAAAATTCAGATAAGTGTATTTAACGCTGTAACTGGTCATGTTCTTCCTGGAGTCATTTGTTTTTCGGCCACCAAGAAAAAATCCCTTCAGCAGGTACACCTCAATGTTCCTCCCCGAGAGGAGGACGCCTTTGCAAAACAGGTTCAGGTAATTTGCAGAAGCAGACCCCCTTGGAAAGTTGCTGGAAGTGATTAAAATATTCCTGTTATACTGGCTTGACATTCAGATTGAGATCTTCCAAATATTACTATTGAAATCATTTGAGTTTTTCGACGTCATCTCTCACCGATTCAAGCTGGAGGAGCAACGCCTTTGTTTCCTCAACGTTCATCCGATATGTATTATGGGAAGTATAATCATCTGTTTGTGCAATCTGTTCCGTCCCTTCCACAAAAAACCGGTTGTAATTAAGGTCACGGGTATCTGCAGGTATACGGTAATAGTCTCCAAGATCCTCAGCCTTGGCCATCTCTTCGCGATTCACCAGTGTCTCATAAAGTTTCTCCCCATGCCTGGTACCAATTACCTTGATTGGATTGTCAGCTTTGTAGAGTTCCAGCAATACCTTCGCCAGTATTTCAATTGTTGCCGCAGGCGCCTTCTGGACGAAGATATCGCCGGGCTTGCCATGTTGAAATGCAAATATTACAAGATCAACTGCTCCGTCGAGAGTCATCATGAATCTTGTCATGTTTGGATCGGTGATGGTAATAGGTTTTCCCTGCTTGATCTGATCCACAAACAGTGGAATGACGGAACCCCTTGAAGCCATCACATTCCCATAGCGTGTACCACAGAAAATCATTCCGGAAGAATTCAGATTCCGCGACTTGGCTATCATCACCTTTTCACTCAGGGCTTTAGACATACCCATGGCATTAATCGGGTAAACCGCCTTGTCGGTGCTGAGCACAATGACCCTGCTGACTTTGTTTTCCATTGCGGCATTAAGAACATTCTCACAGCCCAGTACATTTGTCCTGACTGCTTCGGTGGGGAAAAACTCGCATGACGGAACCTGCTTTAGTGCCGCTGCCTGAAAAACAAAGTCAACCCCTTTCATTGCACTGTTAATGCTTTCAAAATTCCTCACATCACCGATATAATATTTGATCTTTGGATTTTGGTAGTATTGCCGCATGTCATCCTGCTTTTTTTCGTCACGGCTGAAAATCCTGATTTCCCTGATATCCGAGTTAAGGAATCTTTTCAAAACTGCATTCCCGAAAGAACCTGTTCCTCCGGTAATTAAAAGTGTTTTATCCGTAAACATTATTATTTGTTTTTTTAAGGTTAAACAATAGGCTCTGAAACTTATTTCTTACCATCGAAGCATCAAATCTTTCCTGAGCAATATGAACGGCATTTCTGCTGATTTGCCGGCGGTATTCCTCGTTTTCCAAAAGGAAGCTGATTGCCTTTATTATCTCATCTTCGCTTTGAGTTGAAACACAATAGCCGCATTTGTTCTCTCTGAAAAAACCTGCAACTGCTGTCTGGTCTGATGTATATACAAGGACCGGGGTACCTGAAAACATATATTCCGATGCCTTTGTAGGCATTGAATATCTGAGGTACTTTATGCTTTTGCGATTAAAGTCATTTGCCAGCAGCAAAATATCCGCTCCGGAGAATATTCCTGGCAGCTGTTCGTAATCGGCAAACGGATTAAAAACGACACAGCTGAATTTGCCAAGACGCTCAATAATGGCTTTGTCCCTGGTCGCAGTTTGTATATGAAACCTTATGCGATCCCTATCTTTGTTCATTTTTTCAATAGCAGAAGCTACTTCGATCAGGGATTCGGAAATGCCATTATGCCCGATCCTGCCTGAACATAATATTTTCACATTGTCTTCCCTGATTGTGAAATCTTCTTTCTTGAAGGGAAGCCAGAATCCCGTATCTATAGGATTGTGAAAGGCAATAAAGTCTTTCATGTATCTTCTTCTGTATTCCACCGACATGGCATCACTTATGCTCAGATGAAGATCAACCTTATCGAGAAGGATTCTCAATTCCCTGTCTATTTTCCGGTTCCAGAAATTTCCGAACAATCCGTTTCTTCCAATTGTGGAAGGCCAGTCATCCATAAAATGAATCGTTGCGGGAATATTCAGATAATCGATCAGTTCCGTTATGAACAAAACTGACTCACGGGTTGAAACCTGTGCATATAACAGGTCCGGTTTGAAATCGGACAGCCATTCCCTGAACCGGGAAGAAATTTCAATCCTGCTGACACAATAAAATAATCCAAGCCATTGCATAACAGGATAAAAAACCCTGTTTACCAATGAATACCTTATACCGGACTTAGTCCGCTCAACTGACCGGAAACCTTTGCCGGCATCTGTAAATGACTGCAGACCTGAACGGTACTTCTTCTGCAGGAAATTAAACGGGAATAACCATTTAAATTCATCGCTGCCAAGCTGGTAATAAGTATCGCAAACATCTGTTATAATATCATGCATCATGTGACCAGTATCCGTTACCGCGATCTTATCCTTTGGCCAGCCCCTGAACAAGTTAGTAAGGGTTATTCCCCCTCCATGCCTGTTGTTGAAGGTCTGACCAAAAATCAATACTTTACCGTTTGACATGATTGTTTAAATCTAAAATTGCCCTGCCGGATCCTGGAGAAAAATCATTAACCCTTAGTCGTTAAATACAAGATTAGTCACTGAACCTGATTTTTGACAAGTCCAGTAAGCATTGTCTGAAATCTCTCCCGAACCAGCCTGACATCAAATAATTCACTGGCGAGTTCGACTGCATTTCTGGTCCATTTCTTCCTGAAATCCTGATTTTTAATTACGAAATCAATTGCCCGGTAAATTTCGTTCTCGTCAGGGCTGGTCAGACAGAAGGCGCAATCATTTTGCGCACAGAATTTTGAGATTGCGGTTTCCTCAGGAGCGTAGACCATAACAGGAGTACCCGACATCATGTACTCCGAAGCTTTGGTCGGGATGGAATACTGAGCATAATTCAGCCCTGTCTGATTAAAGTCTAGGGGCAGCAATAACAAATCGGAGTCTGCCAGAAGAGCAGCTACCTCCTCATGTTTTACATGGGATGACATACTGATATTATTCAGATTGCGGATCCTTGCTGAATCGGGCGAATCCAGATCAGGAGTAAAAATATCAAGACGAATATCAGGCCGCTTCCTTTTCCACCTGGAAACGGCTTTTGCGAAGGTATATAGTGACTCTTTATTGGCCATACCGATCCTTCCCAGATATAAAATCCTTAAAGTATCATCAGTCCCAAAACTTCTTTTCTTTAACCCTGAAAACCTGGATGTATCGATCGGATTATGGAATGGGGTGAATACTTTTGCGTATCGCTTCCTGTATTCCTCTGACATTGCATCACTTATGCTCAGGAAAAGATCCATCCTGTCCAGAAGGCTTTTGAATTCCCTGTCGATTTTCTTTTTCCAGAAATTCCTGAACAGTCCCTTTCTGCTTATTGTAGAAGGCCAGTCATCCATATTATGGATTGCCGACGGCACTTTCAGATGATTGGCAAGATCGCCCGCAAAAAGAAGCGTTTCGCGGGTAGCAATCTGCACATACAGAATATCAGGTTTGAAATCTGCCAGCCACTTTTTGAAGTCTCCTGACAGCTCAATTCTTGAGACACAGTGAAACAGGCCTAACCATTCGAGAGCCGGATAAAAGATCTTGTTGACAATGAAATATCGGGGCCCTTTTTTGTTAAGTCCCGTTGAATTCACCGCTTTGCTTTCAAATGTCTTTAATCCCGAGCGAAACTTTTTCTGTATCACACTGAAAGGGAACCTCCACTTGTGCTCCTTCTGCCCAAGCTGATAGTAAGTATCGCATACGTCGGTTGTGACACTCACAAGACCATGGCCAAGATAAGTGACGGCAATTCTATCCCTCGGCCAGCCTTTGAACAGATTGGTCAAGGTTATGCCCCCTCCTGAAAAATCATTGAACGGCTGCCCAAAGATGAGAACTTTGGGATATTCAAACTTCATGGTAATTTACTAGTTCTGGTGTTATTGTCCTGATCAGCTTTGCGGGCAACAAAGACAACCGGAAGCAAGTCTATCCTGATGCCTATGGAACAGAGCTTTTGATTTCATTCCGGTAGACTTCAACGGTCTTTTCAGCTATGGAAATCCATTCAGAATGGCTTTTTTCATTCATTTGCCTTAAGTTTTCCTTAATTCTGTCCCTTAGAGACTCATCTGTCATGAGTTCCCTTATTCCTTCTGCAAGTGCCTTACTGTCACCCGGTGGAACAAGAATTCCATTGTATCCGTGAATTACATATTCCGTTATACCCTCAACACCCGATGCCAGAATAGGCTTGTTGAAAACAAAGGATGTCACGGGAATCCCACTTTGGGATGCAGATATATATGGGCATACAACTATAGCAGCACGCTTGTTGAGGCGCACCAGTTCTTCCTCTGATATTGTCCTGTTGATTAATTCTATACCTTCATCATCAAGAAGTGATCTGTCAAAATATATCGGCCCCCTGCCGGCAATGATCAGCTTCAACCCCTTTATGTCCCTTTTGGCCATTTTATATGCTTCCACAAGATATTCCAATCCCTTGTAAGGCAAAATAATTCCATAATATAGCAGCGTTCCTTGTTCTTCGGTAGTATTATCAGGGAACAAACGGTAAATCTCGAACAAACCGAACTTGATAACTTCAACAATCCGGTTTTGTGGCTTGAATTGCTCCATGTAATCCTTCATGGTGTTTGAAGAGTGAAGTATCACATTGTTCCTTCTACTGGAAACATAGTCGACCAGTCTAAACCTGGCTGGACCATCATGCCCTGATCTGATATATACCTCATGAAACGTGAAAATTCTGGGTGATTTCACTAGCTTGGACAGATGCATGTACATTTCATGCTGTCCAATGAAATGTATTATGTCATACTTCTGGGAATTCAGGAATCTTGAAAGGGCTATGATACTGAATAAATAGCTTGTATACAGGTTCCTTCTTTGTTTAGAAAACACAAAGATTTTGAAGTCATTCAACGATTTCAGGTAATCCAGAATGTTTTTGCTTATAATTCCCTCAAGTTTGTCATTGGGAACAAATCCATCTGGCGAATCATATCCTGTCAGATTAATTGTAAAGTGATCCGCTGACCTTGATCCCGTAAGGCACAAAAGATCGACCTCATTTCCAAGCTCCGCAAGGTACCTTGTCAGAGGAATCGTACTTGTATAAAACGCATATGTGATAACACAGATCTTCATCCGGTTTAAAAAAAAGCTTATCTCCAATCGTTATTTTGACATAAACCCCATTCTTCCAATCAGTGGATATCAGCAAGAAGCTTGGGCAATTCCCTGTTTTTCAAATACATTCCGGCTGCACCTGTTATCAGAATTCCAAAACTGATCTTCAGGAAAATGCTCAGATCAAACGGATTGAACAGGGAAATAAGGGATGCAAGAATCAATACTGAAAACAGTTTTATTGTGTATACAATTGTAATTCCAGGTGTCAAAAGATTTCTGAATACAACCCAGTGATAGGTCATATTCACATAGGCAGAAATCACAAACGCCCATGCAAGACCGATTGCCCCATATTTGGAACCGATAAAAAAGACAGGTATGCAAAGCACCCCGTAGACTATTGACAATATCGCCACAAGGCGCTGTTTATCAAATGAATTCAAAACGGTGCCAATTGTACAGAATATTCCGAATAACAGAGTAAACCAGCATTGCGTAAGAATAACATTTACTGAATCGAGATATTCTTTGCCATAAAGTAGAAGCACTACTTCCTTGCTGAACAGTGTAAAACAAAGGCAGCCCCATATTCCGATTATTACAAGGATATTCAAAAGGATTTTGACTCGCTTTGAAAAAAGCTCTTTATCGGTGATCGCCAAACGGGAAAAAGACGGGTAAAGGGCAGTCAGGGCCGTCATAATAACCATTTGAAGCGGACTTAATATCCTGTTTCCAAGGTTAAAGATCCCTACCTGATCATAGGATGAATTATGATTTAGCAAAAGAATTGGCACCTGGGTTTGAAGGGCTGTAAACACAGCCAGGATAAAATAGTAATTGCTCTGCTTAATAAAGAAGGCACTATTCAGTGAGTAATTGGCATCATGTTGTTTCTTCTCGTTAAATATATCCCTCCTGAGCCAGAAGTAATAAGTCAACGATTTAAGACACTGGATCACAACATAAATTACCAGCAGGGACTCCGGATTGAAACTCTCTTTGGGAACAAGATAAACGGAGACGACCCATATAGATGTAAAGGTCAGGTTAATAAAACCCGAAGGCTCCATTCTCTCATTGCCAAATGCTATGCACTCAACAGCCTCCCATACAGACTGAAAAATGATTATTACGGAAAGCAGGATTAAAATAAAAGGAGGAAGCGACTTGTCATTCAGAAATGCATTGTAAAGAAGCAGGCAAAAAACAGATATTATGGTTGTAAAGAGCCGTATCTGGTTCGAGAGGTGAAAAACAAATCTGGATTCCGTTTTATTACGAGCCACATAGCGGATAATAACCTGCTTAAGCCCGTAAGAAGAAATGATAAGGAAAATATTCGAAAGGACAAGAATCAGATTGAAATATCCATAGCCATCGGTGTGCAATAGTCTCGCCAGCCGGATGCTTGAAAGGATCGATATGAACTGGATAATGATACTAGTCGCAGTTAATACGGAAAAATTCTTGAAAATCTTATTTCCGAGCAACTCTTTAATCATTATATATCCTCCTGGCAGCTATTGACATGCCATATACTATTGAAAACAAGGAAGTTACAAAACCATATTGTGTGTATGCCTGACAAATGATAAAATAAATAATTGATGCAGATAATACGGCACCTGAGATGACTAACTCATTAGTATTTGATTTGCAACCAGCCTTTAGGAGTTTTCGTCCATAGAAAAACCCCAAAATCCAGATGGTGATCAGCAGGACAAATCCAATAAGGCCAGTTGTAACTAGCACATAGACATACCCGACATCTGCAAGGGTAGGTTCTCCAAAACGCCCTATAAAGAAAGGATCAACACCTAAAAAGAATCCGAACGACCTCCATATATCAATGAATCTCTGGATGTTAAGCATTCTGTATCCAAATGTTCCCGAAGCATTATGTAGATCTGAAAAAATCGAAAGAAGTCGTTCATTCAATGATGTACTTATTGGGTTATCGAGCATGATGAATACTACAATTACCCCGGATAGGAGTGTAAGCAGAATGAACGATATGGAGAAAGTGTTCTTTTTTATCAACAGGTTACTATTGAGGAAAAGACTTGCAACGATGATAGCCCCCATTGTTGCAAGCCAGGCTGAACGGGTAAAGCTTATCAGAATTACAATGATCACAAGGAGCATTGCAACAGGGTATATTATTTTGCCTGTCAGCAAATAGTGCAGGATCATTGCAATGAAAACAATATATACAAAATACAATGTTGGCAGGGTAACGCGTGCTATCGGTCCGATCATCATACCACCCTGTCCTTCCCAATGGCCAATATTATAGAAACCTGCGGGATCGAACATCGGCGTGGGTCCGTAAATACTCTGCGCTATCGCTATCACCGATGCCACAACTGACATGATCAACCCGAATTTTATCGTCGTGAGGAACTTCTCTTTGTCATTTACAATCGCTATTGTTATAAAAAACAGGATAAAAGGGTATATATCCCTGATATTCAACAATGAGGTAATCTCGGAAAGATACTTCTCAGCCGTTACCAGCAGTATAACATTGTAAAATATAAAAGCCCCAAAAAAGAAAACAAGGATCAACTCCAGGGTATCTCTCTTTTTTGGTTTCTTCCATGTAACTATTGAATAGACCAAAAGAGGAAGAAACAGCAAATCCCTAATTAAGCCCGGCACTGTATCAGGCATATCGAAAAAACCCAGGTATAAGGTACAAATTAAAAGAAAGTAATAATACATTATAAATCTTCCTGTTATAGAATTGTGATAACAAAGATATCTCCTTGCCGCATTTTCCGGTTATGTTAAAGCTTCGCCACGTCACTCCCAGTTTGTGACATGGCAAATCCAAAAAAAACACAACCTGTAATCCTGCTTCAATTTAGGTTTCTATCCGGTGAGGCAGAATAATTCAGGTGTTTTATGCCAATTAAATTAAGTCTTATGTTATAATAGGTTATAATTCCTGACCGTCCGTTAGTGTCCAAATCATTCTCTATATATCACATCCTATAAACTCGGATAGGTTTGAACTTATTATCCCGAAAGATATAAATATTAAAGAGGAAAATACATTACCCGGCCTTTATGTTGATTTCCTGAAGATTCACGTTTTAAAAATATATATATATTTGGAATTTTCATTTTCCATTCATTAATTATGCTTCCAATGCCAAAATTATCAATCATCACTGTCAATTACAATAATGCTCGAGGCCTCGATATAACTTTAAAGAGTGTCAAAGAGCAGACTTTCAGGGATTTCGAATACATTGTAATTGACGGAGGCTCCACCGATGACAGCCCTCTGATCCTTAAGGATCATTCAGGTGATATCACCTTTTGGGTCTCAGAGCCTGACCGTGGAATTTACCATGCCATGAACAAGGGTATATTGGCCTCAAAAGGAGAATACCTGCAATTCCTGAACTCCGGCGACTGGTTTACAAATAAGTCTGTACTGGAAACGATATTTGAACCGGGCTATACTGAAGACATACTTTACGGGGATGTCAACTACGAATTTGAAAACAACAGGTTCGAGCCGGCCAGAATTGGCAGTGAAGAAAAAATCACAATGGCATATTTCTACCGGCATATGTTTCCACACCAGGCTTCCTTTATAAGAAAGGAGCTTTTCTCGGAGGAAATGTATGATGAAACCCTGAAAATCATTGCAGACTGGAAATTCTTCATTGACAGAATTGTATTGAAGAATTGCTCGATAAGAAAGATTGGTTTCCCGGTTGTGAATTACGACATGTCGGGAATAAGTAGCCAGACAAAATACCTTTCAATGCATAACAATGAAAAGCAAAAGGTTTTAGATCAGCTTCTGCCTCCAAGGATTGCCAGGGACTACGAAAAAATGATAGCTGCCTATGAGTCACCTTTGCTTAAACACCTGCTCTATCTTAACAAAACTACCGAATTTCACAGTTTTATTTCCAAAATGACAGGATTATTGATAAAAGTGCATAAAATATTAAGCAATCCTGACAAAAAATCGAAAAAGCCTGAAATTCAATAGCCAGGAAACTTTTCTCCTATAACAGCCATCCTGCCATACTGTTTTCAGATTTTAGCATTGACAAAAAACCTGACAAGGAAGCCCGAAGAAGCAGCCAGGCTGGACAAAGATGGATTATTGATCAGGAAAACGTATATTTCAGTTTTTATTTAGCATTGCAACCAACGAATCAGGTTCCAATCATTGGTTCAAATTAAGAAAAGAAAATGCCTTGAAAAAGACAGCCTTGATAATGACAGCATTAGTGTGTTTGTTGCTTTTTCTTATCTGGATTTTTGAGAGCAGGATTACTGCATTTCTATCTGAATCAGACAGGGTGGATGCAAATCTGATGATAATAGACGGGTGGATGCGTGTAACCACTGTCGACAGCCTGAAGAAAGAAATTCAGAATGATAAATATGAGCAAATAGCTGTAGCTGGCATACGATCGTCCGATCTGGATTTCTGCAAGGTGGAAATGAATGGCTTCCTGATTTTTTACCCGCAATTCCAAAACCTTCCCGATCAGGAAATAAAAGAACATTCGATAGAAATTGTAACAAAGAGCAAAATGGGAGGCATTTACAAATGCCATTATTACTTTCATATCAATGATTCGATAGCCGGTGAATTCTATTCGGAAGGATTTGAAAATACGGCGGGTCTCAAATGGAGTGGCTCCCTGAAAGATATTGACTCAATGATGGTTCAGTTCACAAATGACATGTATGATGATTTTGGTGATCGTGACTTGTTTGTTAAGGAAATCAGGGTTGACAGTACCATTGTCATATCGTATCAGCACAATTCGGTGATTGATTTCGGCAGAATGGGGGGACCGGGACGGATAGTGAATGACTATGACTCTTATCCGCAAATCATTAGAAACAAAATATATACCTTCTGTGTCGACCCGGAGAAGGTTACAGCCATAGCCATTGACCATACGAGAATTAACCGGACACTGGCTACGGCACTTGCAATAAGAGAATGGATTGAAGAATCCGGCCATGGAATAAAAGGAATTAATGTGGCTTCAATGGGAATTCATTCAAAACGCACCTGGCTCACGTACAAAAGTGTCCTTGACAAATCACTTAAGATCGGGTATATTTCACTCCCTGATTACAGGGATTCAGACCCAAAGGCAAGAAGAGTCTTCAGAACCATCACAGAAACCATTGATTATTTGTATTATTGCATAATCCTGATCCCATTCCGTCTGGGTCTGATGTAAGCAATGCCTGCCCGGACCTGACAGGAACCTGTTTCATAAAACACATTTGCATACTGACTTTACACTCACCCTTAAATGAAGAAGTACTTTATAGCACTATTCCTGATCAGCCTGAAGGCACAGGCCGCAACCTATTATATTGCAACTTCTGAGCAAGGCGGCATCAATTCAAATTCAGGGACCATTTCATCACCCTGGCTAACACTGTCATACGCTTGCCGGAAAGTTAGCAGTCCTGGTGATACCATCTATATTACAAGCGGAAAATACATTGAAACGTCCCAATGCATACTTGCTCCTGGAGTAAGCATTATTGGGGAAGGGTATTCATCTCATATTATTAGCCATTATGACAATGGAACCGAATCATTCTTGAATGCACTGATATACATGCCGTCCGAAAGTGAGGGTTCCCCGGGTGATCAAAGCATGTCATTTATTTTACTGGATGGTGACATGTATAAAGGAAGCAGGGCCATATACTGCAAATACCGCAACGATATTTCTATTCATCACTGTGCAATAATCAACTTCAGGAAATCAGGGATAAATTTCTATTCTGAAACCAGCTGGATAGAACCGCCTGAGACATATTCAAAAAACTGCAGGATATGGTACAATTACATAAGCGACTGCACCGAAAATCCCGATAATAGTGCTGAATGCAATTTGAGGATTGCGGGATATGAGGATGTTGACATAAGCAACAATATAATAGCCAACAATGCAAGAATTGCAGGCAGATCAATTTACACATCACAGCTTAAGAACTGCAGAATTCATAACAATACCTTTTACTGCAGAAAGGAAGTAATGGATTACTGGAATTTTGCAATGGAACTGTACAATCCAAGAGGAGGGATGGAGATCTTTGAAAACACCGTGTTTGGCGGAGGTACCATAGATGTTGCCGGACATAGCATAGAAAAAGGAGAATACAGTTTTTCAGCAAGTGTCCATGACAATTACCATTTACTGGCAGATCCTGTTGAATATGATGACAATATTGTGGTGGCGATAACCATTGAAGCGTGGGAGAGGATTGAATCTGTTTATGTTTACAATAATTATATCAGGAACTTCCCCTGGGGTATAAGCTGTACAATGGGGAAATATGACAAGTGGGGAGGGAACGGGAAGATTGATGATCTGTATATTTACAATAACATCATAATAAATCCCGGACATTCCGACAAGGCAATGTCAAGTTTTGGGATTGCTGTACTAAAACAAACACAGGCAGACTACAGGAAAAAAATCAACATATGGAACAATACAATAATTGGCAACACACCATATGCATGGAGGGGAATAGTTTATGAAGTCTCCGGGAGAAATGACAAAATAAGTATTAAAAACAACATTGTACAGGGGTTTACAAAACACGGGATAATTGTTGAATACCTTGATGGATCAATTGGAGACTTTAATGTTAACAATAATCTTCTACACAAATGCGGAAACAGAAATGAAGTATTCCTTGCTGATACAAATAGATTTTGCAATTTCACTAACAACAGCAATCTGAAGGCAGATCCACGATTCATTTCCTCTGATAATTTCCACCTGAGCCCAGGTTCATCGTCAATTGGAGCAGGGGCATTTGTTGGATTGACCACGGATCACAATGGCAGGAAATGGTCAAATCCTCCATCCATTGGTGCCCTCGAATACGAAGAAACAACCAGAACCAGAGGGTTTGAACTCAAGCAGGATCACTGAAATACTGAGTCTGTTAGTACAACAGGCTTGCGACATCAGTTCGGACTTTCCTGATGCGCAGAGGTCCATGATGCAACTGAAAACCTGATTTATTTCATGCGTTATTGTGAATAACTCCATCACAAAAACAATAAAAAGTTTATAAAGACATACAATATTTTAATTTTTATCGTTTAATTTGTAGCATTAATCAAGTTTCTGTTACAGTTAGTCAATTATCATCGATCAATAATCGTTTATGAGGAAGGGTTTGGTGTTACTTTTTTGCTTGGCAAGTTCAATTGCTTCAGCCACAGATTATTATGTCAGTTCGACAGGCAATGATTCATCGAACGGATTGTCATCCTCAAGTCCATGGAGAACAATCTCAAAAGTCAATGCAGAATTTGGTCGATTACAGCCCGGAGACAGGATCCTTTTCAACAAGGGAGACACATTCTATGGTACACTGGTTATTTCCAGATCAGGATCCTCATCCAGTCCAATAACCCTGGGTGCCTATGGCAGCGGAGCAAATCCGGTTATAAGTGCCTTTACAACCATTTCAGGCTGGACCAATGAAGGCAATGGCATATATTCCAAAAATCTTTCAGTTGAATCGGCCCCGAATATTGTAACAGTCGACGGAGTGAATGTCCCGATGGGACGGTATCCGGACAAAGACTGGCTATCGATCGACAGCTATTCCGGCAATGTTTCAATCACTGATGCCGCATTACCTTCATCCCCTGACTGGGATGGCGGGGAAGTTGTCATTAGAAAGAATCATTGGGTAATAGACAGAAATGTTATTACAAGTCATTCAGGAACAACAATAAATTACAGTAGCGCCTCAGATTATTCTTCAACCAAGGGCTTTGGTTATTTTATGCAGAATCATTTAAGTACTCTTACCTCCCTGGGTGAATGGTATTACGGAGGAGGAAAATTCTATATGTACTTCGGTTCCGGTGATCCTTCAAGCAAAGTGGTAAAAGTCGGTAGTCTCGACCAAAACGTGAATATTAAGCTTAGAGACTACATCACACTGAGTAATCTTACACTTGAGGGAGCAAATAATTCCTCAGTCTTTATATCGTCCTCAAGCTATGTAACAATACAGAACAGCACTATTGCTTTTTCAGGGAATCGTGCAATTGACGGAGGGGTGAACAGCGGAAAAACATCACTGGGATTCAGGCTGATGAGCAATAACATCAACGAGATCCTTAATACTGCAATCCTATTAGCAGGAGAATTCGCAGGTGCACTCATATCCGGAAACACTATCAATAACATCAGTATGATTCCCGGAATGGCCGGCAGTGGTGATGGACAGAGCATTGCCGTCAGCCTTTACGGATCCGGATACACTGTTGAGTATAACAGGCTGACAAACCTGGGCTTCAATGCAATAGATTTTTCGGGTAACAACATAAAAATCCGGTACAATTTCATTAATAACTGGGCCCTGATCAAGGATGATTCAGGTGGCATCTATACCTCTTCCCAAGGTTCAAACTACTGGTCAGGAACAGAAATAGTTGGCAACATTATTTTGAACGGACTGGGTGCCCCGAACGGTGTCGTGGTCACTGACGAGAGAGTGCAGGGTATCTATTTTGACCATCACAACAAGGATATCCTGATCCAAGGCAACACCGTATACAACTGCGGTATGGGTATATACATCAAAAATGCCCATGAGATTAAAATACATGACAATGTTTTGTTTGCCAACCGCGAAAACCAGCTGCATGCAAACCATACTTCCGATTATGCTGATTCACCGCTAAGAAATATTGATATCAGAGGTAACATTATGGTCTCAAAGGCTGCCGATGTTAAGATCATTGACTTTAATACATATGTTAATGAGGATGATCTCAGGAGATTTGGAACAGCCGATTACAACTATTATGCAAGACCAATCAATGATGCAAATGCAAACAACAGGACTCTGCGAACAACAGTGAACTGGTACGGTGTAAGCAGCAACGACGGATACCGGAGCGTCTCAGAGTGGAGCTCATGGACAGGACAGGATGCAAATTCGAGCAAGTCAAAAGTTTTTATAACGGACGTCAATAAGATCCGCTTCGAATACAACGCCTCAACATCAAACAAGGTGGTGTCTCTCGATGGCAGCTATGTAGACGTGAAGGGCACAAAATATAACGGATCAATCACACTGTCCCCTTACACTTCAGCGATTCTGATGGTGGACCCAAACCCTTCAGCTCCCCCCACGGCTCCGGTTTATGTATCTTCAGCAATTGAAAATGGAGCACCATCAATAATTGAACTGAATTATAATCTTACCCTTGCTAACCTTATTCCTGCAGTCTCTGCATTTTCAGTCCAGGTTAACTCTGCCGCGAGAAGCGTCTCGTCAGTCTCAATTTCAGGGACAAAGGTGCTTCTTACACTCTCAAGCCCTGTCGCTTATGGGAATACTATTACAGTGTCTTACACCGTTCCTTCATCAAATCCATTGCAAACCCCTGCTGGCGGAACTGCTGCATCAATCAGTTCCCAAAGCGTAACGAACAGAGTCAATGCAGTGGTCACTCCTCCGGTTGTTACGCCGCCTCCTGTTGTTACGCCGCCTCCTGTTGTGACACCGCCTCCTGTTGTGACACCACCTCCTGTTGTGACTCCACCTCCTGTTGTAACTCCTCCTCCTGTGGTGACGCCTCCTCCTGTGGTGACACCTCCTCCTGTGGTAACACCTCCTCCTGTGGTAACACCTCCTCCTGTGGTAACGCCTCCTCCTGTTGTGACACCTCCTCCCGTTGTAACACCTCCTCCTGTGGTGACGCCTCCTCCTGTGGTGACACCTCCTGTGATTGTTCCGAATACCCCTCCTGTGGCTGTGGTAAATTACTTTCCCGGTACAT
>JBBSAP010000037.1:0-29745 GCA_038252165.1 Bacteroidales bacterium | reverse complement strand
CTCTACCAACTGAGCTACACCCGTGTGGTGTATAATTACAAAAGAATTTCAGTTACAGCACCTGCCCCAACAGTTCTGCCGCCTTCACGGATAGCAAAACGGAGTCCGACATTTATAGCAACCGGATAGATAAGGTCAACGGTAATTGTGACATTGTCGCCCGGGATAACCATATCTCTTCCTTCAGGGAGAGTTATTTCGCCAGTTATGTCAAGGGTTCTGATATAGAACTGAGGACGGTATTTGTTATGAAAGGGTGTATGACGTCCGCCTTCTTCTTTCTTAAGAACATAGATCTCAGATTTGAATCTTGTATGAGGAGTTATTGAACCAGGTTTGGCAAGAACCATACCTCTCTTAATCTCTTTCTTGTCAACGCCTCTGAGAAGCAGACCAACGTTATCACCAGCTTCACCCCTGTCGAGGATCTTGCGGAACATTTCAACACCGGTACATACCGTTTTACGTTTTTCAGCGCCCAGGCCAATCATTTCAAGTTCATCACCGGTAAGGACAACACCCGTTTCGATACGGCCTGTTGCAACAGTTCCGCGTCCTGTAATTGAGAACACGTCTTCAACCGGCATAAGGAATGGTTTCTGGTTTTCGCGAATAGGTATCGGGATATATTTGTCAACAGCATCCATCAGTTCCATGACTTTTTCTTCCCACTTAGCTTCTCCGTTCATGGCACCGAGTGCCGAGCCGCGGATAACAGGAGCATTATCTCCGTCATATTTGTAGAAATTCAGCAGGTCACGGACTTCCATCTCAACCAGGTCAAGAAGTTCCTCATCGTCAACCATATCAACTTTGTTCATAAAAACAAGTACCTGGGGAACGTTTACCTGACGTGCAAGAAGGATATGTTCACGTGTCTGAGGCATTGGTCCGTCAGTTGCAGCAACGACAAGGATTGCTCCGTCCATCTGGGCGGCACCCGTAACCATGTTTTTAATATAGTCAGCGTGACCGGGGCAGTCAACGTGTGCATAATGACGTATTGCTGTCTGGTATTCAACGTGAGCTGTATTAATTGTAATACCCCTTTCCTTTTCCTCAGGAGCATTATCAATTGAGTCAAAATCCCTGATGTCAGAGAGACCCTTTTTGTGAAGCACCATTGTAATGGCTGCTGTCAGGGTGGTCTTACCATGGTCGATATGACCGATAGTACCAATATTCACATGTGGTTTCGACCTGTCAAATTTTTCTTTTGCCATAACTCCAAGCGTATTAAATTAAGTTTATCTATAATCAATTATAAATCAAGTTTATTCCTGTTGAGCCGGAGGGGGGAATTGAACCCCCGACCCCTTCCTTACCAAGGAAGTGCTCTACCCCTGAGCTACTCTGGCCTCAAAAAGTGAGCGGGAAACGGAATTCGAATCCGCGACCCTTAGCTTGGAAGGCTAATGCTCTACCAACTGAGCTACTCCCGCTTAATATCATCCAAGAGGCCCGTAACTTAATCTCCAACTCAGAAGGAAACGGACGGCTCTGTCATAAGTGGGGAGAGCAGGATTCGAACCTACGAAGGCATTCGCCAGCAGATTTACAGTCTGCCCCAGTTGGCCACTTTGGTATCTCCCCCTTGAAACAGAGTCGGTCTCTTAAGATACACATTTACAACTCTCTCAAGAGCCGATGAAGGGATTCGAACCCCCGACCTGCAGATTACAAATCAGCTGCTCTGACCAACTGAGCTACATCGGCAATTTAAAGAACGCCCCGACAGGGCATTACATACCCTCAAAAATCGGTCTGCAAATGTATGAAATTAAAATTCATTTATCAAAATAATCGTTTTTTTTTTTAAACAGCCCGTGGTTACGCACCCCGCTTCTTCTGGTTATGCTTGGTTATCTGTTTCTTAAGAGCATTTATAGCCTGGTCCGTAGCCTCCTCAAAAGTCTTGCTTTGCTTCCTGGCAAACAAGGGTGCACCTCTCAAATCAAGCTTAATTTCGCTGATTTTATTCTTACGCTCCTGATCATTATCAAGTCTCAGGTACACTTCAGCATTAACAATTCCTTCCCCGATCTGGGTAAGTTTTTCAAGCTTCTGATGAACAAAATCGATTAGCTTTTTGTCGGCATCAAACCTCACTGAGTGAATCTGAACGTTCATAGTAGTACCTCCTGTTTAATTAATTAATAATTAAGCCCTTGGATGAGCCTGTTTATATATTCTCCTAAGTTTTTCAAATGAATTATGCGTGTATATCTGCGTAGCGGAAAGATTCGCATGACCCAGGAATTCCTTAATTGAATTCAGATCTGCTCCGTTATTGAGCATATGAGTTGCAAATGTATGCCTGAGTATATGTGGACTCTTTTTTTCGATTGTGGTCACTATTGAAAGATATTTCTTTACTGTATTATAAACATATTTATCATACAACTTGTTTCCCTTGTTACCTAAAAAAAACCAATCAGCCCTGAGTTCAGGAAATTGATTATTACGGACCCTTATATAATCTTCAAGCCTTAATGTAAACGGTTTGAGCAGAGGTATTATCCTTTGCTTATCTCTTTTCCCGGTAACCTTCACAGTGGCTTCCGGGATATCCACGTCACTGTTGCGGAGGCCTGTAAGCTCAGCCCTTCTCATGCCTGTCAGGTAGAGCATTTCAATTATGGTTCTGTTCCTGATCCCGTCGAAATCGGTACCAAAATCATATTCATCGAGTAATCTGTCCAGTGAGCCCTCCTCTACGAAAACAGGCAACCGTTTTTTCATTTTTGGAAGAACAACCTTTTCAAGCGGATCATTACTTGTAAAACCCTCTTTCCTGAGGTACCTGAAGAATACCCTCAGGGAAGATATCTTCCGGTGGATGCTGACAGGGGAATAGCCGTCTTCGATAAGAGACACGATCCACGACCTTACATCATGATATACAATATCTTCCGGCCTGCCCGGCAGATCCTGCAACCTGAGGTGATTATCGAACTGATCAAGATCGTTTATGTAAGATCTTACAGTTAGTGGCGAATATCGTTTTTCGATTTTCAGATACTGTAAGAATGATTCCTTATGATCCATAAAGGAACCTCCTTATATGTTATTTATAAAATAGAGAAACAGGTCAGAGGATTACTCCTCACTTTCCTGCATCTTCTGAACATATACAGCCTTCTTGATTTCTTCTCTCCGGCGTATTGAAGGTTTAACGAAAGCCTGACGTGAGCGCAGTTCACGGATTACACCAGTCTTTTCAAATTTCCTTTTGAACTTTTTCAGAGCTCTTTCAATATTTTCGCCTTCTTTTAATGGGACAATGATCATAGTAAATAATTCAGTTTTTAAACGAGGCGCAAAGTTAGAAATAGAAAAAATCTTTTCAAAGCTTTTAAGGCAATAATTTTATCATTTAAACTTAATTTAAAGGATTTAACATTTTATGGATGCAGAATTCCGTCATAATGAGATTTAATAAAGTTAGTGATTTTATTTATGGATTCAAAATTTATACCTGTTAAATATTGGTTAAAATTTCCAGGTCCCCTTCAGGGGGCAGGGACCTGACACCATAGTCCCCCGTTGAAGGGGGATCGTGCTGGCTTGCACCTCCAAAGGGGACTTATTGACTAAAATCCAGATAATCACCTATTTTAATTGCTGTTTCCGGTGAAATCAGGTTGTTTTCCGTCATGTCGCCGATACCAGTTATCTTCCCTTTAAGCTCCCGAAATTTAAGTATTGCGGACACTTCATTTCTCTTGAAATACGGATGCCTGATGAGCTCGTTGAAACCTGCTTCATTGATCCTGATTTTCCGTACTGTAAGCGAATCTGTAAAAACCCGCGGGGAGATCATTATAAATGTTTCTTCAGTAAGTCCGTAAACCTCTTTAAGCTGTTCAGCACGCACATATCCTCCCAGGAGATTTCTGAATTTTATGATACGGGCCGACAGAACAGGGCCTATCCCCGGAAGGGCTTCAAGTGATGCCGAATCGCACCTGTTAAGGTTTAAAGGTTTACTTTTAATATAATACGCTTTTACCTGCTTCTGTTCCTTGTGAACCTTATTATCAGCCTTATTATAAACCTTATTATCAACCTGTTGCAAGGTGCTGTCAATATGATTTTCAGTTAAATCCAATGGAATCTCCTTAAGAGAGATCTCATGGAAAGGGAAAATATACCTTATTCCGGTTATAATCACTATTATATTTACCAGAATAAAGGTCGATCGCCTTTCCCTCCTTGTATACCCGAACCAGTTCCTGAAGAAATCCTTAAATGAATCCATATAAATGAAAAGTGCAGTGAGACTGAATGCAATATAGGAAATTCCGGAATCAATCCGAAATGAAATTGAATAAATTTTAAGGAATAAATCACCTGAGGTCAGAATGGATATCCAATACCAAAAACAAATGTCAGATCATTTCCGAAATCATACTTCCTGCTCATTAGGATCCATCTCGATCCGTTTGAAATTGAAGGATCACGCAGTTTCAGACCCATGTCCAGCCTGGCTGTTACGAAACTGAAGTCGAAACGGAATCCGGTTCCGGTACCCACCGCAATATCATTGAAAAACTTATTGAATCTGAACCTGGCTCCCGGACGTGATGGATCATCGTTATAAGTCCAGATGTTTCCTGCGTCAACGAATAGTGCTCCTTCGAGAATCCAGAACAATTTGAACCTGTATTCAGCGTTGGCTTCCAGCTTTATATCAGCTGTCTGGTTGATGAAAACAGTCTCTTTCGGAACATCATAGGAGCCCGGTCCCAGCGATCTTACCTGCCATGCCCGTATCCCGTTGGAGCCTCCGCCAAAATATTGTTTTTCGAACGGAATTGCCTTTGAGTTTCCATATGGTATGCCTATTCCCGCAAAACCTCTGTAAACAATAGAGCTTGCATCATTGAGGATTATATTATACCTTATATCCACATCAGTTCGTATGTACTGTGCAAAAGGCTGGCCGAAAAAATGCAGGTAACCTTCTTTTTTCTGTGCCCCGGCAATATTACTTGCCAGAGACAGCATATTACCAGAGGCTTCAGCATTAATCCTGAGAAACAAATAGTCCCTGGATTTCTGAATTTTCTGGTTGTTATAAATAAATGAGTAGTTTCCTCCAAGGATAAGTACATCCTTATAACTGTTGGCAAGGTAGGAGGAAGCATCGATCATCCTCTGGAAACCAGTGTCAATTTTAATCATGTTAACCAGGTTGAGCTGGACAGGATTCACAATATGAGTCTTATAGTTGCGGGCTGCCCAGTTATATCCAAAAGTTGCATTGGCCATAGTCCTGGTAAAGAATGTCAGGTCCTGGTAGTTATAGGCAGCCAGGATTGTAGTTGTCGGGTTATAGGTCTTTATGAATCCTTCTTTTCTGAAAAAAGGAACCAGAAATTTTGGCAGACGCAGCGTAGTTTCCAATCCATACTCCCGTGTGCTTCGCAGTTTCGTATTTTTCTGTGTCATAGCTTCGAATGCACCCTTAAGCTTCATGTTAAACTGCTCGGCACCATGAAAGAGGTTTTTATGCTGATATATTAAGTTCAGCGCTCCCCCGAAATTTCCAGCTGTATTTGTACCCTCAAGCTCCACATTGAACGACTGCTGGCTAAGCAATGTAAGCTGAATATGGCAATTCAGGAACGACTGTGATTCCTGGCTGACATCAGGGGCATCTGTCTCACTGAAGAATATATTCACTAAACGGTATGTCTTCAGTGTCATAAGATGGCTCTGCGTCTGCTCAGTGTTTGAGATGCTGTAACCAGAGCCTGGATTGATGTAAAGAGACTTAAGGATAAGATCGTATTTTATAGGTGATCTTTTTTGTCCTGAAATGAAAAAATATCCATTGTAATTAACCGTATCAAGGCTTTTAAAATACGATTCTCCTCCCTCAAGAAGGTTTTTCGGAACAAAATCGGGATAGATGTAAACATTTTTAATCTGATAGGCAGGATACGGAACATAGATGATCCTGTTATAGATGTCGGATTTCTTGAAATTATGGATCTCGTAATAAAGATTAACCTGCCTTTTTCCGATTGAGCTGTCTACCCTGAAGGCTATATCATCGGTTGAAAATGAGTAAAATCCATGATTTTTAACAAATCGCTCAAAGCGGGTCCTTTCAGCTTGTAAAATAGCTGCATCATAAGGTTTTCCTCTTTGAATAAGACAGTTAGTGGAATCAAAATCAAAAAGTGTCTTAAAAGTGGTATCCGCAATTTCATAATAAACGTTTCGAATTGTATAAGGCTCTTTCAGGTCGACATTATAAAAGACATCTGATTTCCTTTTTACTGTTCTGACTGAATCGGTCACCCGGCTGTCAAAGAAACCTTTTGAGCCAATAAAATCCTCTATTTGTTCCCTGCTTTTTTCAGTGGCATACTGGTCATATATTACCGGCTCCTCACCTATGTTCCTCAGCCATCCATGAGGCCACTTTTGCTTTTCGAGGTTCGAAAGATTATAGAGTCCGAGATGGAACCTTGCACCAAAAATCTGTTTGTTGGGTTTTTGCTTTATGTAGGGAACGAGATCGGATTTGTTGATCCCTTCCCTGTCAATCTGGATGTGATTATTATTCAGAAGAGTTTCACCCTCGGGTACATATTTGGTCGGATTACATGAATAGATGGCCGGAACAAGCAGGAAGAGGAGATACAATATCCCCGGAAAAAAATTTCTTTTATTTGAACAGGTTTTTTCCAAAATTTGTACACTAAGCCTGAAGCAAATATATCAATAATAAAAAACAACTTTCTGCAGGCGGTCCCTATATTAATTTCATCAGATTATCAAAAGACATGCCACATCAAAAACAATTTATTCAATGATCAGCAAAAACAGGATAAAATACATTCAATCTCTGCAGGTTAAAAAAGTGAGGGATGAAGAACAGCTTTATTTAATTGAAGGCGATAAGCTGGTAATGGAGCACCTGCATTCAGGTATGAGGCTGAGGTTTCTTGCTGCCGTACCAGAATTTATAGATCTACTTTTGCCCGAAGAAAAGGCATTGATTGACGAGATTGAGCCTGCGTCCATCAGAGATCTGGAAAGAATGTCAAATCTGAAAACACCGCACAATGCAATTGCATCTGTGTCATTTCCCGTTAATTTGCCCGATCCGATGAAGATCACCGGCACTTTGTTAATAGCTCTTGATTCTGTTCAGGATCCAGGTAATCTGGGAACAATAATAAGGGCAGCTGCCTGGTTCGGTTTCAGGCACATTATCTGCTCCTTAAACTGCGCTGATGTCTACAATCCGAAAGTCATCCAGGCATCGATGGGTGCTATCCTGAACGTCTCTGTAGGCTATCACGATCTGGCGGAAGTTCTGGAGGATGCCGGGAAGAAAGGATTGCCTGTCTACGGGACATATCTTGAAGGAGAATCTGTTTATGCTTCAAAACTAGGTAACAGGGGGATAATCCTGTTTGGTAACGAGTCCAGGGGAATCTCCGATGATCTTCTGCCATTTATAACTACCAGGCTTCTGATTCCGAAGTTCAGCTCCTCAATCCATGGTGTGGAATCACTTAACATCGGAATGGCGGCATCGGTTGTTTTTTCTGAATTTGCCAGGAGAAATCAATGAGCCGGAATTATGATTAAATATTTCTAATCAATAGTGTCCGGCTAAACGTTTGAGATTTTTAGCTTAGCTCTGAATGACAAGCAATTAAAGAGCCAAGTGGAATGAAGGAACCCCTGTCTGCTCTTTATTATTACTGATTTAAGCTAAGGCAATTAAAGGAGACTCATTGTTTTTGCTATTGCCTCAGCAGCTTTCATACCATCGACTGCGGAAGAAACTATTCCGCCGGCATAACCTGATCCTTCTCCACAGGGATATAAACCTGATATTTTAATATGCTGAAGTGTTTCGGGATTACGAGGGATCCTTACCGGTGATGAGGTGCGTGATTCAACTCCTAAAATAACAGCTTCGTCAGTTATAAAACCTTTCATCATTGTATCGAACAGTCTGAATCCATCCTTCAGTCTTCGTCCGATTGACTTCGGCAACCAGCTATGAAGAGGCGATGAAGTTACTCCCGGGAAATAGGAGACTTTTGGCAATGACCCTGAGGTTTTTCCGCCAACATAATCAGTTACCCTCTGGGCAGGTGCTCTCTGGGTATGTCCTCCATTCTTCCATGCCTCCCTTTCGAGTTCTTTCTGAAACTCAAGTCCGGCAAGCTCTCCCGACATACTGAATTTCAAAAGATCTTCAGGTTTTATCTCCACGACAATTCCGGAATTGGCATAGGGGGAGTTCCTCCCTGAAGGTGACATTCCGTTAACAACAACCTCCTCCTGTGCAGTAGCTGAAGGTACAATAAATCCTCCCGGACACATGCAAAAAGAATAAACCCCTCTCCCGTCTATTTGTTTTACAAGACTATACGAAGCAGCCGGAAGATATTGTCCTCTCTGATTTCCATGGTACCGGGTTCTGTCAATCAATTCCTGCGGATGTTCAATCCTTACACCCATGGCGAAAGCTTTCTGTTCAAGGTCAATTCCATTTGCCAGGCAAATATCATAGATATCCCTTGCTGAGTGTCCGGTAGCAAGAATTACGTACTGTGAAAGATATTTTTCATTACCGGAAACTACCACGCCCTTTATTTCTTTACCGTCCATAACAAAATCAATGACTCTCTTCTCAGGCAAAAACAGACCTCCCGAACCGGTTATAGATTTTCTTACCTGTGAAATAATCCCGGGAAGCTTATCCGTTCCAAGGTGAGGATGGGCTTCATATAAAATATTCTCATTAGCACCGTGAAGGCAGAGAAGTTCAAGAACCCTCCGGTTGTCTCCCCTTTTCTTTGATCTCGTGTAGAGCTTCCCATCTGAAAAGGTTCCTGCCCCTCCCTCACCAAAACAATAATTACTGTCGGGATCAATGACTTGCTCACGGCTTATCCTTGCAATATCCTTCTTTCGTGAGGAGACATCCTTCCCCCTTTCAATAATAACCGGACGTATCCCAAGCTCAATAAGCCGGAGTGCGGCGAACAGACCCGCCGGACCTGCACCGGCTATAATAACTTCAGGTTTTCCTGCAACATTCTGCTGATTGAAGGGCATTATTGCAGGGACGGGCAGTTCATTGCCGTAAAAGACCTCAACTTCAAGATTAACGATTATGTCCCTTTTCCGTGCATCAATTGATTTACGGATTATCCTCAGGAAAGAGATTCCCGATAGAGGGATCCCTGAAAGCGATCCTGCCAATCTGCGGATCACCGTTTCATCAGCAGCAGTTTCGGGACTGACGTTCAGCTGAATCAGTTTTGACATTTCTATTCAAAATGAAATGCAATAACCCATATCCTGGACTGCATTTTTTCGATTGCATTTACATACTCGGGATATTGAGCAGTCTCATGAACAACAACATCTCTGATCCCACGTGAGGTCTTGAGTTCAACAGAAAGTTTGAAGAATGGCAGGTAAAAATCAAGTCCTGCTCCGAGTTCATAGTAAAGATCTGATCTTTTTAGCCTTATATAAACAAGTTTATCTGCATCATATTCCTTTTTCCCTGCAAGGTCGTACCTGTAATTTATGCCGCCGATAACGTAGGGCCTTACATTGTTTAACCTGTCACCTTTGTACTTAAGCAGCAGCGGAAATTCGAGGAATGACGATTCTAACCTCTGACCTTCATTAATTATTGCCTGAGTATTGAAATCAAAATACCGAACATTTCTCTGGCCGAAGGATACACCGGGGAGGAAGCGCAGATCAAAATATTTTGCCGGTCGGAAATTAGTAACAACCTGAATATTAATGCCAGGATTAAGAAGGGTTACATCAGGATAATAACCGTCCTGCTCAAGAAAAGTCTGAGATGGGGTAATGTCAAAATCCATCAGATTAATACCCAGACTAAACCCAAAATGCAGTTTTTTGTCATCGTACCATGAATCGTTTTTCGGCTTCTGTTTCTGGCTGAAAGAGTTAATGCTGACCAGAAGAAACAAGCCAGCGAATGCAAAATATAGTAGTTGTTTTCTCAAATATCCTGTTCGGAGTTATGACTTTGGTTAAAATATGTTGCTGGATGCTAGTTCCTAGTTGCTTGTTAACCAGCAACAAGAAACTAGTAACAAGCAACTTTCTTTAATAATAAACTTGATATAAATCCAAATATTGCATTCATTTTTTAACACCTGTGTAAATGGATGCAATTCCCCATGTTAACCTGCTCTGTTTTATGTCAGAAAGCCCTGCCTCCTTCATCATAAGAATGAATTTCTCATTATCGGCAAAATTCATAACTGACTCATTAAGATATCTGTATGCCTTCCTGTCCTTTGAAAACAGGGAACCGGTGAAAGGAAGAATAACACTGAAATAAAAGTTATAAAGATGTTTAAAAATAAATCCGTCAGGCTTTGAAAATTCCAGGATGACAACAATTCCATTATTCCGCACTACCCTTCTCATTTCAGAAAGACCTTTTACAGGATCCCTGAAATTCCTGATGCCAAATGCAGCCATGGCAGCGTCGAAGGTATTATCTTCAAAGCAGATATCCTCTGAATCACATTTAATAAGCTCAATAACATCATCGAGATTCCTGGCTTTGATTTTTTGTCTCCCGATCTCAAGCATTTTCTCAGAAATATCAATTCCTGTAATTTTGAGAGGTTTGATCTTTACTGCTTCGATCGCAAGATCAGCTGTCCCGGTCGCAACATCTATTATTGCCGGACTGGAGAATTCTGCTGCTATTTTTCTGACTGTCTTTTTTCTCCAGAGCCTGTCGATTCCAAATGAAAGAAAATGATTCAGAAAATCATACCTGTGAGCTATTGAATCGAACATAGGTCCGATAAGATTTTTATCCTTGTTTATATTATTCAGTCGTTCTTTCATTTGGCCGTGGCAGCTGGCAAAGATACTTTTTTTGTTAAAACAGATTTAATTATTGAATGGCAACGTCGTTTAAAATATTACATTTGCATCCGTCAATGCAGTCGCACAATGCGAGTGCAAAATGTAATATTTCATTTTATTTAAATAATCCCTAAACAATAAGAATAATGAAAAAGATTTTTCAGTCAGGGGGTCTGGCACTTATTGCGCTGATCGTAACACCTGGGCAGGTAGTGTTGAAGGACTTAAGGCAGAATGCGCCAAAATTCGTGAAATAAACCGATAGGAAAATCCATGCGAAAAATCATAATGATCACAGGCGCTACCGCCGGATTTGGCAGGGCTATAGCAGTAAAATTTGCAAACAACGGGTATAACCTCATTATAACAGGCAGGAGAAAGGAACGCCTCGATGAACTCGAGCAGGAACTTAAAAAAACCAAGGCAGAGGTGCTTTCGCTCAGTTTCGATGTCAGGAACAGATCTGAGGTCGGATCAGTAATACAAAAACTTCCGCCGGAATGGAAAGAAATCGATATTCTTGTTAATAATGCCGGACTTGCGGCAGGTCTTTCCCATATAGATGACGGTGATACTGACGACTGGGACAGAATGGTTGACACAAATGTAAAAGGACTCCTTTATGTAACAAGGGAGGTAGCACCCTTAATGGTTGCAAGGAACAAGGGACATATTTTCAACATTTCCTCTATTGCAGGCAAGGATGTCTATGAAAACGGGAATGTGTATTGTGCAACAAAGTCAGCAGTTGAAGCTCTGTCGAAAGCTATGAGGATAGACCTTTTAAGGCACAGCATAAGGGTTACAAATATTGCACCCGGCATGGCTGAAACAGAGTTCTCGATTGTCAGGTTCAAAGGCGACAAGGAGAAGGCAGATGCGGTCTATAAGGGAGTGAAGGCACTTTCTGCTGAAGATATTGCCGGTGTGATCTATTTTTGTGCAACTCTTCCGGAGCATGTCTGCATAAATGATCTGACAATTACACCCACCCAGCAGGCTGCAGTCGGCATGGTATTTAAAAAAATATAATGACCCCCTGGTGCCGGCAATTAATGATTATCCCGTTAGAATTGCTAAGGTATTCATTGATTCATAAAGCCCTGATCCTTTAAAACCTGCAAGAGGGTTTTCGAGAAATAAATATTATCTTCCTTTTTATACCTTACATCGGTAAATACCTGTGCAAGAGTAGTTTTATTATTTTCTTTTAAAAATTGCAGAGAGTCTTCCCTCTTCTCCTTTTCAGAATAAAATTTTTCAATATCTGAATCTGAATAATCAGAATAAACCTCCTTATGGACCACGGTTTCGAGCGGCAAACGGTCGACCTGATCAGGATGCTCTGCCGGCCAGCCAAGAGTAAGTGTAGTAACAGGTACTACACCTCTTGGAAGTCTGAGCACCTCAATTATCTTATGTGCCATATATGTTGTTGTTCCAAGGTAACATATTCCCAACCCTTTCGCTTCAGCTGCCACACATATGGTCTGGGCAACAACAATGGCATCTATGGCAGCTGTCATAAATGAAAGAAAATTATCATACCCTGGATTGGCGTTGTTAAGAACACACCACTTTTTGAACCTGTTAAAATCAGCACAAAAAGTAAGTGTAACTGGTGCTTCAGTGATCATTTTCTGATTAAAATGAAGCGGAAGAAGCTCTTCCTTTTTCTTTTGATCCCTTGTTACTATAATACTGTAAACCTGCATATTACCAGTTGTTGAAGTCCGGCATCCCGCTTTGAGAATGTCATTAAGCAGCTCCTCTTCCACCGGCTCAGCTGAGTATTTACGTATTGTCCTCCTGTTGAATAAAATATCAGTTAATTCTGTCATTATTATATATTGTAGAATATCTGCAAAGTAAAGAATTTCTGTCTGAACCGGTGGGATTGATGAAAAGGATTTTATTATATTAGCATTCTAATAACAGCACTATTTAATATATGAAACCATGAGCAGACCAGTAACGCTATTCACAGGCCAGTGGGCAGATCTACCATTTGAAACTGTTTGCAAAAAAGCCAGATCGTTCGGATATGACGGATTGGAACTCGCATGCTGGGGCGACCATTTTGAAATCAGCAAGGCTACAGATTCCTATTGCAGGGCAAAGAGGAAACTCCTTGACAAGTATGGTTTAAAGGTTTTTTCAATTTCAAATCATCTGGTCGGACAGGCTGTTGCGGATCGGATTGACGAAAGACATAAATCTATTCTTCCTGACTATGTCTGGGGTGACGGTGATCCTGAGGGAGTAAGACGTCGTGCAGCCACGGAAATGATAAAAACCGGTGAAGCCGCAAAAAAACTTGGGGTATCCATTGTTAACGGATTCACAGGCAGTCCGATCTGGCATCTTGTATATTCTTTTCCGGCGGTTATGCCAGAAATGATCGACAATGGCTACAAAGATTTTGCCGATCGATGGAAGCCGATACTGGATGCTTATAAGAAGCTTGGTATCCGGTTTGCACTTGAGGTGCATCCAACAGAAATAGCTTTTGATATAGCTTCTGCCCGAAGAGCCCTGACGGCCTTGAAAAACCACCCTTCCTTCGGATTCAATTATGATCCTTCACATTTTGGCTACCAGGGAGTTGATTACGTGGGATTTATTTATGCTTTCAGCGACAGGATCTTCCATGTACATATGAAAGATGTAAGATGGTCGGAGATTCCGGCTGAAGCCGGTGTTTTCGGAGGACACACCGAGTTCGGCACAAAAGGTCGCTATTGGGACTTCAGGAGTCCGGGTCGTGGTAATATTAATTTTGAAGAAATAATCAGGTCATTGAACAGCATCGGATATAAGGGTCCGCTGTCAGTTGAATGGGAAGACAGTGGAATGGATCGTGAGCACGGGGCAGCGGAGGCTTGCCAGTATGTGAAATCTATTGATTTTCCTCCGTCGGATATTGCTTTTGATTCAGCTTTTGAAAAATAGAAACCATTCATCAACCCCGGTATTTTTTTAAAGTCCCGGCAATAAAACTAACTTATATGGATACAATTAAGAAAACACGGTTATTCAATGCCAGTTGTGTTGCATTGGTAGTTACGGCGTTAGCTTTTGCCACGAGGGGTTCCTTCGTTGAAGCATGGGCCGCTGAGTTTAATCTTACCCACACTCAGGTGGGATGGATCGTTGGTACTGCCTTCTGGGGTTTTACCCTTGCGATGTTTTTTGGAGGGCCACTGGTAGATGTCATAGGTATCGGAAGGATCGTTTCAATAGCATTCTTCTGCCATCTGGCCGGAATCATTCTTACAATCGTGGCCACAGGTTTCTGGACGCTCTTTATTTCAACGCTATTTATAGGAATAGCTAATGGCAGTGTCGAAGCGGCATGTAATCCGCTTATTACCAGCATGTACACCGCTGAGAAAACCAGGAGGCTAAACAGATTTCATGCATGGTTCCCTACCGGAATAGTAATCGGAGGCTTAGTGGTTTACCTTTTTAACAACATCGGGCTCACTAACTGGCGGTACGCCATGGCAATCATGCTAATTCCCACATTTGCATATGGTTATATGTTTCTTAATAAGGAATTTCCAAAAACAGAGCGTGTTGTCACCGGATTCTCATACAAGGACATGTTAAAAGCATGTGTCAGTCCACTGTTTCTCTTTATGGCCTTCTGCATGATCCTGACGGCTGCGACGGAATTGGGTACAAATCAATGGATTGCCGCATTGCTTTCCAACGTTTCTGACAATCCGATCCTGTTGCTGGTTTGGATATCCGGAATAATGGCGCTGGCACGACAGTTTGGCGGTACGCTTATTCATAATCTTAAACCGACTGTTATACTGCTCGTTTCGTCAATTCTGGCCTTTGCAGGATTGATCCTGATGGGATATACCAACGGTGCAATGGTTTTTACTTCCGCAGGGGTATTTGCTCTTGGTGTTGCTTTCTTCTGGCCTACAATG
Organism: Bacteroidales bacterium; assembly: GCA_038252165.1. Taxonomy (GTDB): domain Bacteria; phylum Bacteroidota; class Bacteroidia; order Bacteroidales; family VadinHA17; genus LD21. Next base: position 14,884 of record JBBSAP010000037.1, on the reverse strand, counting down.
CTCGGATTCGTATCTGAGAACATTCCGGAAAGCGGCGCCCTCGGACTCGCAATAATGGGAGGAATCGGATTCCTTGGCGGGGCAATTGCACAGCCCGTCCTGGGTGCCATATTTGATGCACAAACTGTTGCTGCTGTCCCGGCAGGTCAGGTAATTGAGGTTTTAAAATCAGCTGCTGAAGGAACTAAGGATGCTGCTGCATGGGCTACTGCCCAGCTAAGCGGAGGCGCGCATACATTACGTTATGTAGCAATAGTGCCTGCATTTCTGATAATTTGTTTTACTTTCCTCCATATGAGAAAGAGGAAAAATACTCAAAATGTTTAACTAACCATCCCCCCTGAAATAGAAAAGGAATAACATAAATTATGATACAATGAAAAAGATAAGAATGGGAATGATCGGCGGCGGTATCGGTGCATTCATTGGTGATGCGCACCGGAGAGCCTCTCGGATATGCAACGATTTCGAGCTTGTCGGCGGCGTTTTTGACGTCAATTATGAAAAGAGTAAAGAATTTGCCGTCAAAGAGGGGATTGACATCAGCCGGTGCTATGAAAGCGTCGATGAAATGATAAAGGCTGAACTCAAGATTCCTGCTGATAAACGAATGGAGGTTGTTGCCATTGTCACACCCAATGCACTTCACTATCCATTCGCAAAAAGTCTGCTCGAAAATGGATTTCATATTGTCTGCGAGAAACCAATGACAATGACTGTTGAAGAAGCTCTTGATCTTGAAAAAACGGTTGCAAAAACGAAGCTTACTTTCGCGCTGACACACACCTATACGGGATACCCCATGGTCCGCCAGATGCGGGATCTGATTTCAAAGGGATTGCTTGGAACTATACAGCGCATTGATGCACAGTACTATCAGGGTTGGATAAATTCGATAATTCATGGTACTGAAAGCAGGATTACCGGTGTGTGGAGGCTCGATCCGAAACATGCAGGAGTAAGCAGCTGCATGGGAGATATCGGTGTTCATGCTTTTAATCTCATTGAATATACTACGGGACTTGAAATAAAGGAGATCTTATCTGATCTGAGTTCTGTAAAAGACGATGTAAAACTTGATCTTGACGGCACTGTTCTCCTGCGATTCGGGAAGAATCTTAAAGGGGTTCTCAGGGCAAGCCAGGTGTGCGGAGGGGAAGAGAACTGCATAACGATCGCAGTATATGGATCCAGGGCCAGTCTGAAATGGGCCCAGGAAAACCCCAATTATCTTTATATGCTGAGCGATACAGAACCAACCAGAATATACAAACCAGCCCATGGTTACAATGAGAAGCTTGCCGAAAGCAGTCATACAATGCCCGCAGGTCATCCGGAAGGCATCTATGAGGCTCTTGCAAATATCTACAGGGGTACGGCAAAGTCAATCCGCGGAGAAAGATTCACTCCTGGTGAGTTCCCGACGGTACATGATGGCTTAAGAGGGATGAAGTTCATTCATTCTGTTGTGGAATCGAATAAGAAGGGGAACGTTTGGATAAAAATATAAAGGTTCTGATGCAGTGGCAGAAGTATAGAAATGAGTTGATTACTACAGGAATTTCCTGATCTGATAAATTCTTCTTATTTCTCAGTGGAACTCTGTGATTTCTCTGTGGAGCTCTGTGCAATAATATACTTTAAGAACTTACACAGAGAGACACAAAGAATGCACTATTTTTTCTTCTTCCGGAGAAGAAAGTAACCTGCTATAACAAGAATAGCTGCAGCTATAACTAAATATAAAATAATTTTCCCGGATTCGATTCCTGATTCAGCAAGGGTCAGAATTGCTTTTTCCATATACTATCGGATATTTATCAATTAGTCGTCAGAACCTTTTAGTATAAGCATGACAGTAAGGGACTTTGCCATTCCTGAAGTAATAATCCTGATGATAATCCTCAGCTTCGAAAAATTCTGAGGCTTTTGTCACTGCGGTTGCAACTTTCAATCCTTTAGCTTTTAGAATGCCAATATTGGTGTCAGCAATCTTTTTCTGTTCATCATTCAGGTAGAAGATTTCTGACCTGTACTGGTCACCTAAATCGGGTCCCTGCCCTCCTATCTGAGTCGGATCGTGAATTTCAAGAAAAAGCTTCAAAAGTTTGTCATAGGATGTTTTGTCAGGATCATATATTATCTTAACGGCCTCGGCATGACCAGTTCTGCCTGTACAGACTTCCTTATATGAAGGATTTATGGCACGCCCCCCGGTAAAGCCCGATGTAACTGAAATAACCCCCGGACTTTTCTGAAGAAAATATTCGACTCCCCAGAAACAGCCTCCGGCAAAAATTGCAGTGCCATATCTTCCCGGCTCTATCAGAGAGGGGACAAAATCGAGAGATACAGAATTAACGCAATGTCTTACATTTTTCGTTGTAAGCCGTTCCCCTGTAAAAACATGTCCAAGGTGAGCACCGCAATTCGCACACTCAATCTCAGTCCTCGTCCCGTCAGGATCAGGAAACCTGTTTACAGCTCCTTTTATCTCATCGTCGAAGCTTGGCCAGCCACAATCGGACTTAAACTTTGAAGACGAATAATAAAGGGCGGAGCCGCACTTCCTGCAAACATATGTGCCTTTACCTGAGTAATCTGTATATTTTCCGGTAAAAGGAGCTTCGGTTCCCTTGTTGTCAATAACTAAAGCCTCCTGCCTTGACAGAGCATTATAAGGGAGCTTTTCCTGAGAAAAAGATTGTGTACTCATGGTTAATATCAGCAAAGTTGTTATTATTTCTGCTTTCATCGTATAAAATGAATATTTATATTAAAACAACAAAAATGCAAAAAATATGTTTAATATATATCTCAAAATGGTGACATATATTTTCTGGATATTTTTCCCGGACAACAATAATTTGGCACGGAGATTGTTTTTTAAATGATTGTTTTACTTTTGTTTTATTAAAACCAAGGTTTTATGAAAAAGATTGCTGTAATCCTGGTTATTTGTTTTATCACTGCTATATTTGTAAGTGCATGCAATGAAAAATCATGTCCGGCATACTCACAGGCTGAGACTTCGCAGGCTGAGAATAACGGCTGACATTCCCGGGATTCCGGGGTTTGTTGTTTTATAAGTTAGCAAATTAAAATGAGGAAGCTGCTTATAATATTTGTTTTGATTGTTTATTGTGCATTTCCGGTTTTTGGACAAGGTGAACTCAATGAGCAGCAGAAGATTTTCTTCAAAAATGAAAGATCATTTGCAATTCTCCTTAATTCAGACGGTTATGGCCTTAGCTATCGTGAAGCCAAAAGAGTTGATTTTTTAAACAAACGATATTTCGAAATCGAAGCCGGCAACCTGAAGCACCCCCGGGAATACAGGCAATCAAATCCTTTATTTCAGACACCAGGCACTTTCGTTTACGGGAAACTGAATTCGGCTTTTTACCTTAGGGGAAGTTACGGCTTTCAGCATGAAATATTCAAGAAAGCTGATCTTGGTGGGGTGGCTGTAAGATATTTCGTCTCGGCCGGTCCTACATTCGCCTTTTATAAACCGATTTTCTATAAGATCCTTTATCCGAGGCCAGATTATCAATTTGACATAGTAGAAGAAAAGCTGGATGTCAATGTTCATCCCCCATATGACATTTACGGCAGGGCATCATTCACCAAAGGACTGAATGAAATGAAGATTCTGCCAGGTATTTTTGCCAAGGGTGGATTTAACTTTGAATACAGCAAAGAGGAAAAAGTAATACATGCAGTTGAAGCCGGTATCTCTTTAAGCGCTTTCACTAAGAAAATACCAATAATGGCAACAACTGACAACAAAGCTTTGTTTTTCTCACTTTTTATAAGTTACCGGTTTGGAGTTATAATCGATCCGCTTAACCCGGATTCTAATAAGTTCTCCTATATATTCAGAAGAAAAAGAGCTCCTGCAATTTATTAAAAGCCTCCGTTTTCTGGAAAAAAATAGTATCTTTGCGCATTCAATTTATTAACCAATTAATGATATAATTATGTCAAAGATTAAAGTCGGAATTAATGGCTTTGGGAGGATTGGCCGACTGGCATTCAGGGCTGCCTTCAAGAGAAGCGATTTGGAAATAGTCGGAATAAACGACCTCCTCGAAGTGAATTATATAGCTTACATGCTCAAGTATGATACAATGCATGGGAAGTTCGATGGAACAGTGGAAGTGAAAGACGGAAAACTTGTAGTAAACGGACAAAGTATACGTGTTACAGCTGAGAAGGATCCTGCAAACCTTAAATGGAATGAAGTTGGAGCTGATTATGTACTTGAATGCACAGGGTTTTTCCTTACAAAAGAAACTGCAATGGGCCATATCAAGGCAGGTGCAAAGCATGTTGTAATGTCAGGTCCTTCAAAAGATGATACTCCGATGTTTGTAATGGGTGTTAACCATGAAAAATATAAGGCGGATATGCAGTTTGTATCAAACGCTTCATGTACAACCAACTGTCTTGCTCCTGTAGCCAAAGTGCTTCACGACAATTTTGGAATCGCTGAAGCCCTTATGACAACAGTTCACTCAACTACAGCAACCCAGAAAACTGTAGACGGTCCTTCTAATAAAGACTGGAGAGGCGGACGTGCTGCTTCCGGAAACATAATTCCATCTTCAACAGGTGCAGCCAAGGCTGTAACCAAAGTTATCCCTGAGCTGAAGGGTAAACTCACAGGTATGGCATTCAGAGTTCCAACCCTAAACGTTTCGGTTGTGGACCTGACCTGCCGTCTTGAAAAGGCTGCGACATACGAGGACATCAAAAAAGCTATGAAAACTGCTTCTGAAGGTCCACTGAAAGGAATACTTGGATATACAGAAGATGAAGTTGTTTCAAGTGATTTCAACGGTGATCCGCGTACCTCGATATTTGACGCTAAAGCAGGTATTGCCCTTAACGACAATTTCGTAAAAGTGGTTGCATGGTACGACAATGAATGGGGCTATTCATGCAAGCTTCTCGATCTTGTAGCCTATATGAACACTGTGAAGTAACTGGTCTTAATACCATGAAATAAAACAGGGGACTCAAAACGGGTCCCCTGTTTTTTCTGATATACCCTATTCCGGTAATATTATTCGTATCTCAATGCTTCGATCGGATCAATATTTGCAGCTTTGACAGCCGGCGCATAACCCGATGCCACACCGACAATAAAACATACAAGTATCCCCGTAAAAACCCAAAACCATGGCACAACAAAACTCGAACGCAGCATTGAAGAGACTCCGTTGCCGATGAGAATGCCTAGTATAATTCCAAATATCCCGCCAAGCTGACCGATCATTATTGACTCGAACAGAAACTGGTATTTAATTGTAACAGGCTTAGCTCCGACCGCCTTCCTGACTCCTATTTCGCGGGTTCTCTCAGTGACTGAAACCAGCATAATGTTCATAAGGCCAACAGCTGCACCGAATAAGGTTACTATCCCGATCAGTGTTGCTGCAAGTGTGACATACCGAATATTTTTGAGAAGCATATTCAGAATTGTATCGCTCTTCACGATATTGAAATCAGATTTATCAGTCGGGGCAAGGTTGCGAACTACTCTGAATACCCCTTCTGCCTGTCCTGCAAGAACATCAAGATTCACAGGATTTAAAGGCATAATTGTTATGTTGAAATTCATGTTCGGACGTGAAAAATATTGCCTAGCGGCTGTTACCGGCATAAGGCATATCTTATCACCTGTTATCTGACTTGCGCCCTTGCTTTTCAGTACACCCGCCACCTTAAGCTTCAACCCGGCCACTGTGATATCTTTTCCTACAGGATCAACACCTGAAGGAAATATATCCCCTGCTATTTCTGATCCAAGCAAAACCAGACGACGGTTCATCTGAATCTCATCAGGGCTGAAATTTCTTCCGTTTTCAATTTCATAACCTGATACTGCGAGATAGTTTTCATCAATTCCAATCAGACTGACATTTGGATTTGTTTCCTCCGTACCATACTTCACAGTCGACATTCCGGTGGCATTGTAAGACACCGATACCCATGCAGGTTCTTTGAACATTTCCTTGAACTGAATCGCTTCGTGGTAAGAAATAAGAGTATGATTCCTGATCCTCTGCTTTTCATTTCCTACCCGTATATTCATTCCTCTTGAAGAGATTGTGAAAGAGTTTGCTCCCATCATTGTGAACTGTGAAGTAAGCGATGACTTTATGGCATCTATTGCTGTAAGTATCCCGACAAGAGCCATAATCCCGAAGGCAATAATGGAGATTGTGAGCACTGCTCTTAACTTGTTTGATTGTATTGCTCTTAATGCAATCTTCAGATTATCCTTAAATATCGCGATTCGCTTTACGAAATTCATTTAGTCTCTTTTTAGAGTATCCTTAAAAAAAAAATAAAAGTACACTATTTTTTCCATTCCCGGGATAATATTGCTAATCAAGAAAAATCTACTCTTCAAAAATATTCAGGTATAAAACCGGCGTATTTGATGAAGACTTTTCATTTCAGCAATTCCCAAACTTAAATCTTTCACTTTAGCTCCACCCGGAATGAGGTGAGGAATCTTCCGAAAATTATGTTCCCTCATGTAAAAATAATTAACAAATAAGTTGCATAACTAAAGTATTCGTTTTATATTTGGGGAAGCAGAGACACTATGCATCGCTTCTGCACAAGAAATAGAAAGGAAAAATACTATTATGAGAGAATTAACCCGTGCTGAGGAGCAGGTAATGCAGGTACTCTGGAAGGTAAAGAAAGGTTTTGTCAAAGATATTCTTGAGCACTTCGATGAGCCAAAACCTGCTTACAATACTGTCAGTACAATTGTCAGGATCCTTCAGGATAAGGGATTTGTTGATCACAAAGCCTACGGCAGGACTCATGAGTATTTCCCCATTGTTTCAAAAAGCGATTACTCGAAAATGCATCTTAACACTTTTGTGAAAGATTACTTTTCAAATTCTTTCGAGAAAATGGTAAGCTTCTTTGCAAAAGAAAAGAGCATTTCCGTAAAAGAAATGGGAGATATTATGAAGATAATGGATGGTGAAATGAAAAAACAGAACGGAATCAAATGAATCCACTTGTAATATACATTATTAAATCAGCAGTCTACCTTACAGGATTCTATGCCGTTTACCGGCTGTTTCTCAGCAGCGATACAATGTACGGGAGAAACAGGGCTTTTATAATTCTTTCCGTTATCTCAGCCATGATCCTTCCCGTGATCACCATCCAGACAAACAAACCATTCAATTTTCCGGTCTTCGGAAAGGTTCTGTCAGAGATACTTGTTTCCGGAAATGCCAGCGGTAACCTGCATTCGGGATCCGGCTCCGGAATTTTGCCTGTTTACAGATGGATATACATTATATATATATCAGGTGTAGTTTTATTTATAGCCAAGCTGGCGGTCGATCTGCTTGAACTTGCTTCCCTTATTAACCGGCAGAAAAAAAACGGTTCCAACCTTATCCGGTTTAATGGTTTAAATACATCAGGCTTTTCGGCTTTCGGACATATTTTCATAAGTGAAAAGTTGTCCTTGTCAGAAGCAGCCGAGATAATAAAGCATGAACAGAATCATCTTGATCATAACCATTCTTCCGACATTATTCTTATTGAGATCATCAGGGCGGTACAGTGGTTCAATCCTGCGATCCACCTGTTCGGCAGGTCATTGCGTGCCATTCATGAGTATCAGGCCGACAAGGAATGCATAAGCCTCGGGATAAATATAAACAGGTACCAGAAGCTTTTATTGAACCAGGTTTTCAAATCAAAGGTATTTACTGTCACAAATAGTTTTTCCAATCCTTCGCTTATCAAAAGAAGGATGATTATGATGACCAAGAAAAAATCAAGATCCCTTTCCAATCTTAAGCTGATATTTATCCTTCCGGTGATAGGCGCTGTAATGATGGCCTTTTCATCCTATAATGGTCAGGCAACTCCTTCTCATTATTTGCCTGAAGTGATGGGTCCGCCTCCACCCCCTCCCCCTCCATATAATGGAAACACCGAAAGAGGCCAGGTGCAGGTAAGGAATGAAACAACCATGGAAAAATATGGGAACGAAACTGAACCTTTCGTAGTAGTGGAAGAGATGCCGCAGTACCCCGGCGGTGAATCGGAGTTACTGAATTACATTAGAGAGAATACCTATTACCCCCTGAATGCAAAAGAGAAAAACATACAGGGAAAGGTAATAATAAGGTTCTGCGTAAATGCTTCCGGCGGTGTTGATAGGGCATCGGTCCTTAAGGGTGTAGATCCCGAACTTGACCAGGAGGCATTAAGGGTTGTGAACACCCTTCCAAAATTCAAACCGGGAAGACAGGGAGGAAAAGAGGTCCCGGTTTGGTTTATGGTTCCGATTAATTTCACCTTGAAATAGTTTGTGGTTGACAGGTATCTAAAGATTCTCAATTATGATCCGGCTAATCCTGGATCATTTTTTTTATTTTATTTGAAATAAATTAACATTTTAGTTGTATAACTAATTTATTCGTTGTATATTTGTTTTATTGCTTAAATGTTCCGATCAGTTTACCAGGTTCTAAAATGTTAATTGTAAAATAAAATTCCCTTACTTATTAATACCAAATTAAAATGATGACTAAAAACTCTTCCGGATTTATTGGATTCGTAAAGCTGCTGCTGGTGGTCCCGGCAATAGTTTTTCTGGTACTTGTCTTTCCATCCTGCGCTGCCACGAAAAAGACGGCCCCTGTAGCGGCTATCGTTCAGCCTGCTGATGATGAACCCTTTGTCGTGGTCGAAGAAATGCCTGAGTTCCCCGGAGGCGATTCTGCTCTTTTGCAATTCATTGCAAAAAACACCAAATACCCTGAAGCTGCAAAAATAAAAGGGATTGCCGGCAAGGTAATTGTAAGGTTCTGTGTAAACAAGACCGGCGCAGTCGACAGGGTAAGCGTAATAAAAGGCGTTGATCCTGACCTCGATAAGGAATCAGTAAGAGTTGTTTCAACACTTCCCTCATTCAAGTCAGGCAGGCAGGGAGGTAAAGATGTCAGTGTCTGGTATATGATCCCGGTCGAATTTAAGCTTCAATAATAAAAACAATAATAAACTAACAAAGAAGTAAAATGAAAACAGGTAAAGAATTGTCACTAAAACAGACCACCGGATGGATGATTGTATTCTCACTCATCCTTTTAATCGTTATTCTATTGCCGTCATGTAAAAGTAACAGCAATCAGGCTGAAGGTTCAAATTCGGAAATTGCTCCGCCACCTCCACCACCGCCACCACCAGTTGCAAAATCTGATTCAGATACCCCTTTTGTGGAGGTTGATGAGATGCCGGTATTTAAGGGTGGAGATGTTGCCATTATCGATTTTGTAAAAAACAACGTAAAATATCCTGAGCCGTCCAAGTTAAAAGGTATTCAGGGTAAAGTAATTGTAAGATTTGCCGTTGAAGCTGACAGAAGCCTTGACAAAATCAGTGTACTCCAGGGAGTCGACCCGGATCTTGACAAAGAAGCATTAAGAGTTGTTGGTTCATTGCCGGCATTTGAGAAACCTGGCATCAAAGACGGAAAAGCTGTTTCTGTATGGTACATGCTTCCGATAAACTTTACTTTGAAGTAGTTTCTGATTGTGAGGTTGGTATTTATTTGAAACAGATCCCGGATATTCGGGATCTGTTTTTTTATCTATTAATTCAATAAATTTGCAGAGCTTAAAATTTACTGATGACGCTGAAGGTTAGAATTGATTCGTTTTCCGAACTTGGTCAAATCCTGAGGGACTCGCTTGAAGGAAAAGAGACCAGATACACATCCGATCTTGAAAAGCTTATTAAAAATCAGCAATTCAGGAACGCCTGGTTCACTCCGGAAAACGTCATTATGGCAATCAAGGCGATAGCTGATGAACTTACGGCTGATAATCTCATAAATTGGACTAGCCGATATCCAGCTCTGCGTTCAGCCAGCCACAATATGAAAGTGGGTATAGTAATGGCCGGCAATATTCCGCTAGCAGGTTTCCACGATTTTCTGACAGTTCTTATCTCCGGGTACAGCCTGACAGCAAAAACCAGTTCAAAAGATCCGGATATAATCTCCTTCATCAGTAATGTTTTATGCGATATCAATCCGGAATTCAAAAACAGAATAATCCTTACCGGCGGATTGATTAAAGATTTTGACACGGTAATAGCCACCGGCAGCGACAACACCTCAAGATACTTTGAATACTACTTCGGGAAATATCCCAATATCATCAGGAAAAACAGGAACAGCATAGCCATAATTGATGGCAGCGAAACTGAGGAGGAATTATCCCAGCTTGGATCTGATGTTTTTTCATACTTCGGACTTGGGTGCAGGAGTGTTTCAAAGATCTATTTGCCAAATGGATACGATATAACCAGACTAACCCGCAGCTGGGCTGGATTTAATCATGTGATCAATCATAATAAATATGCAAACAATTATGATTTCAACAAGGCGGTGTTCATCGTAAACAGGGATGCATTCACAGATGCCGGTTACCTGCTTTTCAAAAAGAGTTCAGGCATATCATCGCCGGTGGCAGTGTTGTATTATGAATTTTATGATTCCTTAAGAAGCATTTATACTGATATCGAAGAAATGAAGGAAAAAATACAATGCATTGTAGGCAGGAATCAAGTTCAGTTTGGAAGGGCTCAGTGGCCTCATTTATGGGATTATGCCGACGGAACAGACACTGTAGATTTTCTTCTAAAAAAAAAATGACCCGCATATTGTAAAATAAAAAATATTATATTGCACCTGTCGAATTATTATTGATATGGTTTATAAATTCGTAGTGTTATCAGATGAAGATGAGTCGTTTGTGAGGGAATTCGAGTTTCTTGAATCACAGACTTTGTTGGATTTCCATAACATAATTCAGGAAGAGTTGGAGTATGACAAATCCCAGATGGCATCTTTTTACCTTGCAACTGACAACTGGGAAAAGGAAGAGGAGTTTACTCTTTTCGATATGGGCACCGGATCATCTACTATGGATACTGCAGTACTCGAGGAAATTATCTTCCGGAAAAATCAGAAACTACTTTATGTATTCGATTTTTTCAATGACAGATCCCTTTTTGTTGAGTATACCGGTGAAACAAAAGAAATTGAGGACCGGGAATATCCAATCTGCACAAATTCAAAAGGCATTCCGCCGAAACAGGTGGTGTTTGGCACAAGCTCGCGTAAATTATATAACAACATCATTGTTTCAGATGATGAGGATGACGAAGATGAGGTTGATGATGTTGAACCTGTAGTTGATGATCTTTTCCTGAACGGAGAGGATGAAGAAACATTACCTGATTTTGAAAACTCCGGAGCTCTGAGCGAGGAAGATGAATAATCTTCACTTATCAGCATTCAATGAAGAATTTCCTGATAGTTATACTTGGCCCGACCGGTGTCGGGAAAAGTGATCTGTCTGTTGAAATTGCCAGCCATTTTAATACTGAAATAATTTCTGCCGACTCACGTCAGTTCTACAGGGAAATGACGATAGGGACCGCTGTACCTGATGAAAATCAATTGGGCCTGATAAAGCATCATTTCATAAAATTTTTGTCTGTAAATGACTATTTCAGTTCCAGCTTATTTGAAAGAGCCGTTCTTGAACTCCTTCCATTATTGTTCAGTAAAAACAGAATCGTTGTCATGACCGGTGGTTCAGGGATGTACATTGATTCAGTATGCAAGGGTATTGATGATATTCCGGATATTGATCCTGTTGCAAGGGGAAAATATAATGAGAAGTACATTGCAGAAGGTATTGAAAGCCTTAGAAGAGAACTTAAAATGGTTGATCCGGATTATTATTCAAGGGTTGACCTCAAAAATCATAAAAGGATAATAAGGGCTCTTGAAATAGTTGAAAGCACCGGCAGAAAATATTCGGAATTCCTGACAAAAAGAATTACTGTAAGAGATTTTTTCACTATCAAAATAGGGCTTGAAAGAGAGAGGGAGGATCTGTACGGAAGGATCAATTCAAGGGTTGATGCCATGATTGAAAATGGTCTTGAAAAGGAGGCCAGTGGATTGTTTGGTCTTAGAGAGCTCAATCCTCTGAAGAGCGTAGGTTACAGGGAGTTCTTTGATTTTTTTGAAGGGAAAATTTCCAGAGAAAAAGCTATTGAGCTTATTAAAAGGAATAGCCGGCGATATGCAAAAAGGCAAATTACCTGGTGGAGCCGGGATAAAGAAATTGTCTGGTTCAATCCGGAGCAGATACAGGAAATCATAGGATATATTGCAGAGAGGACTGGTTAAGCTGCTATGCGGTTCTGCAGCTAACCGATCAGCGGGTTCTGACTTCAGCTAAAACAGCTTTTTCAGCTTTCTTATTGTTCCTTCCGGATCCTTAGAACTGAACACCGAACTTCCAGCTACAAGAACATTTACTCCGGCATCAACAAGGTCTGCTGCATTGGTTGTATCTATTCCGCCATCCGCTTCAATAAGGATATTATACCCTTCCTTATCTATCATCTTGCGCAGTTCCCTGATCTTTTTGTAGCATTCATTAATAAATGACTGACCGCCGAAACCAGGATTCACAGTCATTACAAGAACCATATCAATAAAGGGAAGAGTATTTTCAAGAAGGGATACGGGAGTATGAGGATTAATGGCGACGCCTGCTTTCATTCCCAGCCTCCGGATTTCAGTAACTGTCCTCTGAAGATGAATGCAGGCTTCGTATTGCACTGTCAGTATATTTGCCCCCGCATCCTGAAAACGGGTTAAGTACCTGTCGGGATCTGTGATCATCAGATGCACATCCAGCGGCTTTTCTGCAATTCTTTTTATATGTTCCACAATAAGAAATCCAAATGAGATATTCGGAACAAAAACTCCATCCATAATATCACAATGGATCCAGTCAGCCAGGCTTTTATTAACCATTGCCACATCTTTTCCAAGATTCAGGAAATCAGCAGCTAACAGTGACGGAGAGACAAGATGTTCCATGTCGTAAGATTTTTGGTAAATATAGGAACAAACATTTAACCCAGATAAGATTTGAGGATTTTGCACCTTGTAGTAAACTGGATCCTTTTAATCGCTTTTTCCTTAATCTGGCGCACCCGTTCACGGGTAAGGCTAAGCTCCTCTCCTATTTCCTCAAGAGTAAAAGGGTGCTTCATTCCAAGTCCGAAATAGAGCTTAAGAACTTTGGCTTCCCGGGGAGAAAGAGAGCTTAATGCGCGTTCAATTTCCCAGGAAAGCGATTCATTGATAAGGTTTTTATCAGGGCTTGGGGTATCGGGATTCTGCAAAACATCATACATGGTGTTTTCTTCTTCTGAATTTATCGGCGCATCCATGCTTAATGTCCTGCCATTTGTCTTGAGGGATTCCTTTACATCATCAGGTATCATGTCAAGCATATCAGCCACCTCCTGCGATGAGGGTTCACGCTCATATTCCTGCTCAAGTCTGGCAAAAGCTCTGTTTATCCTGTTTATAGATCCGATCTTGTTAACCGGGAGCCTGACAATTCTTGCCTGTTCAGCAAGCGACTGAAGGATTGCCTGCCGGATCCACCATACGGCATAGGAGATGAACTTGAATCCCCTGGTTTCATCAAAGCGCTGAGCAGCTTTCATAAGCCCCAGGTTACCCTCATTGATCAGATCAGTAAGTCCCATTCCCTGGTTCTGATACTGTTTTGCAACCGATACAACAAAACGGAGATTTGCCTTGACAAGCTTCCCGAGAGATTCAGCGTCACCCGATTTTATTTTTCTGGCCAGGATAACTTCTTCCTCAGGTGTAATTAAATCCACCCGCCCTATTTCCTGAAGGTATTTATCCAGGGAAGGGGTGTCACGGTTAGTAACCTGTTTGGTAATTTTTAGCTGACGCATTTACAGGTTAGGGAAGATTAGTTAGTCAAACAGAAGGCTTCAGGTACAATTTTAATAAAAAATTGTCTTTAAAACCATTATTATAATAAAATATTTTTGTAAAGTCAGAGTTTTGGCCTATATTGCACATGATATTTGCTGCTTTTGAATATCAGATTATTATTTATATTCAAGTTTTTCCCAAAGCTTTTTTCAATATTAACACAACGTATTATTTATTTTGCTATTATTGTGGCGGTTTTCCCACCGGCTCAGAATCATTTACTAGTCTGGTTATCCAATAACAAATTATAAAAATCTCTTTATTTTACATCTTATATTATTATGTACGACATTCTTGAGTTAAGCAACAAGCTTCTTCCCGAATTGCGGGATATAGCCAGAGAAATTAAAATCAAAAGGTCAGAGTCTATGAAAAAACAGGATCTGATCTATAAAATCCTTGACCAGCAGGCTATTGATGCTACTGAAAAGAGGAAAAGCAATTTAGAAAACAAAAATATAAACCCTCTGAATGATCAGATCAATCAGACGCGAGATCAGGGACAGAGGAGAGGAAAAAGGCCAAGAATGGTGAAATCAATTATAAAACGCCCTGTTGAACCGGTTATTTTCGTTTCTCCCGACGATCTGAAAAAACCAGAGATTACTGCATCTGATAACAGTGATCCTGAAACCAGACCTGACATAACAGATGACAAACCTGATCTGATTAAGAAAGCAGAACCGGTTAAGGAAGAAACAAAACTTCCCCGCTGGCAGCGTGACCCGAAATTCTCCGACAGAAAAGAGCCGGAACCGAGAATCAGGGATGACCGTTTTAACTTCAGAGAAACTAAAAAACCTGAGATTGTAGTTGAACCCTCACTTCCTCTTAACGGCGATGAACCTTTATATGAGGAGACAAAACCGGTTGAAGATGCCATTTCGGGAGGCGATATCATTATTGAGGCTCCTGTAAAAGAGGTAATACCTGATATTCAGCCTTTAAAGGAAGAAAAGAAGGAAAAACAAT
>JBBSAP010000036.1:0-30003 GCA_038252165.1 Bacteroidales bacterium | reverse complement strand
TACTAATTGAAAATCAGGATAAACTCAAGGAAGAAAAAATTAAAAACCTTGAAAAGCAATTAGCCCGTTTAAAGCAAGCCGCATGAGGCTGGTGAAAAGAACTATTGATAATCAAAATGTTGAAAAGAGTTATATAGGAGACGCAAAGACGCTAAGAGTTAAACATTGTGCCTTCGCGCCTTCGCGGCATTTTTTCATTTTTAAAGTACTATTTTATTTGTGCCCGGATGTAGTTTTATTGTTAAATTATTAACACTGTTAATTACAAAATCACATTCCATGTTCGCCGGAATGATAATTAAATATTCCTTCGATTTCCCTGAGCTTTTAAATTCAGCCACTATATTTCCACGGATTGTGGGCATACTGATCTGACTGTATGTCAGATTTACTAATTGCGGCTTAATTACTGCTTTTGAGTACCCCGGAGATGCAGGTCTGATCCCCCACATATATCCCGGAATAATGTTAGCCGGGGCGGCACCCCAGGCATGATTCCAGTCGGAGTTAGGCTTGTATTTCATATCCCAGGCTTCCATAGTCATTGTCGATCCCGACCTTATCATGTTATACCAGCTTCTGTCGTGAGTGGCAGTCATAAGGCTCAGTGCATAATCCGATTCTCCTGCTCTGAAGAGTCCTTCAAGAAGGAACTGCGCCCCATAAACACTGCAGGCCATCCCCCTTGATTTTATAAAATCAATTACCGTCCTTTTGTACTCTTCCGGAACAAGGTCAAATGCCAGTGCCATCATATTGGCATGGAGTGAGGAGTGGTCCGAAAATTCTCCGTCAAGATAAATACCCCTGTTCCTGTCGAACAGTTTTTCATTTACAGCTTTCTTTACTTTCAGCGACTGATTCCGGAAAAAGATTGAATCTACTGTCCTGCCGAGGCATCCGGCAAATTCCGACATAATGACCAGGCTTCTGTAATGAAAAGCATTTACAACAGTATTGGTCTCAGCCATATCATAGCCATCTCTCTCGCCTTCAGGCGTGGCCAGCTGCCATTCCTTTTGCGAAGGGGGCCAGTCGACAATGTCTCTTATCCTCTCCTTCGCATTTGAAAAGCCAAGTTTCGCCATTATCTCATCAGTGGCATTCTTTGAGCTGATAAGCCCGTCCGGCCGGGCAAGATCTATCAGGGTTTTGTGAATAAGCTCCGGATAGAATTGATTAACCGGCTCCTTATTGCCTGTGTACATATAATCGTTGTAAAACAGCAGGACTGTCTGCAGTATCCATTCTGTGGGCCAGGTCGGGTGTTTAATAAAGTACTCATTTGTCCGCCTCGCAAGCGAAAACTCACGGTCAGAATAATAATGACCAAGCTGATTGATGTAGGCATCAGCCTCGTAAGGGATACGTTCACGGTCACCGTCAATATACAGACCTGCGAAGGAGGTGGCTTTAATTGTGTATTTGGATATATCCCAGACCCTGTTCAGAACGGTGTCAGAACTTATAAATGCACTATTCTCATCCTTGAAATAGTACCAGAAAACTTTCTGATGAACATTTTCAGGATTAAGGTCAATACTGCAGTTTTCAAGTTCACAATAACGGAAAGGTGTGATGACACCAATTGAATCGGGAATATGCACTGCTGCCGGACCTGTATTCCCTGGATCAGGGGGAATTGCCGGGACATAAATAGTTTTCCCGGGTTCAACCGGCAGAAGGATCCTGTGATACCTGATTGTACCTGCTGGTTTGCGATCGATCTTATTAAATCTTTCTGTTTTTTCACCCAGATGGATAATTATGGTATCATAAGATGAGGGATTAATTTTCAGTTCAAGTTTTCCAAACGCATCTTTCCCAAAATCGATGAAGTAACTGTTTTCGCCTGTTTTAACGAGTTTCTCAGGTTTTATCAGAGTCTCAACGAATCTGTTCCCGGCAGTTCCATACTCTTTAAGCAAACCTGTCCTGAAAGGCTGAATATCAGACCATGACGAAGGTCTGCCTTTCCAGTCCCATATCCTGACTTTCCAGAAATATTTTGAATAATCAGAAAGCTTGCCTCCTGAGTATTCTACTTCCACTGATAATGAACTGATTGTTTTAATCCCGTTCCAGAGATCCCCGATATCTCTCGAAAGCAACTCTTTTGATGAAGAAACGAGGATCTGGTAAGCAGTCTGCCTGACGGCAACATCAGGAACGATCCAGCTGAATTCAGGTTTAGGATCAGAAATTAACACATGCTCTGGCTCACGGATGAATTCAACCATCAGTCCGGCAGGAAATTCAGGTATAGGCTTTTTATTTCCGGGAATTAATGTGATGAGAAAAAACAGGATCCAGGCAGCTTTCATTGATTAATAGGTTTCAGATCTTTTCAAATGTGACATCCTCGCCGGGATCCTCAAAATCAAAGTCGCGATTAAGATCGCGGGTAAGCCTTAGGGTATTGCCAATGATCTCAAAAACTCCTGTAATTGTTTTTTTGAAGTAGACTATATTATCTGTCCAGTACTGGGTTCCCTCGCCATACCAATTAACCTCTGCAGTGCAGATTCCCGAATTATCCAAAGCGCAGGTTCCCAGTTCCTTCAGTTCAAATATCAGTTTTGAACGAGCCATTTCAAGGTTTCCTTTGGTACCGATAATAGAAGAGATCACAACTGTTTTTTCACGCTGGACAGTATAAATCTCCTCATATGAATTCTCTGTAAGTATCAGGGTTCTGGTAGTGTTAAAAACCAGATCATCGGAAGTTATTTTTTCTGTGAACTGCCAGGTTCCAACAAATTCCGGATCTTTTTTGAGATATTCACAGGATGTAAGAGAAAGTGAAATTAGAAGGATCAGTATAAAATAAAGGGCTGGTTTCATCATGATCTAATTACAATCCTGAACGGGCATTATAAGCTTTGACAGATCGTAACCTTCATCTGAAGCCTTCTTAAGCAGCATTTTCAATACAGGCTCTTCCAGTCTGTTTTCGCGGGCAAGGATCCATAAGTATTTAAAGGAAGGTTCACCGATCAGAACATATTTATAGTTTTCATCAAGATACATAATCCAGTAATCTCCTTTGAAAGGCCAGAAAAACTGTACCTTAAGCTTTCCGGGTGAATTTTTATCAGGTACGGATGCTATGCCTTTTGCAATGCTTGTCTTTTCAGGTTTTGAAATTAATCTACCGGCATTCACAACATTTATTCTGCCATCTTCCCTGAGAGAATAGGTTGCCGTTATACATTTCAGTTTGGATTCAAATGAAAACGGAAGCCGTGCAATTTCATACCAGGTTCCGGAATACTTTTTCAGATCTACCGAAGGAACGACAGATATATTCTTCTGGCTACTGAGTGAGGCAAATAATGTCATGATTAATAATATCGCAAGTGGTTTCATAATAGTATTTCTATATGCTGCAAAATTACCAAAAAATATCCGCAACCTCCATGAGGTAATTATAAAAGAAAATCATCCTTCAGCTTTCTCTTAAGCCCCGATTTGTAAACCGTAATAGCCCTTTGCCTGGCAAAATCATGTTCAACAATTTTTACAGGATAACCTGGTTTTCCGGAGTTGTCAACCCATCTCTTTATATACTCTTCTTCCGGATCGAATTTCTTCTGCTGGGTTTCCGGATTAAAAATCCTGAAATAAGGTGCGGCATCGCAGCCTGTTCCTGCTGCCCATTGCCAGTTGCCGTTGTTTGACGACAGTTCATAATCAAGAAGTTTCTGAGCAAAATATGCTTCACCCCATCTCCAGTCGATCAGCAGGTGCTTGCAAAGAAAACCTGCAGTGATCATGCGCACCCTGTTATGCATATAACCGGTGCCGTTCAGCTGACGCATCCCTGCATCAACAATGGGATAACCTGTTTCGCCTATACACCATTTACTAAACTCTCTTTCATCGTTTCTCCACTGTATATCATCATAGACAGGCTTGAAGTTATCAGTGACCACACCCGGAAAATGAAACAGAATCTGCATGAAGAATTCGCGCCAGATCAGCTCATTAAGAAAACTCAGATTCTGTATCAATGCCACGTTTACAAGGTATCTTATGCTTACTGTTCCGAATCTCAGATGCGGCGAAAGATAGCTTGTCCTGTCCATTGCGGGCAGATTACGGTATTTCTGATAATCAGGGATCACCGATAGATCATAAGGCCGGACTCTGATGTCGCTTTTTCTGAAACCTGTTTCATGAAGTGAGGGGAAAGTATGGCTGAAGGGGAAGAATGCAGCATATTTTTTACCTGTACCCGGGGTAATAAGTGCCGGGTTTTCCCCCAGCTTTTTCATCCAGCGGTTCTTGTACGGTGTGAAAATAGTATATGGTCTGTTGTCGGATTTTAAAATTTCCCCTTCTTCAAAGATTACCTCATCGGTGTATCTGAAAAGGCTTATCCGGTTCCCTTTTAAGAGCTCCTCAACATTTTTGTCACGCTGGATGGCATATGGTTCATAGTCCTTGTTGATATATACTGCACGTATATCAAATGATAATATTATTTCTTTCCATTTTTCTACCGGATCTCCTTTCACAATATAAAGTGAACTGCCGGATTTTTGAAGAGAGCTGTTTATATCTGAAAGAGTTTCATGAATAAAACTGATCCTGGCGTCATCACGGGGGAGTTCATCGGTGATATTTGTATCGAAAATGAAAAGTGGCAATACCGGCAAACCTGAAGCAAGAGCCTGATCAAGTGCGGTATTATCCTCAAGCCTTAAATCCCTTCTGAACCAGAAAATATTAATCTTCATACTCCATTTTGTTGTTTATATATGCCCTGTAAATGAATAAACCTATGGAACCCTGCAAAGGTACAAGGAAAAGCAGAGGATTATGGCATTGTTTATCAGATCAATGTGATTTTATTTTCTGATATGTACTGATTAATTTTTTTATTTTGTTCCCAACAATTCAAGTTACTTTTAGAAATTCATAGAAAGCAAAGAAAATTTTGCTTAACTTTTCGCCACCTAAAACCCAACATCTATGAGCAGAAAAACCAATTCGCTTATTTTAGTGCTTCTTGGCTCCTCCGGTATGGTATTATTGTTATTGACAGCTTTCAGACTTATGTTACCACAGGAGGACCTGAAGAGCAAATATACCTATAAGGATTTTGAATCTGCCAAGAAATGCAGATCATGTCATCCGGGTATATACGAACAATGGTCTCAGGCTATGATGTCGCAGGCATACACACATCACTGGGATGAAATTGAATATTTCAATCTTGCGGTACCTCATGCCGCAGCCAAGCCCGACCTTAAGGATCCGGTTGACGGATGCAACGGCTGCCATACACCACTTGCATTTATGGGAGGCAAGGAGTTCCCGCCGCCACGGCCCGAAGCAAACAGCATGGCCAATGAATCTGTTTCATGCGAAGCCTGCCACCTTACACAATCGGCACAGACAGACCCGCCGTTTAACTTCAGCTATCTTATCAAGCCGGGGATGACTAAGTATGCCGGCCGTACTCCAACGGTTGAATCGCCGGCGCATAAAATTGTTACAAACGATTTTTTCCGCACAACAGAGTTCTGCGGCAATTGTCATAATGAAAAAAATCCTTTCGGAGTCTGGGTGAAAAGCACCCAGCTGGAATGGAAAGAGGGCCCTTATTCAAAAGAGGGGGTACGTTGTCAGGATTGCCATATGCCGAAGGGAGGTCCCTTCCTGAATGCCCTGATGACGAAGCCATATGACGATGCAAGGATTCACCTGTTTCATGGTGCTCATGATCCAGGCAAAGTAAGGGGGACAATTGAGGTCAGAATCAATCCGGATATACGTGAAGCTGAACCGGGAGAGAGTGTGATTTTTACAGTTGCTCTCTTTAACCAGAAAACGGGTCATAAATTTCCAACGGGATCAGTTGAAGACCGTATAGCATGGCTGAACGTTGAAGCAACAGATTCAAAAGGCAAGGTGTACCATATGAATGTCGACAAAAAGGGATTTGAGGGAGAGGAATACACAATATCAGGAGATTACCTGGCATACCAGGATATGGGGGTGCCGCTTGGCCAGCCAGACTTCAAAGGTGTTCAGCGGGACGGAATCCCGACAGGTAACAGGATTTTCAGGATGCCATATTTTGACCCTGAAGGAAGAATGACCATAATGCAATGGAACACGGCAAAACAGGGAGTGGATTACCGTATCGGCCCGAGGGAAACAAAGGTGGAAAAGTTTACATTCCGTATACCTAATGATGCTGCTCCCGGTGTAATGACAGTGAAGGCTGTTTTAAATTATCAGCTCCTTGTAAAACCTGTTGCTGACTTCCTGAAAGTACCTGCTGATGAATCGGAAATTAAACTGGTCAACGAACACTCAACAACTCTTAAGATATTACCGTAATATTAAAATATACCCCCTTCCTGACCTTCCCCCGGGGGGAAGGGGTTTATCATCCCACCCTGCGGGATAAGAAAAGGGGTGAATGGATCAAAAAGATTTATGTTTATATATCAAACGATGTGATAAAATGAAAAGAACCATTATTGTCAAATCAGCTTTTTTACTTGGAATAATCATCTTCTCCTGTAATCAGAGCTTTAGCATTCCGGCTTTTGCAAGGAAATACCAGATAAGCTGCCAGGTATGCCATTCACCGGCTATGCCAAGACTTAAACCATTCGGCAATGAATTTGCCGGGAACGGCTTCAGACTGAAAGAATACGAATCTCCAAGGTATTTTATTCAGACTGGCGATGACAAGCTTTCGCTCTTCAGGGAGCTGCCCCTTGCTATAAGGATTGACGGATTTGCTTCATATAATTTCAATAATGAAGGGACCCCTGATTTTGCTGCACCTTTTGTCCTTAAAATACTTTCAGGCGGTGAAATATCTGATCACCTGTCATATTATTTCTATTTTCTTATGAATGAAAGAGGCTCTGTTGCCGGCCTCGAAGACGCCTTCCTGATTTATAACGATTTTCTGAACACCGGCATTAATTTATATGCCGGCCAGTTCCAGGTCTCAGATCCTCTCTTTAAAAGTGAATTGAGATACACCCTTGAATCTTACAGTATATATGGCTCTGCTCCGGGAACATCATCAGCCGATCTGAAGTATGACAGAGGTGTAATAATTGAGAAAGATATTTCTGCAACAGGCACGACACTGGTTGCACAAATATTGAACGGATGCGGCATTGGTGAAGCAAGAGAAGGATACATATTCGATAAGGATAAATACAAGAACTTTATGATCCGGGTGAAACAGTCGATAGGCAAAAACATTTCCATCGGAATGTTCGGATATACCGGCAGGGAAATGGTCTGGGATCCTTATGTTCAGACTGTAAGTGATATAAGGATGTTCGGCCCCGATCTTACAATTGATATTGATGAAAAGCTGATAATCAATGCACAGTATGTAAGAAGAACCGATTCACGGGTTCTTGCCGGAGATCCGGGTGCAGTTGAGAATGATGTAATGACTTCAGGCGCTTTTGCTGAAGTTATTTACGCCCCCAAAGGCGATATGAGCAAATGGTATCTTACCGGACTCTATAACTGGGTTGAATCTGATTATAAGAATCTGGATTACAGTTCAGCAACCCTGCATGCAGGGTATCTTCTAAGGCGTAATATGCGGGTTGTCGGGGAATTTACGCAGATTCTTAATCCTGTCTCATACGGAAAAGTGAGTGTTGGAATAATTACAGCATTCTGATAGCCGGCACCCAACCCCCATGGATACGCCCCTGTCTCCTAAAGAGGGTGTCCTTTTGAGACACCCTCTTTTACATTATCATGAAATATTCTTTATTTTCTTCGGGTTGAAGTGTTTTCAGATTCTTTTGTTGTTGAAGTGCTCTGCCTTATAACAGTTTCTTTTTTGGCTTTTTCGGTGGTTCTTCGTGCTGAGGAGCTTTCGGCTTTCGACTGCTGTCTGGTTGTTCTTGCAGGTTCAGCCTTCTGGACTGACTGAGAGCCCGAAGCAGGTCTTGTACTGACTGTTTCAGATGAGGATCTCCTGTTAGTAACCGTACTCTGCCCGGCAGAGGAATTTGTATTTGCCCTGGTATTACCTTCTACTGTACCCGTTGAACGTCTTGTTGTTCCATTATTCGAGCCGGCAGACTGCTTGTTGGGAGCAGCTTCAGAAGCCTGTCTTCTGCTATTGCTGGTTCCTGTTGACATACTGGATGCCCTTTCAGGATGTACTTTGGCGTAGAGTGCTTCCCCTTCCTTTCTCTGTTCGGGATGTGAATAGGTGGTCTTATAATGGCCTTCATTTATATTGTTGGTGACATTTCTTGAATAGATCCTCTTATCGCGGTAGTAGAAATTGTTCCAGTTGGTATAACGGGGATGGTCGTAGCGATGGAAGTGACTGTAATATTCAGGGAACCAGTTGTAATGGTATCCGTAATAGTAGTCCCAGTAGTATGGACGCCATGGGTGCCAGTAAGAGGGATAATAACCCCAGTACCATGAAGAGTGCCATACCGAATAATTCGGAAGGTAAATATATCTTACCAGCGGCCAGGTATTAACCTGAACATAATTTGTCGTAACAACATTTACATTCTGTCTGTTTGATCTGCCTGTATAACCTGGGTTCGGGGTTTCAGCATATTTGGGCTCGACAA
This sequence comes from Bacteroidales bacterium, assembly GCA_038252165.1. GTDB lineage: Bacteria > Bacteroidota > Bacteroidia > Bacteroidales > VadinHA17 > LD21. The sequence continues at coordinate 21,403 of JBBSAP010000036.1, read as the reverse complement.
TGTAGTTTTTCCCATATAAGGCGTCATCTCCAATAAGCTGAATCTGTACCGATCCGTCACGGAGCTTCTCAACTGTAAAAACAGCTACATCCTGGCTTTCATTCCGGTCAAGGATATCCTGTAAAACTATTGTATGGACGTTCCCGTCGACATAGTCAGTCACCTTGATGTAATCGATATAATTATCGTTGTTAAGATCCAGGTTGTTAATCCTGGTGTTCTCATCATTCAGGCTTCTTTCAAAACCTTCAATGGTTTCAGATTTCTGGAATAAATTCATTACTGCGTACAGGTTTAAATTATCTCCGGGCAGACCCAGATATTCATCCGGATAATCCTGAGCCATAAGTGCGGTCCCGACTGCAACCATTGCTGCGAGTATCGAGGTGGTTAAGAATCTTTTCATGATGTTTGTTGTTTAAAGAACTTGTTACAACCTAGTCAATTGCAAAACTTGTGCCAATTGCTTTTAAGCGGATAAAGTTATAAATTATTGTATCGCCTTTTACGGCTTTAGCCCAACTGAATCTCCTGAATGCTTTTTCTGATTCCTGCCATTTTTTCAAGCCTTACTGCAGAATAGGTCTTTTTTTCCCTGTCGATAAACTCAAAAAGCAAAAGTGATTTCTCAAAGTATTCCAGAGAATCCGGTTTGTGTCCCTGTGAAATCCCCAGTTCACCTTCAGCATTAAAGAGCTCTGCAAGGATCTCAAGATGATCGTTTGTGTAATTATGATCTTTCATCAATTTATAGGTCAGGTCATCCGCAGGTATTGACCTGAAAAAGGCGGCATCCTCTTTCAGCATGTTATTGTAGATCTTCCCAAGCTGTTCAGAAGCTTTTTTGTAATCCTTGTTTTTTATCATTCCGAAAATTGAAGCCAGCAGGTCACCAACCATCTCAATCATCCGGAGAACATAATCTTTTTGGTACATTACCTGCAGTTTTAAACTACTTCAAAGGTAGAAAGAATGATAAAGTTTATGGAGTTGTTTAATTCTTTATATTTGTTCTTATAACCAAAAATTCTAATTCTGACATGGTTAAATACATCAATATTACTCTGTTTGCAGGGATGCTGGTAATGAACTATCTGGCCAATGCTCTTCCATTGAATAATAAAACTACGGGAGAGCTCTCAGACTCTTTTCCAAATCTTTTTGTTCCGGCTGGGCTTACTTTCTCAATATGGGGTGTTATTTACCTCCTTCTAATCGTTTATTGTGTTATTCAGTTCACAGGATCAAGCAAGGAGGTTATTTCGGAAATCAGCTGGATGTTCAGCATCTCATGCTTTCTGAATGCACTATGGATAATATTCTGGCATTATGGTAAACTGCCATTGTCGCTGATTGTAATGATGGGATTGCTATTAACCCTGATCCGGATAAATATTTCAATCCGTGAACTTCCATTCGGGATCATTAAAGCTACCTTCGGGATCTATCTGGGGTGGATATGCATTGCTACAATAGCCAATGTTACGGCTTTACTTGTAAATTCAAACTGGAACGGATTCGATATCCCTCAGGAAATCTGGACAATTATAATGATCTTCATAGGGACAGTGCTCATAGGACTGACGGTTTTCAGGCTGAAAAATCCGTTTATCGGATTGGCTGTAGTCTGGGCATTTATAGGCATTGCCATCAAGAGGCAGGATGATTACAGGCCAATATTTATTTCTTCAATAATTGCCCTTTCGCTTGTGGCTTTGATTACCCTCTGGGGATTCCTGAGAAAAGTATAATCATCCAATAATGTGCCGGGTATAATTTTGACATACTCCCCTGAAGCAGTTACTCTCAGGTTCTCCGCGTTTCTGCAAGGAATTTGCCGGCAGCAGATTCCACGGAATGAATTCCTTTGTGGTGAAGACATGAAATAAACCATTCGAGATCATTACCGCAACGTTATAGAAATCAGCCTGAAGGGGCTGCCGGTATTCCATTTGGGTTGTCTGCCCTCCCGATAACAACATTGCTCTGGTCATTCCCATCCAGGTAAGGCTCATTCCCGAAGGAACCGGATGATCAAACCAGGATGCGCCAACATAGGGAAAATCATCAGCTTTTGATTCAAGCCAGCCATCCCCTTCTTTAAATGTATTTACATATCTTGCCAACAAATAAAGGCTTTTTTTCAAGGGCGGCATGTCTGAGAACAGCCGCATCCCATTCCTGCCACCAGACCGGATTATCAGTATGCTGCAGCAGATATGGAGATGACGAGTTATTAAGATTATTTCTGTCAAACTGCATATCAAAATAATATCAGCAAAGCTCCTGGAAAGCTTTTCTGAATTCGAGCGGCTGTGAAATATTGTGAAAGGTCTCTTTTGTTCCGCCAGTGCCAATTATGGTTATTGACCCGTAGTTCAGTAACCGCCCCATTACCGTCTGATCGACATTCACAGTTTCGATTTTCGACAGATTCATTTCAAAAGTACTCCTGGCAATAAACCCCATTTTTATAATTATCCTTCGGTTTGTTATAACAAATTCTGACAGCGCCCTTTGAATCATGGGGGCAATTGTAAGTGTTAAAAGCGATTTTAGTGTTAAAAATATTATCCAGTGATACTTCGTTTCAAAAGCAACTGATTCGTCTTTAATAAGGTGATCATTAACGTATTTGCCCATAGTTTAAAAGATTTTGGAGTATTTTCGCGTCAGAACTGAAGTCAAAATAGACGTACCAGGTACCATTTATTTTTATTGAGGATGGCCCTTCGGCCCAGTATTTTCCGGTAATCGGTTCTGAAGGATTGCCATATGGACCATAAATATTTTTACTTGTTGTCAACCTGATATTCTTCTGAGGGGGATTCCTTGTTTCATCTTTTACAAACATAACATATTTATTGACGGTCCTGATAATGGTTGCATCTATCACATTAAATCTCATTGATAACCTGCAAACCCTGTCATTATAAACAAGGTGACTGCCAGGAATTGGGATCTCCTGATAAAGGCAATATGCTCAAATTCGTTATCTTTATGATATCACATTTGGAATCCATAGTGATAAGACAAAAAAAATCCTCAAGAATGCAAAACAAAACCTTAAAATTATTACTGAAAGTTATTCTTGTCATTTTGACAATAAGTATTATGGCTGTTGTTACACCGCGGAGCTGGTCGTCTTTGAATCCTGATAAACCTCCTGTCGGTTATCATTTTATGGCTCCTGCTTATGTCGCATTATGGGTTGGACTGGAAAAGCTTGTGAATACTACACCGCAGGTACCGGGAGATATTGAGGAGATTAAAAATATTGAGTACAAAAACATTGGTGGAAAGTCACTTCAGCTGGATCTTTACAAGCCTGCAAACCTGAATGATCCTGCTCCATTGCTTGTATTTATCCACGGAGGAGGATGGAAAAGCGGTAATCGTTCAGATTATCTGGTCTATCTTGTCGACTTTGCCAAAAGGGGATATGTCACAGCAACTGTATCTTACAGACTTCTAAATGACGGTCATTATCCTGCCTGTGCAGAAGATATAAGAGATGCTGTCGGATGGTTTTTCAGAAACGGTGAAAAATATGGTTATGATCCCGACAGGATAGCACTTATCGGAGGTTCAGCCGGCGGACATCTTGCTATGCTTGGCGGCTATGGATGGGGAAAAAATAATGGGACGGCTGACAGCATAGATCATAAAATAAAGGCAGTTGTAGATATCTACGGACCCGTTGACCTTACAACCGAATATGCAAGAAAGCATCCACTGGTAACATCATTCATTGGCAGATCATACGAAGATTCTCCCGGATTGTATTCTGAAGCTTCTCCGGTAATTTATCTCGATAAAAATGATCCTCCAACACTGATTCTTCATGGGACTTCCGACAGGCTTGTTCCGATAAGCCAGTCGGAAAACCTGAAATCAGCACTCGACTCTCTGAATGTCCCATGCGTATTTTACAGGTTTCCTTTGTGGCCCCATACAATGGATATCGTGAAGAGAGTAAATGATTTCTGCCAGTTGAAAATGGAGGAATTCTTCGATATTTATTTGAATTAATACAAATAAATGTAATTACAATGTAATTACATTTATTTCAGCATTAAACGGCTTGTATCGGCCACAAACATCCTCATTGCCTGTCTTCCCGGGATCTGTTTCCATCCATTCTTCATCCCTGAAATCAAGATCATCGGAATCAGCCATCCACAGGTCTGCATCGGTTATCTGACCTGGTTCAGAACGTACTGTTAAAGTAATGGTTCCACCCGATTCAGTTATCACATAATTGCAGTCGGGATAATTTCCGTTGGTTGTGGTTATCCCGAAAAATGCGCTTAACGTTGTCAGAGCCTTTACTTTGGTTCCAAGATTATGGCCGGCATTTGGGGTGTAACAAATATGATTGTCGCCAGGTATACTGTCGATATAGTTTTTAACAGCATCAACAGGCCAGTAAGGATCATTTGTTGCCATGAAGATCATTTTCGGCATTGTAAGTGTTTTCCGATATGAGTATGGATCAATCATTTTAACCAGTTCATTTCCCTCAGATGAACCCAGATCCCGAACTATTCCGAGCTTTACATAATCCTCAATTTCAACGCTGTAGTCTCCCCAGACTTCTTTCTGGTAACTGATATTTGCAGGCATATTCAGAACGTCAATAACCATAGGACATATAGCCTTGACTCTTTTGTCTGAAGCTCCGGCAAGCCAGGTGGTCCATCCTCTTTTAGAAGCACCTGAAAGGATGAAATGGTCAACCTTTCTGTCTGCCTCCTTTGCTGCAAATTCCTGGATGACATCCATGGCCCTTATTGCACTCTTTGTCATGGGAAAAAGAAGCGGCCACGTAAAATCTTTATCTTGTTTGAAGTTATAAAGCGTATATGTTATCAGGGCGTCTTAGGTAAGATCATTATACAGGGGCTGATTCGGCACCTGCCAGATTATTGCTGCAACGGCCTTATTTATAACCGCAATATTGCCTATGGATTTTACCAGATCATCATTAAATTCATGAGTGTTTGGTTTTCCGTCTTTAACACTTCCACCTGTTATAAACAATAATGCATCACTGGCATCCATAACATCAGGTACTATAATTATAAGTTCATGATTCCATTCTATATCACGCCATTTCTGTGATGTAAATAAAATCCGGTATAATGTAACATTTTCAGCTTTTTGCTTCTCCCGGACTTCCCAGCGGAACGATTTGTCGGAGTTATGGAGATAGGCCTGAAGGGCAGTTTCCGGTGTTACAGGATCATGAGAACATGAGGATGCTGTTAAAACAGAAAATATTACCAGAACTTTAAATAATAGTTTCTTCATCTCTAAAGAATTTGATTATTAATTCATAAACTTAACTGAATTTTATAAAATACACCCTGGCCTCAGCAAAAATATTTGCCAGGGGAGACGACTTTACTAAAGAGCCGGAGCATCAAAAGCGCTTTGTCCCATATATTATTTCTCAGATGTAATAAATAAAATTCTTTTAAAAGATGGGTAAAAAATTGATTTGTTTCCCCGTTATGAAAAACAAAAATAAATTTTCTTTTGTTTTATTACGGAACTGACTCTATTTTGCTTCATTATTTTCTTATCATTTGTAATTTTACTTTAGTCAGACAATTTGATAAAACACAATTAAAACTTATAGTACCGTGAAAACAATTTTAAAGGTAATCGGGATTCTTTTTCTGCTGTTGATAACAGTATTAGTTATCTGGTTTTATTTCAATATAAGGGACCAGCATTCTGGCTACAAAGCCGATCTGAAGATCATTTCAGCAGAAATATCACCTTTGAAAGCTGGTTTTGCCGCTGTTCCGATCACCCCCCGGGTTCCTGATAAATGGACCGATTCAAACAATGATGCAAAATACAATCCAAAGGATGGGGATACGGTTATTGATGGAAACGGAAATGGTAAATTTGATCCGGTCTGGATTGCAGGATTTGGAAATGCCAGAGCTGCCAACGGGATACATGATGACCTTTGGGCCAGAACTATTATAATTGATGATGGTAAAACCAGGCTGGCTGTTGTTGTTCTGGATGCAATAGGCTTCATGAATAACCATGTAATAGATGTCAGAAAGTCTTTACCTCCTGATGCTGGAATAACATATATAATGATCGTTTCGACTCATGTGCATGAAGGTCCCGATCTTCTGGGCTTGTGGGGGAAACCGCCGTTTAAAAGCGGTGTTGATATGGATTATGTGGAATTCATAAAAAGACAGATTGTAGAATCGGTTACTGCAGCTGTTAATAACCTGCGTCCGGCAATATTGGAAATATCTGAAGATACTGAAGGTGCAAATCATCTGGTTTCTGATTCAAGGAATCCTGAAATCTTTGATGCTGGCTTGCGGATGATAAGATTTACTGACAGGGAAAATGGAACGACACTGGGTTCATTGATTGCCTGGGCAGATCATCCTGAAACCCTCTGGGGTAAAAATCTGATGATCACTTCCGACTTTCCCCATTATCTCCGGGAAGGAATGGAAAAAGGGGTTTTCAACGGAGAAAATCAGGCAAAACCAGGAATAGGAGGAGTAGCAGTTTATGTGAACGGAGCAATAGGGGGATTAATGACGACACACCCGGGTCTTGCAATAAAAGATCCTTTTTCAGACCATGAATATAAGGATCCTACTTTTGAGAAAGCCGAGGCACAGGGAAAACAGCTTGCATTGCTTGCTTTGAATGCCATGGATAATCCTGTTGAAAGAATTGATTCTTCAGGTATTTCATTGAATGTAAGGTCAGTTTCTCTGCCGGTTGACAATAAGCTCTTTAAGCTTGGATTACTTCTTGATATTTTCAAACGCGGTGCAAGCGGCTGGATGAAAATGCGCTCAGAGCTTGCTGTTATTAAACTTGGCCCGGTTTCATTTGTGACATTTCCTGGTGAAGTATATCCGGAAATTGTAAATGGAATTATTGAAGCACCTGAAGGCCAGGATTTTAGTACAGATCCGGTTGAAGTACCCCCTGTCCGAGAAATGATGCCTGGAAAATATAAATTCATCTTTGGACTTGGGAATGATGAAATAGGGTATATAATACCCAAAAGCCAATGGGATGAGAAGGCACCATATACCTACGGTAAAAATGAGGCACCATACGGAGAGGAAAATTCTCTTGGACCGGAAACTGCCTCAATTTTACATAAGAACCTTAAGGAAATGCTTGATGAATTGAAAGCATTGGAATGAATAGATAGGTAACGCAGATATAATCTATGACATCAGAGATTGCCGGCTGAAGATGGCTGATTTTTTTGAACTAATTTTAAAATAAAATAAGGATCAGTTTTAAGAATGAATAATTTCTGGATTGTTTTGATTGCACTTTTAGCTTTCAGCTGTAAAAGCAAAGACTTGTCAAATTCCCGGGAGTATCATCTGGATAAGCCTTTTATTCAGGACTACAGCGTAAAATACGTTGCAGCCGAGACAAATGTTAAATTATACAATGTTGAATCCGACAGGAACGGATATATACAGATACTTTCGTCCAAAGGGTTACTGAGGCCGGACCATGGTCAGTTTTTATACCCCGGTTATCTTGTAAATGATAAACACTACAAGCCAACTTCCGGAAAGAGAATTTCAGGTATTGGAAAATACCATAATCAAATTTTTGCGCTTGGAGTTCTGCTTTTACCTGCCCTTGTTAAATCTGCTCATAACCTCTCTATAAGTGGTAATAATTATACCGTTGTCTGCAATGAAACTTTTTACAACCGGATCTGAGAACAGCTGAGCCTCCCATACCCTCTGCTGCCATGAACCGGTAATGGTCTTAAGATTATCTGTTTCAACTGATGGATGAAAGATTATTTCTGTCAGACCAGGCCCCAGTGAATTAAGTAACCTAAAAAAATTTTCTCTTTTTTCCTCATATGTATCACCATCAGGAACACTTGAAAAATTGTCGAGCTTTGGCAGGGAATACTGTTTTAATAATTCCACAACATCAGTTGTAATAGGGTATCCTTCCTTCCGGAAGTTTTCAGCTATGGCAGGATCGGAGAGGTCAATTGCATTTGCGGGAATTTTATATTCTTCTGCGATTTTAAGAAAGACTCTGAGGTATTCAGGGGAGGCATACATTGTTCCCATATGAGTATCGATATGGGATGGAGTAAATCCTGCCGCGATCACTTTATCAATCTGGGCGCGCACTTCAGTTTCAACCTCACGGGCTGAAGCATGGGTGACAACTCCCGGGACATCATGCCACAATTTTCCTTCGGGATCGATCAATCCGGGGACTTTGGCAGTATCAGACACCGGTCCCCAGCGGTAGGTTTTCCATTCGCTTGTCAGGGTAAGATGAACTCCGACATCGGGTGATTTTTGTGTCTTTGCCCATTCAACCAGCGCCATGGCATAGGGGCAGGGCACCATAACTGCTGTTGAAAGAAGGTCACCTGTTTCAAAATAATGCCTTATAGCAATATTTGCCTCATCGCACATTCCTGCATCATCGCAGTGAAGAAGAATTACCTTGCTTCCTGAAGGAAATCCAAGCTTTTCAGCATTTGTGCTCTTTGTTTCAGATAAGTCTGTCTTCTTTTGAGAACCGGCTTTTGATCTGTTGCATGCAGGTAAAACGATTAAAAAGAATGCAACAACCAGAAGAGCCGATCTTTTGATTGTGAAATCATTCATAAAAAGTTTCATTAAATTTGTTTTTAAAATTGTAATTAACCCACCCCCAGCCCCCCGCTGAAGCGGGGCAGGCTCTCCAAGGAGGGGAGCCTTTAAAAGCACCACCCCCCGCCCCCCTGACGCTTCGGTCGGGGCAGGCCTTCAAAGGGGGACTTTACCTCTGTCCGGTTAAGCCTTACTTTCAATTCTGATCGATGGTTTCAGTAAGCTTTTTCACAACTCTGAACTGCTGGAAGAATTCCTTTGCAATCACCCTTAACAGAGTAAAAACCGGAACAGCCAGCAACATTCCTAATAAACCTGCTATTCCGCCTCCGATAATAATTACCAGGAAGATCTCAAGCGGATGCGATTTGACGCTTTTAGAATATATTACCGGAACCAGAATATTGTTATCAATGAAATTCACAACAATAAATATCCCTGCAAGTTTTATTATCACGGACAGTAATTCATTATATGAGCCGGTGGCGAGTGTTGATGTAACACCCAGAATTAATCCGATTGCCGAACCTATTATTGGACCAATATATGGGATTATATTCATGATCCCCCCGAAAAACCCTATGAGGAGAGCATTTTTAACTCCAAATATCCAGAGTCCGATTGCAATCAATGACATTACACCAATTAACTCCAGCACAACGCCAATATAGTACCGGATAAGCAGATTTTTGGATTCAGCCACCACTTTACGGGTTGCAAGATGATGTTCCGTCGGAACAAAAAGAAGAAGTCCTTCTTCAAACATGTTTTCATCTTTCAGAAAAAAGAAAGCTATAAAAAGTATAGAGAACAATCCTATGAAAATATTTCCTGCAACACTTATAAAATTGCCGAGAAGTGATCCCACGCTTCCAAGATTAACTAATGTTTTGGCTTTATCAATAAGAAAATCCTGGAGTGTCTGTACTGCAGGGATAGCACCCAGCAGATGAAGCTTTTCATCGAGCCATTGCAGCGGCCCCTGCAGGTTCTGAGCAATCTGCCCTACATCGATCCTGGATATTGTCTCTGCCTGGTTGATAATAAGTGGGACAAAAATGGCTATCAATCCCAGCAAAACCAGTACAATTACAAAAAGAGATAATAATGCGCTCAGGAAATGAGGCATCCTGAACTTCTTTATATGAATCGTGTCAAAAAACCGCACCAGCGGCTGACCGATAAATGAAAGAACTGCTGCAACCATAACCCAGGCAATTATATAAGAAAAGCGCCAGATCATATATCCTATGATCGCCAGGAATAATATATACCCGGTGTATTTCAGGACCTGTTTCATCAGTAATAGGATTTATTAATTCATAAAATTAAAAAAAAGAATCAATAAGAAGGTTTTTTATATTTCAAGCAATAAACCAGCATCAATATCGCTGAGGCAACCGCTGTTGAAGCGCCGAAATAGAATGGGACCGATGAATTGACCTTGTCATAAAGGGACCCGGCAATCAGGCTGGCAGGCAGAAGTGTAACTCCCAGTAGCGCATTATAAATACCCAACCCTGTGCCTTTCTTATTATTGTCGATAATATCGGAGATATATGCTTTCTGAATACCATCTGTTGCAGCTGAATACAATCCATACAGTGCAAAAAGTGCAATTATTGCTCCTATCTTTGTCGTAATTCCAAATCCATAATAAACAACTGCATAAATCAGGAATCCAACAATAAGGATCTTCTCCTTTCCGACTCTGTCAGCAAGCGACCCGACAGGAATTGATGCAAAGACAGAAACGACATTTGTGACGAGGTAGACCAGGGGTATCAGGGCAACTCTCACTCCTACATCGTTTGCCTTCACCATTAGCAGCGCATCGGTTGAATTACCAAGGGTGAAAACAAACACTATAATCAGAAAGAAATAATACTTTGCCGGAAAATCCTTAAAGTGAAATTTTGCAAACAGCTCATGCTTGTTCTTTCTGGCCTCCTTTATCCCGAATATCAGTACCAGAATAGCCAGTAAGGCAGGTATGCCGGCGACAAGAAATATCATTCTGTAGTTTCCCGGGATTGACGACAACATAGCAAATGCTATCAACGGACCGACTATCGCACCGCTGTTATCCATGGCTTTCTGCAATCCGAAGCTTCTGCCGCTGTTACCATCAGTTATCGAACCGGCGATCAGACTGTCGCGCGGAGCGGTTCGGATGCCTTTGCCAAACCGTTCAACGAATCTCAGAACAAGTACCTGAATCGGGGAGACAACAAAAGTATATAATGGAATAATCAGCGCTGACAGCCCATAACCTATCAGCATGAATGGTTTATTCTTACCGATCTTATCGCTCCAGAAACCTGACAGCGCTTTGACAAGTGCTGAAGTACTTTCGGCAATGCCCTCAATTAATGCCAGACTGGTTTTTGATGCACCTATCGACATAAGGAACATTGGCATAACCGAATAGACCATCTTTACAGATGTGTCTGTCAGGAAGCTTGTGAGGCCGGTAAATAAAATATTCCTGTTAAATCCGAAAATGCAGGGTCCTTTTTTCTCTTTATTTGATCTTTTCATCCCTGGTGGTATTGATCTTGAATAATTTGAATATATCCACCACCAGAATCGGAATCAATGACATCAATGCCACTGCAAGCCAATGCTTGCCGTCGAGTGCAGTCAGACTGAAAGCATCGCGGATCGGAGGGATGAGGAGCACTATCAAAGCGAGAGTGGCAGAAGCAGCTATTGCAAGGATAAGCGGTATATTCCTGAACGGACTGATTGCCAGCGATGACCTTGTATTTGAATGCAGGTTACGAACATGAACAAGCTGGGCAAACATAAGAGTTGCAAACGCCATTGTCTGACCAAGGGCAACACCCTGCTCACGCAACCCTATCAGGAAAGCAGCCAGGGGTATTGCACCTATCATTATCCCCTGGTACATTATGCGCCAAACCATGCCCTTTGTCATAAAACCTTTCTTTGAATTCCGCGGTTTCCTCTTCATAATCTCTTTTTCAGCCGGATCAACGCTCAGTGCCAGTGCGGGAAGACTATCAGTCACCAGATTCACCCATAGGATATGGATCGGAAGGAGGGGAGTTCCCAGGTTGAAAATCGATGTTATCAGTAAAAGGAATATCTCACCAATGTTTGTTGAGAGCAGAAACTGAATAGCCTTGAGGATGTTGTCATAGATCCTTCTGCCTTCTTCAACTGCCGACACAATCGTTGCAAAGTTGTCATCGGTGAGGACCATATCAGCAGCACCTTTTGCTACATCAGTACCGACTATTCCCATTGCCGCACCGATATCAGCCTGCTTAAGCGCCGGAGCATCATTTACACCGTCCCCGGTCATAGCCACAACCTCATAATTGCTCTGCCATGCTTTAATAATCCGGACTTTATGCTCAGGTGCCACTCTTGCAAATACTGAGTACTTTGCAATGTTTTTTGTAAACTCTTTATCGCTTAGCTTTTCAAGTTCCGCACCGGTTATGGCGGTATCTCCTTCCCGGTAAATGCCTATCTCACGGGCAATAGCCATGGCTGTGCTAATATGGTCACCGGTTATCATAACAGGTTTAATTCCTGCACTATTACATCTTGCAACAGCATCAATTACTTCGGGTCTTGCAGGATCGATCATCCCAAGCAGGCCAATAAAAATTAGTCCCTTTTCCAATTCACCTATACTAACATTCTGTGGAGCCTCAGGCAGATCCTTGTATGCCATCGCCAGAACACGAAGTGCCGAATTTGCCATTGTCTCGTTTGCGTGAAGTATCTGCAGTTTATCCTTATCTGCAATGGGCCGTATATTGCCATGGATGATAATTTTATCACAAACACCAAGCACCTCATCGAGTCCTCCTTTTACATTTATCCGTGTGTTCGTTTCAGACATCCGGTTAACAGTTGTCATTCGTTTCCTTTCTGAGTCAAACGGAATTTCAGCGATCCTGGGATACTTTTTTTCAATATCATCCTTGTTCATATTATACAAGATCCCAAAATCAAGCAAGGCTGTTTCAGTTGGATCACCTGTAAATTCATACTTACCATTCTCAATGGTTCTTACTTGAGCATCGGCACATAGTACAGATATTGCCAGCAGCCTTTTTTCCTCCTTATTCAGAACAGTGGCAGGGGCAGCCCTGTTTATAACATCTCTTTTATGATTGACATAAGCTTCAACGACTGTCATTTTGTTCTGCGTAAGAGTACCGGTCTTATCAGAGCAGATCACAGTTGCACTTCCCAGAGTTTCGACAGAAGGCAGCGTACGTATTATAGCATTCCTTTTTACCATGCGCTGAACACCGATTGCCAGAACAACTGTCGAAACTGCCGGCAACCCTTCAGGAATGGCAGCAACGGCAAGACTTACAGCAGTCATAAACATGCTGATGACTGAATTGCCATAGAGAACTCCTACAATAAAGATCACAGCACATATGATAAGTGCTGCAGTTCCAAGAACCTTTCCCAACTGTTCCAGACGTCTGCTCATAGGTGTTTCGGTGTCAACAGTTTCCTGAAGCAGATTTGCTATTTTCCCTACTTCAGTTTTCATACCTGTTGCAATTACAACACCACGTCCGCGGCCATATGTTACCATACCGCTCGAAAAGGCCATGTTTATACGGTCGCCAAGAGCTACGTCACCGCCAGGCAAAACATCAGTATATTTTTCAACGGGAACAGATTCTCCTGTAAGTGCTGATTCCTGAATTTTAAGATTGACTGCTTCAGTCAGCCGTAAATCTGCAGGAATTACGGCACCGGTTTCAAGAATAATAATATCACCTGGGACAAGCTCTTTTGTCAGGACTTCTTTTATAACTCCGTCGCGAAGTACCTTGGAAAGTGGTGCAGTCAGGCTTTTCAAAGCCTCAATTGAAGTTTCAGCTTTCCTCTCCTGGAATGCCCCTACAAATGCATTCAGTACCAGAATTCCCAATATGACATATGTATCAAGCAATCCTTCTCCTTCTATAACACCTACCACTCCGGATATTACAGCTGCAATAAGCAGAATAATTATCATAAAACTTTTAAATTGCTCAAAGAACGTCAGCGCAAAGCTCTTCTTTCGTTTTGAAGCAAGCTGATTATATCCGTATTCAATAAGCCTTATTTTGACCTCATCAGTGTGCAATCCTGTTACTGTATCGGTTTTCAGGCTGGAAATTATTTCGCTGAATTCCTGGTTATAAAATTGTACCATCAGAAATAATTTGTTAATGTAAATACCAATATAAAATTATATAATAACTTTTGTAGCAAATATAGTTAGATATGTCTAATTGGTGCTATTAAGGGATTGAACGGAATGGCTTCAAATACCGGTTAACAGAGTCAGACTTTCAGGCAATGATTTACTGGTGGCGGTTGATGTCAGCGCTCCCATCCCCTACGAAGGAAAGTGTGTTGAAAATGCTATTTTATATCCTTCTTACCCATTCCGTAAGCTATCTTCAGCAACTTCCGGGTATCGAAAACATTGCTGATAAACCCCGGAACTCCCAGTAAAAGATAGTTCTTGTTTATATAAGATGCCAGGATGAAACTGGCAAAGACCAGTAAGCTTCCAAAAAAAGCAAGCGCTATTTGTTCTTGCTTTCTGAGCAGATTGGTCCTTATCCTGTCCTGTGAAATAGATTTCAGGGCTTCGCTGAACTTTAGCGACCGATCGGATTTATCCTGGTCATTATTACTACGCATCTGAGTTTTATTTACTAAGTTAATCGCAGTTTTAATTTACATCCTCATCTTATTTCAAATTAGTCCATGGTATGAATAAGTCAGGGATTGGCATTTCATAGACTGCTTTCCGCAGAAAACTGCCCAGGGATTCGCTGTCAGTAAAGTTTTTCTGCTCATTAACGGATGTTATATTACCTATCTCGGCAAGTGGAGCGAGCTGAAGCATTGGAAGGATACGATGACCGGTGGTAAGGAATAGCTTTTGCCTCTGATATAGTTCATAAGGGACAAGTAAAATAGTATTCACCTGAACCAGTTTCTATAACAGTTTTCCTTTCGGAATTCTTAATGACTTTTATGTTTTCAGAAGAACTCACCGGAATGCCATTTTCACTAATCTTGTCAGGATCTGGTTGAGGCAATTCTACCGTTGCCCTGCAGTTTGCCGGGATTCTTACCGTAAGCGAAAAATCATTATCAGTGATTTTCCATGAACTTGAAATTTCACCATGGACAGACTCTATTGCTGCATCAGCCCAGGTAATGTCACCGATAATTTCGGGTGCAATAAAAATGTGGTCAAACGCTTTTGATTCCGGCATCTGGCTGATGCCTCCGATACCACTGAAAAACCATTCCATAAGATGTCCGAGCATCATGTGGTTGTTTGAAACATTCCTTAGTCCGGCCCACGATTCAGTAAGCGATGTAGCCCCTTTTGAAAGCTGGTATCCGTAGCCTGGCACATCTGTCTTTGAATTCATGTCGAAAATCAGCTGTGAATAACCCTCCTGCTCGAGCACCCTTAAAAGATACCGGTACCCGACATCCCCTGCAGTAAGGGCATTTTTGTTTTCTTTTATCGAACTGACAAGATTGGCTGTAACTTTGTTTCTTATACTGTCATCGACCATTCCGAAAAAAAGAGGCATTGAATATGCCGTCTGGCTTCCAGTGGAATAAACATAGGTCTGAGGATTAAAGAATTCTTTATTGAAAGCTTTACGGATTTCTTCTGACAGGTTTTTAAATATGACGGCATCTTCGTTTTCACCAACCAGCCCGGCCATCTCAGCCATCAGTTTTGCATCGTAGAAATAGAGTGATGTTGCTGTTACAGCCCTGGGTGTAAGCTGGGCTTCCCCCGGGAATTTCGGACCTAAGTCGTACCAGTCTCCAAGGCCATGTGAAAGGATATAGTTTGCTGACCTACCAACCAGGTAATTCAGGTAGCTTTTCATCATCGGGTATGCTTTCTTAATGGCGCCGATATCTCCATACCATTTAAACACGTCCCACGGAACCAGTATACAGGCACTGCCCCATTCGGGTGAATCCCTGAATCCGCCGAGGAACGGAACATATTCCGGTGCAATATCCGGGACAAGCCCGTTTTCGAGCTGGGATTCAGCCATGTCATCAATGATCTTATTGTACAGATTATGGATGTCGAAGTTATACCTGATCGAGTTTCCCATCAGATGGGTCTGTTCCAGCCATCCGAGCTTTTCCCTGTGCGGGCAGTCTGTTGCAACACTTGCTATATTGCTTTTTATCGACCAGTTGATCAGCTTGTATATTGAATTGAAAAGCTCATTCGAACAACTGAAGCTTCCGGCAGAAGGGGAGGAGTTTCTTGTATGAAGAAGCTGCAATCCGGTTATTACCGGCAGATCATCCGGATTAGGTTCACCGTCAGGCCTGGCGCCAACAGCCTCAACATACCTGAAGCCGTAATAGCTGAACCGCGGAACCCAGATCTCTTCCTTATCTCCTTTTAGCGTATAGGTGAAATAATATGGTTCCCCGCTTGCCTTTTGTGTAACAAAGGTGTCATCACCGATAAGTTCGCCCGGAACGAGCCGCACTACCTGTCCTTTTTTCCCATGGACTTTCAGCCTGACTATCCCTGATGCATTTTGATTAAAATCATAGACGCAAATGGTATCATTCAGGCAGGCTATTTCCCTGGGATCAAACACTTCCATGATTTTAAGCGGATGGTCCATTTCGGGCATAAGTTCCCCGGATGGCTCCCTGGCTTCCAGGCATTCTTTCCATGCTTCATCACTAAATCCAACTTTTTGCCACATTTTCTGTTCAAGACGGGCATCATAGTCTTCGCCTCCATAGATGCTGGTAAATGTAACCGGCGAAGGAGAAGCCTTCCAGGTCCTGTCACTGACGATTGTCTCCTCAGAACCATCACTATATTTCACAACAAGCTTCAAAATCATTTTTGGGGCGCCATAGGATATCACCAGCTTCCTGTAACGTTCCCTGTTTATATTGTAAAAGCCGTTGCCGACAATAGCTCCCAATACATTTTCACCCCGCCTCAGTGTTTTTGTTATTTCAAAAGTGTTGTAATAACAGGTTTTCCGGTAATCAGTCCAGCCGGGAGAAAGAAAACGATCCCCTGCCTTTTCCCCATTTACATAAAGTTCATATTGACCAAGCCCGCTAACAAAAACAAGAGCCCGCGATATCTTCTTATCAAGCCGAAACTCTTTTCTGAAATATGGTATCACTGTCCGTTTTTTTGCAACCTCACCGAGGTTATTGCCATTTCCATGCACGCCGGGGACAAGAAGCAGAGAATCAGGGATCTCTTCATATCCGATCCATTTTGCACTGCTCCAGTCAGCCCTGGTGAAAAGTCCGGTGATAAAAGAAGCTGAAGTGCTCCACTCTGACGGAGTATCATTATTATCCCAAATCCTCACCTTCCAGATATATCTATTTGCAGGTTTAAGTGCGGGTCCGGAATAGCCTATCCATGCAGACTGGGAAGAATAGATCTTCCCTGAATTCCAGAAACAGTCACCTCCTGGTTTCAGGTTATTCTCATCAGAATCAAGAACAATCTGATATGCGGTTTGAGCTGCACCCCTGATCCTGGATATAATGATCCAACTGAAGACAGAATTCTTAAAAACCCCGGCAGGATTTTCAAGATTGTTGCAACGTAACCGGGTTACTGTAAAATCAGATGAATTGGGTTCACTGCAGGAACACGAAAACAGGGTGATTAAGAGGAGGAAGAGGATTTTTTTCATAAAACTGAATTAAAAACCTTTGTATTCTGTGGTTAAAATTTATCTATCAGGGTTCTATAAATCTGGTATTATTCCCGAAGCTCCATTCCTGAATACATATGACTTCCCTTTTTCAGTAGTTTTCAGTATAGTGACTTTCCCTTTGTAATTCAGTCTCAAAGGATTTCCAAGCTTTGAAGTGATTTTTGCCAGTTTCAGTATACTGTTTTCCCATTCGATGTCAACTTCAAAACCACCGCGAGCCATTAAACCATGTATATATCCGGTTTCCCACGCAGAGGGCAGGGCAGGAAGCAATTCCACTTCACCGGCATGGCTCTGAAGGAGCATTTCCGTGATGCCGGCAGTGCCCCCGAAGTTACCGTCGATCTGGAAGGGAGGATGATTGTCAAACAGGTTGTAAAGAGTCGATTTTCTGATAAGAGCCAGGACATTCTCATAAGCTTTTTCCCCATCCTTTAGCCGGGCGAAGAAATTTATAATCCAGGCCCTGCTCCACCCTGTATGTCCTCCTCCGTTCGCAAGCCTGTACTCAATAGTTTTCCTTGCTGCTTCAAGCAATTCCGGATTCTTTTGTTCTGTAATCTGGTTTCCCGGATGAAGACCGTAAAGATGTGAAATATGCCGGTGCCCCGGTTCAGTTTCCTCAAGTTCCTCCGACCATTCAAGGATCCTGCCGTCCGACCCGGTTTTAATTGGTGTAAGCTTCTCAAGTGTCTTCTCCATCTTGCTGCGGAAGCCTTTGTCCGTATCAAGAATAACGCTTGCTTCAATAGTGTTCTGAAGCAGATCGCGGATAATCATATGATCCATTGTCGGACCCATTACAATGCTGGCATTTCCCCCTCCTCCCGGAATTTTAAATCTGTTCTCCGGAGAAATTGACGGACCTGAAACAAGAAAACCTGTTTTAGGATTTACAACCAGCCAGCTGATGCAAAATTCAGCCGCTTCCTTCATTATAGGATAAGCTTTATTCCTCAGATAATCAATATCGCCTCCGAAACTGTAATGATCAAAGATATTCTGGCAGCTCCATGCAATTCCCATTGGCCACATTCCGTATACCACAGCTCCCAGGGGCTCCGTATAATGCCAGACATCGGTTGTGTAATGGGCAACTATCCCTTTCAATCCATATACTTCCTTAGCAGTTCGCCTGGCACTCGGACGCATAGCATCGATGAAATCAGCAAATGGCAGAAGCAGTTCACCCAGATTTGTGATTTCAGAAGGCCAGTAGTTCATCTGGATATTGATATTGATATGATAATCGGCACTCCACGGCGGATTCAATCCGTCAGCCCATATCCCCTGCAGGTTTGCCGGCAGGTCTCCCGGCCGTGAGCTGCTGATAAGCAGATACCGGCCAAACTGATAATAGAGCTCTATAAGGTCAGTATCGGCATAACCATTTTGCATTGCAGTGATCCTGGCATCAGTTGTAAAATAATTCCCGTCGCCTGATCCGAGATCCAGTGAGACCCTCTTAAAATACTTTTGGTAATCAGCAATATGATCCTTCCTGATATCAGAATATGATCGCTTTGAAACATTTTCCAGCTGATTCCCGGAAATAACGGCAGGGTCATTCCCTGAATAGTCAGTTGCAGCGGTGAGTAAGATCAGAACTGAATTTGCCTTTTCAATCCTTATACTGTCACCTCCCGATACTATTTTCCCTCCATCATTGATAAGCCTGAGCCGGGCTTCCATCCTGACTCCGATTCCATTACCAACATGCTCATTCATAACAATTTCATTATTGGCAGCCTTAATGGCTGCCTTATTCCCCTGTCGGGAAAGCCTGACAGAAAAAGTGATTGCCCCGGGTTTGTCTGCGGTAATCCTCATAACCAGGGCCTGGTCCGGAGCGCTCGAAAAAATCTCCCGTATAAAGGTTACCTGGCCGGCAGTGTATATAACCCGTGATATTGCTTCTTCGATATCCAGTTCACGGTGGTAACCGGATACTTCCCGTAACGGAGTGAAATCCAGAATAAGATCTCCCAGGGTCTGGTAGCTCGAGGTATTGTCGCGTCTGAAAGCTCCCATGATCCCGCTCTGGGCAAGCTTTTCAGCCTCACCGTATTTCCCTTCGAAAAGAAGCTTCCTCACTTTGGGAAGATTCTTTAAGGCTTCCGGATTGGCATCCCATCGCGTAGCTCCTGTCCAAACAGATTCTTCATTCAGCTGAAGCCGGTCCTTCTCAATGCCTCCGAAGACCATAGCCCCCAGCCTCCCGTTGCCAACAGGGAGGGCGTCATTCCATGTCTCAGCAGGTCTGTTGAACCAGATCTTCATTCCTGAAGGGGGTGTTTGTCCCTGAAGGGGAAAAAGTGTCAGGAAAAACCATATAAGAAAAAGACCGCTGACAAGAAGGATTTTGGATTTCATGTTTAATTGTTTTGCAGGGATAAATATAATAAAAACAAGTAGAGATGGGTCTCAGACCCATCTCTACCATAAACCATCCTATATATTCCAAATGTTATTTCTTCAGCAGATCCCTGATCTCTGTCAGCAGAACCTGATCCTTTGTCGGAGCGGGAGGAGCGGCCGGAGCTGCAACTTCTTTCTTCTTGGCCGCATTCATTGCCTTGACCATCATAAAGATAACAAAAGCAACGATCAGAAAATCAATAATCGCCTGAATAAAGTTACCATAATTCCATGTCACTGCAGGAACAGTTTCGGTAGCTGCTTTCATGACAACTTTCAAATCTGCAAAGTTGACACCACCTAGAAGCAGCCCAATCGGTGGCATGATTATGTCGCTTACAGCTGATGTAACAATCTTGCCAAAGGCAATACCAATAATAATTCCTACAGCCATGTCGACAACATTGCCTTTAATTGCGAAAGCTTTGAATTCGTCTAAAATTTTCATTTTGTCAGGGGTTTAGTTGGTTATTATCAAAATTTATAAGAAAATCCTACACCTAAAATTTCTTTAAACTGGGTCCTGGAACCGGGAGCCTCGTTTGATTCAAACAGACCATTCCCGTTCCTGTCGACAGGTACTTTAATGTCGTCATCATATATGAGGACAGTGTTGAAATTCACTGAAAGGAATTTGTTCACTTTGAGGCCAATGAGATTCTCCCATGTTACATCTATATTCTGGGGATTATGGGCATAATTTGAGAACAGATCAATTTTTGATGTGAAAGAGACATTTTTTATGAACTCATCCTTAAAGTCATTCTTTGAAAAGATAGCTCTCAGGTATCCTCCGAACTCACTCCTTGAATTCTCACCGGGTTTTACGCCGAATGCTCCTGCTGCAGACAGGACCTGATCATTTACAAAAGTAAATTTTGCTGTAAGTGGTGCAATGAAGGCACTGAAATAAGCAGATGGTTTGTAATCCAAACCGGCAGCAATAAGGAGATATGCAGGAGCAAAAATATCTGAGATTTTCTTTTCCGTGTCAGGGTATTTATACCCGGGTCTCATCTGTGTCCTGAAATTCAGGAGGGCTGAATAATAAAAATTTTTGAACGCCTCCCTGCCGTATTTGGAAAATAAATCAAATTTGTCGTCGGTTTTCATCGGGCTGGCATTCTTCCCCTGCTTCAGGATTCCATATCCGATGTCGAGTGAATTATCCCATGCCGATTTGCCCTGTTTATAGTTTGCAAAGGCACTGAAAATCCCATTAAAAGCAGCTGAATTCTGACCTCCGGCAGCCCAGTTCGTAAGAGAAGTCTGTGCAATGTTTATTGCAACAATACCCCCTTTTTTCCAGCCCATTACAGTGTCGGCATTAATTACTTTCAATTTCTTTTCAGCGTCAGTTACTTGTGCGAACGATACAGAGAAAAATAGGGTGGATATTAAAATTAATGAAAATAATTTCAACTTCATAATACATGAATTAAATTTGGCTTGCAGGAAAATATAAATAATAAACCGCAAAGATCTCTCTTTGCGGCTAAAGAAAATTAAGGTTAATTATTTTTCAACCTCTTTTATTTCGGCTTTGGTAGCATTTCTTTTTAC